>NZ_CP022522.1:852500-1222500 GCF_002850255.1 Pseudoalteromonas sp. NC201
AATAGTTAATAAACGTAAATTCACTTTTAGGATTACGAATAGTGACAAGGTCTTTCAAAAAGGAAATTTGCATGTGCGTGTTTTCGAGCATCATATTTTTATGCCATGAAAACTCTGGCTGACGTTCCATAAACAAGGCATGGTTAGCCCAATCTGTTAGGCCTTGCTCACGAAGTGCGATTGCTAGTGCAATATTAGAAGGTCCGAAGCCAATACCTACTAATGAAAAGCGAGATGTGTTGTTCATACTTAATCCTCACAGTTACGGTTAGCTACTGCTATTGTCCTAGGGCCTGCTGAGCGTCAAGACCGACAGGGCACTATTAATACCAATTAGTCTTAATAGTTGCTCAATTTGAAGGAGCAAATCTGACGCTAACCGCGTTAAAAATTTCTCATTTAGAACAACTAAATAGCAAAATTTTCGCCTTGTTATCGACAAGATTTGCTCGCCTCAAAATAGATCACTTAATTAAGCGAATTGGTATGACTATCAGAAGCTCAACTAAAATTATGTTTTGGATTAGACGAGTGAGAATTTAATTTATTTAAATATTTATGAAATTAATTCGTATTTAAACTGTCTAACGAGATCCTTCGTCGTTTAGTGCCTAATCTCTGCCCGTTGCACTGTGTTAAAAAAGCTAAGTTCTATCTATTTATCAATCTTCATAGCGCTATAACAAGGCGACACCCCGCTTAGCGCTATCTTGCTTTTATTACTTGGTTTGTGTCACAAAGTTCAGCGAGTTAACGCCCGATTGCTGCGCCAGTGCCATAACCTCGACTATTTTTTCATAGGGAACTTTGGCAGCCCCTTGTAATTGGATCGGAGGCTGCGGTGATTGTGCGGCAACTTCCACTAAACGTTGTTTAAGTTGCGCGAGCGTGATGGCTTGTTGTTGCCACTGAATATCACCATTCGCTTGTACTATCAAAGAAACGCTGTCGGGCAATATCTCTGCGCTGGTTTCTTGCAAGGCTGCTTTGGGCAGCTCTACTTCAATGGACTGAGTGATCACAGGCATGGTGATAATAAAAATGATCAGCAATACCAACATCACATCCACAAGTGGTGTCATGTTTATTTCAGCCATGACCTCTTCGTCATCTTCAAACCCTTGGCCAAACGCCATTATTTACCTCCGACCGATTTAAATACTGGGCGCTTAGCGTTTGCATTTGGTGCAGAGCCCATCAGTAAGAATGCGTGTAATTCGTGAGCAAAGTGGTTCAGGCGGTTTACAACGCGTTTGTTTCCCCGAGTGAGTGCGTTGTAACCCAGTACTGCGGGGATAGCGACGGCAAGGCCAAAAGCAGTCATAATTAATGCTTCACCCACAGGACCTGCTACTTTGTCGATACTTGCTTGGCCACTAACGCCAATGCTTATCAGGGCATGGTAAATTCCCCATACCGTGCCAAACAAGCCGATAAAAGGAGCGGTGGCACCAATGGAAGCTAGTATCGCTAAGTTACTCTGTAGTTCCGATTTACTTTCGTCAATAGAAGTTCGTAAGCTGGCAGTTAACCATTCCGCGATAGGTAAATTACCATGCAAATCTTCTTTGTGTTGCTCATGATGCGCCTTGGCATGCATGCCTTCGTTGACCAGTGAACTAAAGGGCGTTGCTTGGCCCGTTGGAGTTTCGAGTAATAAAATACCTGACTGTACATCTTGTGCGTGCCAAAACTGCTTGGAGCCAACAAGTGGCTGTTTTAATTTATAAAGCTTAATGCCTTTGATTAATATGACGCACCAAGTTGCGATTGACATAAACAGCAAACTAAACGCTACTGCTTTAATGACGATATCGCTTTGTGCCCACATGGCGGCGATTCCGTATGGGTTCTCCATGACTGTTCCTTATTTAATTTAATGCAAAATTGACAGGCTGTAGGTACCAATAACCGATCGCTTGTCCGTCTTGAGTTGCCGGTTGGTATTGCCAGTGCTTTACAGTTGCTTTTGCAGACTGATCTAGGCGACCGTGGCCACTCGACTCATGTATTTCTATCTCAGAGACGCTGCCGTCCGCTTCAATATAAATTTTTAATAAGACTGTCCCTTGTTCTTTAAATTTACGGGATAATCTTGGGTAAATAGGTGCCGGATTGTTTAATGCATTAGCGTCACTCATGTGCGGCAATACAAGTCCTGGCGGTAAACTCGGATCCTGAGAAGTGGTGGCCGCCTCAGCTGTGTTACTAACATCTTTTTGTTCTGGTTGGACTGCGGAGCTGACTGGAGCAGGCTCTACAACAGGCTCAGGCTCTACAACAGGTTCAGGCTCTACAACAGGTTCAGGCTCCACAACAGGTTCAGGCTCCACAACAGGCTCAGGCTCTACAACAGGCTCAGGCTCTACAACAGGCTCAGGCTCTACAACAGGCTCAGGCTCTACAACAGGCTCAGGCTCTACAACAGGTTCAGGCTCTACAACAGGCTCAGGCTCTACAACAGGCTCAGGCTCTACAATAGGCTCAGGCTCTACAATAGGTTCAGGCTCTACAATAGGTTCAGGCTCTACAATAGGTTCAGGTTGTTGAACTGTGGTTTCCTTTGTTTGCGCTGGTAAGTTGATAAACTTGCCCTTAATGCTCGAGTGCTGAGAAGATATTTCCACTGGCTCAGGTGTTGAGGTAGTTGTCCACGCAAAAGCAATGCCTCCGATATGAATAGCAATAACAAGGAAACATGAACTTAAGGACGCGACGTCTGGGGTTTGCTGTCGCAAAGCTTTTGTGTGTGAGGTAGGCACAACTACGTACATCCGTTACTAATTTAAATGCAAATCGTTATTACTTTATTTTGTTTGTTACAAAAATACAAGAACGATCCCGCTAATTGATGGATATTTTGTTTATGAATGATTCATCTACTGCAATAAGGTGTATACCTAAAAATAGTAATATAACGCTGTAGCAATTGTTACGATTGCAACCTTGGAAGAGAAACTATTGCAACAGCTCCTTTTTTATCGTTTCTATTTTGAATTTGTAAATCACCTAAATGGTTGAAAAGTATTTGCCGGCTAAACACTAGACCTATACCGCTGCCAGACACTTTGGTAGAAAAAAACGGAATAAAGAGGTTGTCAGTATTACTAATGCCGACACCCTCATCAATTATCTTTATACTGCAATATTTGTCGCTTTGTTCAAACTCAATGGTAATCTCTCCTGTTGTTGTACTCATGGCTTCTTGAGCGTTTTTTAAAAGATTCACAAAGACTTGTTCTAATTGGTGTGGATCAGCATATAGCTGGCATTTCGTTGGATTTAGTAGTGATATTTTGCTATCGGGAAATAGTAAAATACATTTTTCGATAAGTTCACAGATGTCGAGCGGTTGCTTATTAGGTTGAGGTAGCTTACTAATTTTCTGAAAGTTGCTAATAAATTTGTAGAGCGAAGTTGAGCGATTATGGATCACCGTAAGACCCTGCTCAAGAGCCGGTGTAGCACTTTCTAGTTTCTGAAGCTGTTTCAGTAACGTGGCACTAATAGAAGAGATCGGAGCTAAACTATTGTTAACTTCATGACTGAGTACTCGATGTAAGCGTTGCCAACTCTCTCGCTCTTTATCTATT
Organism: Pseudoalteromonas sp. NC201; assembly: GCF_002850255.1. Taxonomy (NCBI): domain Bacteria; kingdom Pseudomonadati; phylum Pseudomonadota; class Gammaproteobacteria; order Alteromonadales; family Pseudoalteromonadaceae; genus Pseudoalteromonas; species Pseudoalteromonas sp. NC201. The sequence goes on from NZ_CP022522.1 coordinate 856,094, forward strand.
AATAACCATTGTACGTCGCTGATAAAAAATAGATAGTTGAGCTGCTGATGATGAATGTATTTTACTACCGCAATTCGATAGGTTTTACTAACAGCACCATCTTTAATGGTAAAGCTTTGTGGCTGTCTTGTAACTTGTTCTACAGGGATTGTAGTGCAGCTTAAGTTTGCGCCTTGTTGTGACGATTGAAGGCCTAGTAACTCATTAGCTGCGGGGTTTGCAAAGGTTATGTCGTAGTTAACATCCGTGGCAATTATTCCTACATCAATGTGAGTGATCACTTTTTCCAGTAAAAGTTGGCTTTCTTTTATGGCAACATTTTGTTGTGCTAGTCTTTGTGAAAGTGTATTGAGGAGCTGTTTTATTTCTAGCATCTCATCATCTTCAGCACGGATGGCTGACCGTATGTTGTAGTCTTCGTCCACCAGTGCTTCTAGTAATACAGCAATGTTTCTAGTTTGGTTGTAATAGCTCGCTTTTATGTGGTTAGTTAAAAACAGGCAGGCTGGAAGTAGAAATAGCCCTGTCAACGCTATGATATATTTAGATACCGATAGTAAGCTTAATAAATAACAAAAGGCTAAACTCAATACTATGAGCATTCCAGTTGTGGTTTTAAGTGTGGTAGACAAGGTCAAAGCTGCTATGTTTTAAAGGTTGTACTTTTCAATTCTACGATAGTAGCCGCTTCGGCTAAGGCCTAATGATGCTGCTGTCTTTTTCACATTTCCTGCATAATGTTCAAGTCTTTCGATGATGGCTTGTCGTTCGAGTTCATCCAAAGTCAGGTTTAATGGTACCGCTGCGGTAACCGCAGCGTTTGCTGTTGTAGCTGCAGGCTCAGTAACTAAGTGCAAATGATGTGCATCTATGACACCGTTTTGACACATAAATACTGCCCGTTCAATACAATGGTTAAGTTCTCGAATATTGCCTGGCCATGAATGTGCTTTAAGTTTCTCCATGGCGCAATTCGTAAGCCTTATTGGTGCGAAGCTATACTCAGCGATGAGCTTATCTAACATATGATCTACTAAAAGAGGAATATCTTCCAGACGCTCCCTAAGTGACGGTACACGAAGTTCGATAGTGTTTAGACGATAAAATAGATCTTGGCGAAATGTTCCTTCCATTATCGCTCTGACTAAATCCATATTAGTGGCGCTAATGACTCTGACGTCAGCGTGATATACCTGTGTGCTCCCAACAGGTGTATACATTTTCTCTTCAATCACGCTAAGTATTTTAGCTTGTTGAGAAAGGGGAGTGTTCCCTATTTCATCTAAAAATAATGTGCCACATTGAGCCTGTTTGACAAGACCTTCTCGACTAGTAATTGCTCCTGTAAACGCTCCTTTTTTATGGCCAAAAAATTCACTTTCAAACACACCATCAGCGATAGCTCCCATATTTACGGAGATAAAAGGCTGCTGACTTCGTTGTGAGTCATTATGTATATAGCGAGCGAGTAGCGTTTTTCCTGTGCCGTTTTCACCGGTAAGTAAAATGCTCGATTGGCTTTCTCGTAATCGATCTATTTCTGCAATTAATTTCTGCATCGCAGGTGAGTCTGCGATTAGAGTGCAGTGATTATTACTGAGTTGCGTACGTAACTGATTGTTTTCGGCACTTAGTTTTTTGCTTAACCTTTGGCTATCGCTTAAGGCTAATTGGGTTTTAATGCTGTTTGCGAGGTGTTCGTTCTGCCAAGGTTTTTGGATAAAATCATTAGCACCTTGTTGGAGAGCCGTTATTGCTAACTCTACAGTAGCCCATCCGGTCATGACTATTACGGGGATGTCCCATTTGGCTCGAATATTAGCTAATAACTCTAGACCTTCCATACCTGAGGTGCTGTCTAAGTGATAATTAAGGTCCATGAGTATTAGATCGAAGTGCTTTGTTTCCAGTGCATTAAGTAGCTCTGTTGGGGTAGTAGCACTGAATACCTGATAGTCAAACTCAGCAAGCAGTAGTTGTACAGAGGTGATGATGTCTGGATTATCATCTGCTACAAGAATCGATTCACTCATCGTGATTTCCTAATTAACAGGCAGCAATTCGTAGAGCATATCTTGCCATTTTTGTCATTTTACTACTCCTCTGGTGGTGACAATGCAACCCGTAAGACTATCTATATCATATATTTGCTTAGCTGAAGCGGCGTTATTAGTATTTAACGCCTGCTATATTAAAACGGTAATTTGATATTACAACAACAACTGCTTCACAAACATTACGCTTGCTGCTTCGAGGTATCATGTGTATCAAGGAAAAAATCTTTATCTATATGATTTACATTATAAAAATTTAATCTTTACTCATGATCTTTGCTAGGATAAATAATAGCAATAACTCCATCTTGCTGAATTACTTGTGTTTTTTCAAGTCAATTTTTACCTTCTCTATATTACTAATGTCGCTTATTGGCTTACTTTATCGAGTGCACGGCGAATATCTCGCTTTGTTGAACTGTCATTGCTAAGTGTTAGCGCTTGTTGATAAGCACTTTTAGCTTTATTGTTGTCCTTTACTGCTCGACTTAGTTCACCTAACAGCATTAAGTATTCTATGTGCTGCTCATCTTCTACTTGTTCTTTGCTTATTAAGTGCTCCATGGCATCAACTGCTAATTGCTTATCCCCGTGTTCCTGTAATGCTAAATAAGCGGCAGACACACAAGTATCTCGCCAAGTAGGTAACAACCCAGTGGCTACATTATTAATTTGGCACCCTTTAGCGAACAGATTCTGTGCTTGTTTTTTGGCCGAAAAAGTCCAAAGCAAATTAGCGGCTCGGTTTACTAAGGCAATATCATGAGGGTAGTGCTGATTCACAAAATCAACAGTTTGTAACGCGAGGCTTTCATTTTGAGTGTTTTGAAGGTAATCCATGAGAGCCAAATAATAATAATGTTTATCCATGTCTTTCAGTCGTTCGACGATAGCTTTCGATGCTTTCTTTTCTGAGTCCCAAAAGCCGCTTTCAATAGCTAAAGCTTTTGCAGCAGCAACTAAATATTTAGGATTGTTTGGTGCTAACTCAGCAGCTCTAATTGAATGCTTATTAGATTTTTCCACCAGACCAAGTTTATTAAAGAGGTTCGATTGCTCCTTAATTTGATACCATAATTCGCCAGCTACAAAATGCACTTCGGCATTTTCTGGATGCCGCTTGATCAAGGCATTTAGCATCGCTTCTTTATCGTCGCTATCTTGTGCTACTGCAACGGATACAGCCATTATTTCCGAGTTAAGATCTTTGTTTTTTTGGGCCGCTAATGCTTCAGCGACTTGCTCATATTGTCGATTGTAAAATGCCGATTCAAGCGAAGTGGTTTGTGGGGCGGGTTGTTGTGCTTGCGACGTCGCGCAGAGCATAACAAGTGCTGTAAAGCCGACGCGTATGACAGTAGTTGTAAACATTTCCTTCTCCTTAGGGTCTGATTTTAGGACCTAGCTGACAAAGATCGTCAGCTAGGAGGTTTGCTACATCAGTCTTCACAGCGCAGTGTTTCACTCGGCTCTAATTGAATTGAGCGGCGCGCAGGAAGGTAAATGGCGCTTAACACAGCCGTGCTTGTTATTACAATTACAACCAAGGCGCTAATCGCGTAGAGATAGATATCTAACGCGATGATCTGCCAAGTGGCAAAGCTGAGTATGGCTGACAAAACTAAACCAATACTTAGACCCTTTAACATCGGTCTTGCTCCGAGTTTAACGAGCCAGCGGATGATGTTTTGATCGTTTGCACCTAATGCCCTGCGGATCCCAATTTCATGTTGGCGTTGGGTAACTGAATTGGCCGTGAGGCCATAAATACCTGTCACTCCCAATGCCAAGGCAAATAAGCCGCATTTCAAAAATAGTTGGGTTGCAGAGTGAGTGAGATCCCTTAGCATTACGAGTAATTCTTCCATACTTTTAAGTGCACTGATACGTACTTCTGAGTCTATTGCGTATAGCGTTTCATAAATCACTGAGCGAGCTTGTTGCTCTGAACCAATAAACTTGTATTCTATATTGATATTACCGCTATCTAGTTGACTTATTGGACGATAAATTGTCATTAGATTTTTAGGATCGCTAACTGGAGTGCCTTCAACACGATCTGAAACTACGCCGACAATTGTTGCCCAAGTACTAGCTGTTTCTACTTCGTCACTTATTTTAAGTTGTTTACCTATGGCCGATCCTTCAGGCCAATAAGTCTGTGCTAAAGTTTTACTGATCATTGCTGCAGGCATGGTGTTCCCTTGGTCCCTTGAATCTATATAGCGGCCTGTGAGTAGCTGGACACCTGTGAATTGAATGTTGCCTGATACACTTCTAATCACAGCTTGTGGTTTATCTTGCTCCAGCTGGTATTTTATACCTTGTTGCATGAAGGTATTTTTACCAAAGCTAGTAGTGACAACTGCATCAGACACACTTGACTGTTGCTGTAGCCTAGATGCGATATTTTGGTAGAGTGCATTGCGGCGAGGGTGGGAGTCGTAACGTTCTGCTGGCAGAGAAACTTGGGCAGACAAGATGTTTTTGGTGTTTAAGCCAATATCTAAATTGATCAGCTGATTGGCAAAAAAACTAGAGACAATACCTAGGTACATTAATACCGTAACAACAGTAATTTCGGTAGTGAGTAGCATTCTAGTAACTTTGTTTCCTTTGCTGCTAGCCGCGCCTCTGGTACCACCTCGCAAAATGGCGTTGAAGTCGCCACCTGTTACATGTAGCGCAGGTAATACACCCGTCATGATAATAGCGACAAAAATGAAGATGATAGTCGCAAAGATAGTATTCAGGTCAAGTCCCCAGTGCCACCAATAGGCCAATCCGTCAGCTAGATTCATGTTAATCCAAAACTGATTAACTTGTTGCAGTGCCCAGCCTGATAAAAGTAAAGCAATAACGCCACCAGCTACGCAGATAATAATACTTTCCCACATCATTTGGACGATAAGCCGTTTCTGCGGCGCACCAAGGGCGACTCGGATAGATATCTCTTTGGTTCTTGCATTCATGCGGGCTAACAGTAAATTCCCCACATTAATTGCTGCTAGCAGAAAAATAAATCCGGTGACTATGTTTAGAATGGTGAAAACGATAATACCATCAGCGCCATTGGTTTGCGCGGCTTGAAAAGTCGTGATGTAAATGTCATCGATTGCAGTATCACTATTTTGACGACGCATCTCATAAGTGTTTTTGGCGATGCGAGATAGTGCGTCATTAGCAACGTTTTGTGCTATATCGGGCTTTATCCGAGCGTATACATCTACATAAACTTGATCCCTGTTTTGAGTCGTAAACAAGGGCTCAGGAATCGGCAGCCATAATTTTGAAGCAACAGGGAAACCATATCCCTGAGGCATAACGCCAACGACTCGGGTATTTTTACCATTGATTTTAATTGTGGAGTCAAGAATATCCGGCGTGCCGAAGAACTTACTTTGCCAAAGGTCATAGCCTATCACGGCAACTTTTTCTGACCGAGGGGAGCTGTCATCAGGTCTAAAAGCTCGACCCATTAGCGGTTGGACGCGGGAGAATTGGAACAAGTTCCATTCGCTAAAAGTAGCATTGTGAGACTGAGCTTGACCATTAATATCCAACAGCACTGAAGTTGAATAATACATGCCATATTCACTTAGCGTTGATATTTGTGGCCGAATGGCAGCAAAGTCAACGGCATCAAACATACGGTCATAGCCCTGTTCTGTCGCTTGTAGTTTCACTATCGACTCGCCTTCGGGTAATGGTAAATCAGAAAAGACGAAGGTATGCAAAAAAGAGTAGCTGAATATACTGACCGCAAGACCGCCAGCCAATACGATGGTTGTCAAAATAGTAAAAAGCGGAGACTTTGCCAAAAGTCGAAAAGCGTATTTTATATCTAATAAATAATTCATAGTGCACACCTTAAGCGGCAGAGTTTTTTGCGCTTACGACTTGATCCGCAACGATTTTACCATCAAACATCTCAACTTGGCGGTTGGCTTGTCCAGCTGAGCGCGGGTCATGTGTCACCATAACAATCGTCGTACCTTCATTGTGTAACTTTTTTAGTAATTCTAAAACCGCATCAGTGTTTTTAGAATCAAGGTTACCAGTTGGTTCATCAGCTAAAATTAAAGCTGGCTTTCCTGCAATCGCTCGGGCAATGGCAACACGTTGCTGCTGGCCCCCTGATAGCTGACTTGGGAAATGCTTACGGCGATGTTGCATATCAACCTTTTCTAGTGCGAAGTCAATAAGATGACTAATCTGTTTTTGGTCGATGTTGTTTCGATAACTTAGTGGTAGAGCAATATTTTCCTCAACAGTCATATCGCTAATTAAATTAAAAGACTGAAATACAAATCCAATATGTTCATTACGGATGGCGGCTCGCTCATCTCGACTGATTTGGCTGACATCATGCCCACTTAGTACGTATTTACCTGCTGACGGCACATCAAGTAAGCCAATGAGCGATAGCAGTGTCGATTTACCACAACCAGAAGGGCCTGTAATTGCAATATAATCGCCAGAGTTAATAGTGAGACTGATCTGACTTAATGCATAAGTTTCAACATCTTCCGTTGAGAATTTTTTCTCGATATTGTCCAGTTGAATAATTGTTTTATTTGTCATAAGGCTTCCCTAATTGAGGATAATTTCCGCATGCTGCTCCCAAGCAGATTGGTCTGAAATGATAATTCTGTCACCTGCTTTGAGCCCAGACAGTATTTCAACGGTGTTTGTTGATACTTGGCCAAACTCAACTTTAACGCGCTGGGCTGTTTTTGAATTGTTATCTACACGATAGACATATGCTTGTGTATTTTCTGAGGCAAATACTGGGCGTTTAACAAATAGAGTGTCCTTTTTATCTGCGATCGCAATAGTTCCTTCGACACTTAAGTCCGGTCGAGCCTCAGGTGGAAGTTCTCCTTGCAAATTGACTTCCACTTTAACTGTTCCTTCAACAACATTGGGATCGATCCGTTCAACAACTCCATTAACTGTCGAAGTCCTTGTGTCTATTTTTACTTTTTGTCCTTGTTGAATATTTTGTACTTGAAGCTCTTGTACTTTTAACTCGGCCTGAAAGTCATTTAAGCGGGCTATCTTGGCTACGCCATCGCCACTAGTCAATTGTTGCCCGAGTTCCAGCTCCATCTCTTGTACAACACCATCGGAGGTCGCCACTATATCTAATGCGTCGACTTGACCTTGAACTTGTTGTAACGTCTTTCGCATTTTATTTAAGCGCGCTTTAGCACCAGCAATATGAGCTTCGAGATTCTCTTCCATTTTTTTATATTGCTGAGCTTGTAAGTTTTGACGCAGCTCAATGTTTTTCATGGTCAATTTAGTTTTCGAGTGGTCAAGTGCTGAAATAGTTGAGTTACCAGCTTTTATAAGGGCTTCTTGGGCATCCAGTACCAGTTTGGTGGATTCAAACTCGGCATCGGTCTCCAGTAGCGTTGTTTTGAGTTGGAATAATTGCGATTCTAATGCCACGCGTTCAGCCTTTTTCTCGGCAATCAATGCCTCGAGCTCCCATGTGGTTTCTTCCTTTTTTTGTATTAACTGGGGGTTTTGCAAAGAAACTAAAATGTCACCACGCTTTACGCTATCTCCAGGTTTAACCCACAGTTGTTTAACTCTGCCGTTAATATCAGTAGAAATCCAATGGATCTCTTTAGGGACTAATGCACCATAGCCTCTCACGTTAATAGTGAATTGGCCTTGCTGAACGTTAGCAAAAAGTAAACTACGATTATTGGCTATATAAGAAGCGTTGGAGTATCCGCTATTAAAGAATAAATAAAACACAATAATGACCATTGCACTGGCTGTGATAATTAACCACATTTTTTTGCTGACGTTTTTCTTACTCTTTTTATTAATAGTTATATCCATGAACTCTACCGTATATCTTCTGATGTAAGCTTGGTTAGCAGATTTAATACCAACTTCTACTTTTGTTTTATTTGTCAATTGGAATCAATTGGTTATGTATTTTTAAAAGACTTTACTTACAGCAGGCAAAAGTCCCACTTTCGATACATTTGCAATTTTTTGTTCCGGAATTGATATATCTCGCGATTAACATCTTGGGTTACATGTTTTATGAAGTAGACCACTACTGGCAAGACCACATACCCTCTAGCTGTTTTTCCTTTACTTATAAAGCTGATGTTAAAACAGATGAAAAATTAGCCATTAGTTTGTTTTGTTTCACGAATGGTTGCAAGTGTTATTTTTTTGTTTTCTTGGTTGATTTTGTGTTTTCTAAAGGTTAAGTTTGATTGTGGTTATATTTTACCCTAGTCAGCGACTTAGCCAATTTCAACAGATTAAGTCTCGCTCATTCATGAACACGATTTCGTTTTAACAGCCCGAGTGACTGGAGGCAGTCGTCACTGGGAGTTCAGGGGATCTTAGGGGTTGTTGGGTTTAGCAGTACAGGTGCTAGAAATAAATTATAATAAAAAAGGATTAGTTCGCTCGTGTTTAAGAGTTACCCATTGATTTCAAGAGTAATTTTAGTGGTCTTACTACCTTTACTCGTTATTCTGATATACGGAGTTAACCATCTTCAGGCAAGCCTCCCGCCACTCAAAGGGCAGCTAAAGGCTCCATGGTTGAGCGCTAATGTAAAAGTTTATCGTGACCAAAATGGCGTTGTTTATCTCGACGGTAGTGATGATCAAGATATTTTCTTTGCAACAGGGGTTGTCCATGCTCAAGATAGAATGTGGCAGCTTGAACTTCAAAAACGCATGGCTCAAGGACGCTTGAGCGAAGTACTCGGTCGAGATGCTCTAGGAAGTGACATTTGGATACGAAGCCTTGGAATTTATGGCGCTGCAGAGCAAGCTTGGCAAAACCTTTCTCCCGAAGCTAAAAAGTCAGTTACAGCGTATGTTGCTGGGATTAACTATTGGATTGCGCAACAGACTGTTTATCCAGCTGAGTTTACTTTACTAGATATAAAACCACAGCGATGGCGAGAAATAGATACTATTGCTTGGGTTAAAATGTTTGCGCTAAATTTGGCTGGCAATATGAATGATGAGATTCGAAACTATATTGCCGCTCAGTCTTTGCCAGAAAAGCAGCTTACTCAGTTATTTGGTGGCATCACCAGTAAGTTTAGTATTGCTCAATACTCCGAATTTAATCAACAACCTACTTTAGTCGCACTTGAAAATGTGATGCGACGTAACTCGCAGTTACAAAAACAATTTAACTTTGGTGGTCAATATGTTGGTAGTAATGCGTGGGTTATAAGTGGCAAGCATAGCAAAGATAATATGCCTATTCTGGCAAATGATCCGCACTTAGGACTGCAAATCCCCTCATATTGGTATGCACTTTCGCAACAAGGTGAGCATCTATCAGCTAAAGGAATGGGCTTGGTTGGTACCCCGTTGATTATCTTTGGTCAAAACGATCATATCAGCTGGGGGGGGACTAATATGATGGCTGATGTGCAAGACCTATATTTCGAAACTTTAAACATTAACCAAAAAGGCCTATATGAGTCAGGGAGTTCATGGCAACCACTTGGTGAACGAATTGAGATCATAGAGGTTAGAGCTGACACTCCAGAATTACTGAATAAACGTATAAAGCCAGTAAAAATCAATGTTCGAACTACTGAGCGTGGTCCCTTGATCAGTGATATCAAGCAGTCAATGATGCACCCTGTTTCCCTAAGGTGGACGGGATTAGACCCTGATGATACGTCTTATGAGGCTTTTTTTAAGCTTAACTATGCCAACAATTGGTCATCATTTGAAAATGCCCTCAGCTTTTTAGTCGCGCCAGCACTGAATATGCTTTATGCCGATACCGAAGGGAATATTGGTTACGCTGGAGCAGGACGCATACCTATAAGGGCTGTTGGTGAGGGGGTAATCCCATTGCCTGCTGGTCGGGTTAATACCGATTGGGCTGGTTATATTCCGTATCAACAAATGCCTAAGCTATATAACCCGGAAAGTGGCATTATCGTGTCAGCCAATGATGGTTTGTTATTTGATTCTTATCCATATTTTATCAGTCATGCATTTGCCCCTAGCTATCGCAGTCAGCGGATTAGCTATTTAATAAAAAATCCAGAAAGGCTGCTCACAGCAAAGGACATGATGAGCATACAAGGGGACACATTAGATCTTGAAGTGAAAAAATTGCTGCCGCTGGCGCAGCAAATTCAACCGCAGAATGAGCATCAACGTCAAGCGCTAGAGCTGCTGAAAAGTTGGTCCGGCAATATGTCAGCGGATAGTCAGGCGCCAAGCATTTTTATTGTGTGGCAGCGTGAGATAAGAAAGTTGCTATTAAAGGACGAGCTGGCTGGCTTTTGGAATCAGCAAGGGCAGCTAGATATTTTGCAGGACATTGCATCTACTTTACCGCTGACGACTGTTGTTGAGTTGCTGCAGCATCCGCAATGGTGTGTGGATAGTGCAGCAAACTCCTCTAGTGATAATTGTCAACAACTTATAAATAAAGCGTTTAAAAAAGCCTTGCAGGTGTTATCAAATCAACTAGGTGAAGACATTGCTGGATGGAATTGGGGAGAATTGCAACATACTGAATATGCTCATACTCCCTTTAGTCATATAAGAGTATTGGATGGCTTATTTGAGCGCAGGGCTCCTGCTGGCGGCTCAATACACTCGGTCAATGTTGCAGCCTCATATTACGACAAATCACAAGGGTTTGTGCAAAACTTTGGTGCCGGTATGAGGCAAATTATAGTGATGGGCGATCCTGAGCAGCACTTCTACATGAACTCAACTGGGCAGTCTGGCAACCCGATCAGTGAGCATTACGATGACATGGTTATGAAGTTTAGTCGAGTAGAGTTCGAAAGGTTTGATGCAGAACCATCGCAGCTTGCTTACGTTGAATTGATTGCGGGTGATTAGGCACGTCATGGAAATGAAAAACGACGCTATTTTCTTGGCATTAGTCTAACTAAGGATAACTATGAAGCTGTTTGATGTATTTACAAAAAAGGCGCCTAACAAGGTATTTTGTGCCATCTTTCTCGGAGCGCTGGCGGGCATCGCTTATTCACTTCTTATTCCATTGGTCCTAAAAGCGCTTCAGCCGTCGTTGGGAGGGTTGGCAACAGAGTCAGATCAATTAGAACTCTTTGGTTGGCAGGTAAGCAGTGCCAAATTTGCAATTGCGTTTGCTATTTTATGTGCCCTTATTTTTGTAACACGTTCACTTTCACAAGTATTACTGACTCGTGTTGCGCTTGAGGTCACGACGCAGATGCGTAAGGACATGTACGATCGCATCCGTAAAGCACCAATAGTGGCGTTGGAAAAAGTAGGTTCAGCTAAATTGATTGCAGCGCTAACGACTGATGTTCAGAGGATCGTGATGGGAGCGAGAGTGTTACCTGATTTATTAACAAATGGTGTAACGCTACTGGGCATGATGATCTTTCTCTACTATCTCAATAGAGATGTTTTTCTGTTTGTCGCTTACTGCATTGTATTTGGTGTGGTGACTTATCAATTACCCATGTATGTGAGCCGAGTATATATAACAAAGTCCCGCAAGCACGTTGATAATTTACAAGAAGGTATCCGCGGTATTATTAATGGTGCGAAGGAGCTCAAACTAAACAGAGCCAAAAGTGACGATTACTTTGATTATGCATTGCATCAGCAAGAAAGCCATATCCTAGCCTCCGATAAAATAGCGCAAAGCGTACTGCGAGTTGCTGTGAATTACGGTGATATTTTGAGTTTTATGGTGATTGGAATGATCAGCTTTGTCTTTGTCAATTATCACCAAATATCTTCATCTGAGTTGATTGGTGTAGTGATGGTGTTGTTGTATATCGCAGGTCCAGTATCGGTGATTTTGAACGCTATTCCCCAGATTGCGATTGCTAAAGTCTCAGTTAGGAAAGTTAACACCCTGCTAGAAACATTACCCGAAGAGCAATTTATCGAGAAAATTTCTCCACTTCCAGAATGGCAAAGTATTCGTTTTGATGACGTAAGTTTTCGATATTTGAGTGTTGATGATAAACCCGGATTTAAAGTAGGACCGTTGAGTTTCGAAATTCGCAAAGGTGAGGTTGTTTTTATTGTCGGAGGGAATGGTTCTGGGAAATCCACGCTAAGTAAATTGATGACACTGCATTATCAAGCAACAGAAGGCGATATTTACTTTGGTGACACAAAAGTAACAATGGAAAGCCTAGCTAGTTGCCGTGAAGAAGTTGCAGCCATTTACTCTGATTATCACTTATTTAAGCGTCTTTTTGGTTTGAAAGTGGATCCGGAAAGAATTACTCAATTGCTTCGTGCATTGGATCTTAATGAAAAAGTGAAGGTTGTAGATAACGCATTTTCAACGACTTCGTTATCGGATGGGCAGAGAAAGAGATTAGCACTTTTGGTTAGTGTCCTTGAAGATAAAAGCTTATACCTTTTTGATGAATGGGCAGCCGATCAAGACCCCGAGTTTAAAGAAATATTTTATACGGAAATTCTTCCGCAATTAAAGTCAGCAAATAAAGCCGTAGTAGTTATAAGCCACGATGACAGGTACTTCAAAATCGCTGATAAGGTGATCCGAATGGAGCAAGGTCAGCTATCAATCTTGCAACCAATCGCTACCGACTCCTCTCCCACAACAGAACTTAAACAACTAAGTGGCCAGTTGAACGCGATAATCCAATGAGCTAGGAAGATGATGATGGATGGACAAAAGCAAGGCTCAACCTGCTACTTAGCGTTGAGTTTAACGCAGCGCGACATTTACTTGGACCAACAACAGTATCTTGAGCACCCACTATATAATGTTGGTGGCTATATTAAGTTGGGAGCGATTGACGAAAGTCGGATTAAAGCAGCTCATGAAAAGCTAGTCATAAATCATGAAATATTTGGAATGAGAGTGCGCCAGAGTGAAAGCGGCATATCTCAGTATTTTAGTGACTCTAGACTTACTAATTTAGAAGTACTCGACTTTTCGGCTTACTCAACTCCTCTTGAGCATGCCACAGTTTGGCTGCAGCAGCGTTTTGCAGAAGCGTTTCAGCTTGAAGAGCAGCCGTTATACGATGCCTATTTGGTCAAGCTTTCCGTGAATGAATACTGGTATGTAGCGATTGCTCATCATGTCATGATGGACGGTTGGGGATTTGCAAACTGGGCTGATTTATTGAGCCAGTATTATCGTGGTCAAGACCCACAACATCAATCAAAGATGGGGCTCTGGGCTGAAATTGTCGCAGACGACGAAAATTATGTAGCAAGTTTAAAGTATCAAAGAGATAGAGAATTTTGGCTTGAACAGGGAATAACGCCTCAAGCACGAGTTTTTAACCGTACTCATAAAGAAAGCTGGCGTCAACAACATACACCGAGTAACCGAATACAACTTGATATTCCTACGCAGTTACACAAAAGCATGGTTGCTCGAGCTAAAGCATGGGGAGTGAGTGTTGCTCAATTGGTATTAGCTGGAGTAAGCATCTATTTTTCCAAAGCTTACCAATTAACGGAATTGAACATAGGGTTATCTTTTCATAACCGTAACGGTGCTAAACAAAAGCGGATGCTGGGGGCTTTTACCAGTATCAGTCCAACAACACTTAATTGCGCAGGTGAGAAGTCGTTGCTGGAGTTAGTCAAAGATATCGCAAATCGGCAGAAAAAGTGCTTTCGACATCAGCGTTTTCCCTTCGGGCACTTGGTCAATGCATTGGGTAGCTCAGGCAAAGAAAATCAACTATTTGATATTGCCTTTAACTATTTAAAATTGGATAGCTCCCTGAATTTTGAAAATGGTACCGAGTCTCTTGAGTATGTATCACATCTACATGAAATAACTCCAGTTACGGTGACTTATTGGGAGTATGGTGAGGAACTATCACCAGCGTTAATGCTTGATCATAACCTTGCTTATTTCAATGAAATTGAAGGCATTCAGTTGTTAGAAAGGCTAATGGTCGTGATGCAAGAGATCACCTTACAAAGTGCTGAAACTCCAGTTTCTGATATTGAGATTCTCTCTGCTGAAGATCAGCAAAGGTTCGCGCTGCTAAAAAATACACCGATTGACGAGTTAGATACCGAGCAAGCCTTACTACATCAGCAAATCGCTTTGCATAGCAACAACCTTGCTGCGCGGACGGCTGTGATTGCAGCAGATCAAACGATTAGCTACGCCGAACTTGAGCGTCGTGCAGATGCAATGGCCCAACACTTGTTAATGTTAGGTGTGAAAAGACAAGACCGAGTGTTAGTTTACCAGCAACGCAGTATAGCACTTATTGTCAATATACTGGCGATTATGAAGGTGGCAGCTGTCTATGTACCATGTGATATGGCCCTTCCTCTAGCGCGTCTTCAAGTTATGGTTGCTGATGCCGACCCTGTGTTGTGCTTATCCGACAATGCAGGGCTTACTAACTTAAAAAATCAAAATAACCAAAGCCTTGGTTGCACCGTCATCAACAGCGATGATCTGACGCTTGAACAATACGAATATCAGCAAGTCTCTATCCCTACTAAGTCAGACGATTTAGCTTATCTCATGTATACCTCAGGCTCCACCGGCAAACCAAAAGGGGTGATGGTTGAATATCGCCAGCTAGCAGCATTTATCCTGCCATTACAGCACAAATATTCCATGACTGCGGGTAAGCGAGTATTACAATTTGCTTCATTGAGCTTTGATACAGCAATAGAAGAAATCTTTGTCGCCTTGGTACATGGTGGAACTTTAGTGTTACGTAGTGAAACCTGCTTGGGAAGTGCTGATGCTTTTTGGCAATTTTGTCAAAAGTACGAAATTAACTTGCTTAGTTTACCGACCGCGTTTTGGCATCGACTTGCAGTCGAGCTTGATGGTCAGATACCGAGTTGTATTGAGCTTATTATTTTAGGTGGTGAAGCGTTAGCGGTAGATAAAGTCAGAAAATGGCTAAATGAAACGAATACTACAGCTAGGCTAATCAATTCCTATGGGCCCACTGAAACAACGGTTTCAGCCTGTTGTTTTGAGATTGAGAAAAATGGAGATATCCAAGATAGGGTACCAATAGGTCGTGCAGATCCCAACACTCAACTGTACATTCTAGACTCAAAGCAACGTCCGCTTCCATTTGGAGTACCTGGAGAAATATACATTGGAGGAAGTAAAGTTACTCGCGGATACTGGCAACGTCCGGATCTAACGGCACGAACGTTTTTCGCAGATCCTTGGCAAAATCAACCCGACGCAAGAATGTATAAATCCGGAGATATAGGTCGTTTTAGAAGTGATGGGAACATTGAATATTTAGGGCGTAATAATAAGCAAGTTAAAATCCGTGGTCACCGAGTTGAACTTGGAGAAATTGAAAATCATATCAAACAGATAAGTGGTGTCGACTCGGTTATCGTCGTACTCGATTCCTCAGGCTCTGAAGCTCAGCTTAATGCCTATGTTAAAGCTGTGGATAACAAAACCGAAGAATTATTGGCGCAGATTAAACGCGCATTAGCATTGGAACTACCCAGCTATATGATACCAAGTGGTTTTATGTTGCTGGAACAGTGGCCGATTTCAGCAAATGGCAAAATAGATCTGAAAGCGCTCCCACAAATCGCCTTGTGTGATGGTGTTAACTCAAAGATGAGCCTGAGCGAAATGGAGTTGCGTGTGGCTTCGATATGGTCAGAGCTGTTAAACGTTTCTATTGCCAAGTTAGCGCCAGAAAGCGACTTTTTTGCTTTGGGTGGGCATTCCTTGCTGGCGGTCAGCATGCTCTCGGGATTAAAGCGCGAGTTTAAAGTTGATATTAACTTGGCGACTTTATTCAGAGCCTCAACGATTGCCGCTTTAACTGAGCAGCTAAATGCTGCGAGTCAAGCGACTGAAAACCTCACAACAATATTGCCTCAACCTTCTGCTGAGCGTTACCCCCTGTCAATGGCCCAGTTAAGGCTGTGGTCACTGGATCAGCTACAAGGTGGTAGTTGTGAATACAACATGCTAGCTGCTTTTGAGTTTTCTGAACATATCGATATTCATAGCTTGAATAAAGCCTTGATTGCTTTGGCGACGCAGCATGAGATCCTACGTACTAACCTAGTTCAAGATGGCTCCTCTGTAGTTCAAGTTATTTCTGCTCCCCGAGATGACTACATAAGAGTGATTGATTACTCCCAGCTTACAGCGCGAGATTATCAATTAGCTCGACAAAGGTATATTCAAGAACAACAGGAATATAATTTTGAACTCGGCCGTGACACACTTTTTAACGTGGATGTATTGCTGCAAAGTGGTGTTGGTGATGACAAAGTAAAGTCAGGCACTTTAGTGATAAATTTACATCACATTATCGCTGACGGTTGGTCAGTGGAGATTTTTTGTCAAGCACTTGCAACTGCATACCAGTTAGCATTGCAGAAAAAAGAAGTAAAACTACCAGAGCTGCCAATTCAATATAAAGATTACGCATTGTGGCAACGAGATAGAGAAAATAGCGACGAATTGGCTCAGCAATATAATTATTGGCAAAGTCAGCTTGCCCACTTGCCAACAACTGCATATCTAAACGTTTCCAAACGAGCAGAGCAACGAGGTCAGCAAGGTCAATATTCTAGTCGTATTTCTGACGCTTTAAAGCGACCTTTGGAAGCGCAATTAAAAGATAATCAAATGACCCCATTTATGCTAGTTCATGGGGTTCTGGCTTTGTTATTAGCACGTCATAGCAATAGCACAGACATTGTTGTGGGTACGGCGGCTGCAAATCGTCTTACCATAGAAACTCAAGGTCTAATAGGTTTCTTTGTCAATATCTTGGTGTTGAGAACTCAGGTAGAGGATACGTTACTTACCGATTTCTTCGCCCAAATAAAAGATGTTAACAGGCAAGCGCAAGCCAACCAAGAGGCCTCTTACGAGGAACTGGTGAGACGTTTAGCTCCAGAGCAAGGGCGTAATTTATTTCAAATAATGCTGACGCAACAACAAGATTTTGAGCAGGGGATTGCTCCTGAGCAGCTGTTCTTATCTGGAACAAACTTATCCTTACTTCAGCTACATCAAAGTAAAGCAAAGTTTGATCTGCACTTAGAGTTTAGCTTTGATCACAAAACGCTATACCTTAATTGGTATTACGATCAGAACTGTTTTGACCATGCCTTAATTGAGAGCTTAGATCAACACTTTTGGCAGCTTTTGAGAAGCGTGCTAAGCAACCGTGAGGGCAGTACTGCTCAGCTTGAAATGTTAACTCAGTCCGAGCAAGACTATTTAATCCATACTTTAAACCAAGCCCAAATCCCTTACCCAATAAATCAATCAGTATCACAACGCTTTGAATCCATTGCGCTGAAATATGCGGATAAAGTGGCTGTCATTGCAAAGAATAAAAAATATAGTTATGAAGAGTTAAACCACCTAGCAAATCAGTTCGCTCACACTCTAGTTGAAAAGTATAACGTTACATCAGGAATGCTAGTTGGCTTACATGTATCTCGTAGCGTAGAAATGCTAGTTTCGATGTTGGCAATACTGAAAGTTGGAGGCGCCTATGTACCTCTTGATAGTAATCAACCACAACAGCGACTTGAGAATATTGTAACTGATGCTCAGTTGTCGCTTGTGATAACTGAACCAAGTCTTAGCAGTACACTCACATTTTTCCAAGGTACTAAGCTGCTACTCTGTGATGGTTATTTGGAAAGATTGATTGATACCGCTAAGCTGCTGAGCAAGCCCGCAATATCTACTCCTCCTGAGCAAGTAGCTTATGTTATTTACACATCTGGGTCGACAGGTAAGCCAAAAGGTGTTTTAACCTCACAGCAAGGGATTTTACGCTTAGTTTGTGACGCCGAGTATTTTCCTCTTAATTCAATGACACAGGTATTGCACTGTGCAAACATTGCTTTTGACGCAGCAACATTCGAAATTTGGGGACCGCTACTTAACGGTGGAACCTGCGTTGTTTACCCTGAAAAATTTGTCACTCCTGAGCAAATAAATCAACAGTTAGCGCTTTGGCAGATCAATACGTTGTGGTTGACCGCTGGTTTGTTCAGCCAATGGGCTCAGTCTCTTCCCGAACATCACGCTCTTGAGAATGTTATCGCGGGTGGTGATGTGTTAGATGTTGCTGCTGTAAAGTTATGTCAACAGAAGTTGCCTGAAGTTCAGCTCTGGAATGGTTATGGCCCAACAGAAAATACGACATTTACAACATGTCATTTGATTAATGAAGTAGCTCCTACCTCAATTCCTATCGGCAAGGCTTTACCTGGAGATCATGTCTATATTTTGCAGGGGGATAGACTCGCTCCTTTTGGTGCGGAAGGAGAACTATGTGTTGGTGGGCATGGACTTGCGCTCGGATACTTAAATCAGGATGAGATGACTCGTGAACGGTTTGTGGAGAATCCATTTTATTCTGAGGGTAGCACTCTTCCACGAATGATCTACCGCACGGGCGATTATGTTCGCTATATTAGCCCAGGCGTAATGGCATTTATTGGGCGTGTAGATCAGCAAGTTAAAATTCGTGGATTCCGCGTAGAGCTGGATGAAGTCCGAAGTTGTCTTAACCAATTCAACGGTGTAGCGAGTAGTTTGGTGGTGTTACAGCAAGGCGCTATTGATAAACAGCTTGTTGCATATGTTCAGCCCATCAACGACACCGATAAACAATTAGTAGAGTTACTTCGGGTACACTTGCAGCAACAATTGCCCAGTTATATGGTGCCTGAAGCTATCGTTATTGTTGCTGATTGGCCTTTAACTCAAAATGGCAAGATAGATCGTGAGCGATTACCAAAGCCAAAACCACAGATACAGACTACACAACCGCCAATAACACCTACAGAAATTGCGTTAGCTGAATTATGGGCTGATAAGCTAGGTATTGTGTGTGAAGCTGTTGGCCGAGATAGCAGCTTTTTCGGTTTGGGTGGGCACTCACTTTCTTTGATAAAAATGGCAACAGCCGTTGCTACCTACTTTAATATTGACTTCTCTGCAGCTCAAGCATATCAATTCAGCACGCTTAGCTCGTTAGCCCAGTTTATTGATAGCGCAGCCCTTGGTGTTAATAAAGCCATAATAATTGAGCCCAGAGATAGTTCAGAGCCGGCGGCTTTGTCATATGCACAACAGCGTTTGTGGTTTATTGAACAGATGCAACCTGGCAGTGCGCATTATGTGATGAGTTCAACATTACAGCTGCGAGGAGTAATAGCAGCTGACTATATAGAGCAGGCATTACAAGGCATTATTGCACGGCATGATATATTGCGAAGCCGTTTCATAAGCCATGAAGGTGAGCCTAGGCAAGTCGTGGAAAGTGAGGTCAGGTTTGTCTTACAGCATTACGATTTAACATCACTAGCGCCTGCAACACAGCAGCATAAGATACGGGCACTACAAGCAGAAGAAGGACAGCGAGGTTTTGACCTAACAGCAGGGCAATTATTTAGAGCGAGTTTGGTCAGGCAAAGTGCAACGGAAGCGGTGCTGATGATCAGTCTTCACCACATCATCGCAGATGGTTGGTCGGTAGAGATATTGCATCGAGAGTTTGCGGCACTTTATCAAGGATTGCAAAGAGGGGAGGCCGCGGTACTTCCTCCTTTAGCAATTCAGTATAGTGATTATGCTGATTGGCAGCAGCAACAGGGTAAAGAAGTACTACAACCCAGTGTCGATTACTGGTTGGAACAATTAACTGACTTACCCCAGCGCCATGACTTACCTTGTGACGGAGCACGCCCGACAAGTCAATCCTTTGCCTGCAAACAGGTTGGCACTGTGCTTTTGGCACAACAGGCAGAGCAGCTCAAAACCTTTGCACAGCAGCAAGAAATGACGCTATTTATGCTGTTACATGGCGCCTTGGGAATGCTATTGAGCCGCCACAGTAACAATCGCGATATCGTTATCGGTAGCCCAGTGGCCAATCGTTTATCATCCCAAGTAGAGCCATTAATTGGATGCTTTATTAATAATGTTGTTCTGCGGCTAGATTGTCATGGGGAGCAGTCGGTAGCTGATTTTTGTCAGCAAATCCGAGCCGTAAATCAGGATGCACAAGCACATCAGGCTGTGCCTTTTGAGAAGTTGGTTGAGCAATTGCAAACTGAGCGTAGTCAAGCGCACGCGCCGTTGTTCCAAATCATGTTGAATTTACACAGCCAACGTCAGGCGAGTTTGGATCTTGCTGACATCACTATAACTGAGTGCCAGCCAGAAGCACTCTTTAGTGAATATGATTTAACCTTTAATGCCTTTTGGCAAGACTCCGAGCTGGTTATTAATCTTGTTTATAACCAACAACTCTTTAGTGAGTCACGTGCGAATACCTTGTTGGTGCACTTAGCGCGATTGCTCATGGCTTTAGTCCACGCCCCTGTGGAGCAAAATATTGGCCTGTTGTCATTATTAACAGAGCACGAGCAAGCTGATCTTATCCGGCAAGGACAAGGACCTTGTAGTCACATTCCACAGCAGACGGTAATAACCCTGCTACAGCAGGCTGGGCAATGCCACCCAAATGCAATAGCGGTACGCTGCCTTGAGCAACAGCTTGACTATAAGCAATTGTTTGAACATGCGAAACATATTGCACAAGGGCTTCGGCAGGTTGGTGTGAAACGAGGTCAACGGGTGGGGGTTTGTTTACCACGCACCATCATGTTATTGCCCACTTTACTTGGGGTGTGGCAAGTTGGCGCAGCCTATGTTCCATTAGACCCAGAGTATCCGAGTGCACGCTTAACGCACATGATTAACGATAGCGGAGCATGCCTTGTAATTAGTGAGCCTTCGGTCTGTGAACAACTGCCAAGCACAGTGCCTTATTATGATGTTGAACAGCTACTTAGCTGTGCAGGGTCGTTAGAGTGGGAAGCGGAGCGTCTTGAAAGTGGAGCATGCGCTTATGTTATTTATACGTCAGGCTCCACAGGCCAACCTAAAGGAGTGATGGTAAGCCATCATAATGTCGTGAATTTTTTAACGGCAATGGCAGAGTTATTGAACGCGAGTTCAGATACTAAGTTACTTGCGGTGACTCCCATTAGCTTTGATATTCATGTACTAGAGTTGTTTCTACCTTTGTTAGTTGGGGGGACGGTACACTTAGCGGATAATGCGATGCGGCGGAACCCGGGAGCGTTGATTTCACGCTTACACCGAGGTGATATCAATATGATGCAGGCAACCCCCGCAAGCTGGAAAATGTTACTGGCGGAAGGGCGCTGGCAGCCCATATCAGGTTTAACAATTTTATGTGGCGGAGAAGCACTTGATAATCACCTCAGTAAAGCATTGCAGGCGCAAGGTGAGGTTTTATGGAACTTATATGGGCCGACGGAAACGACAGTTTGGTCAGCAGCCAGTAAAGTAACTTCCGAGCAGGTGACAGTTGGTCGGGCAATTGCAAACACTCAACTTTATGTGCTGAGTGATAGTTATCAACTACAACCGCATGGCTGTACTGGAGAATTATATATAGGTGGAGAGGGAGTCAGCTTAGGTTATCTCGGCCAAGAGGCGTTAACTGCGACTCGCTTTATTACAGGAATTGCCCCAGACGGCACAGCACGACCATTATATCGGACGGGAGACTTGGCCAGATTGACGGTGTCAGGTGAGTTTGAAGTGATTGGTCGGGCCGATCACCAGGTTAAAGTGCGTGGTCACCGCATTGAATTAGGGGAAATAGAGCAGCAATTATTAGCGCTACCAAGTGTTAGAGAAGCGGTGGTGCTGGTAGTGGGCGAAGAGGAGCAGAGCCGTTTAGTTGCCTATATTGTCAGTGACAAAGAAGACAGTCATGGTGACATACAGCAGCAATTGGCGACTGTCTTACCGGAATACATGGTACCAAAACAGGTCGTGACATTACCGCGTTTACCATTGACGCCAAACGGTAAAGTGGACCGCAGTGCGCTACCTAGTCCACATCAGCAAGCAACGAAACGAATAACTGCGACAAGTCAAACAGAGCGACGATTGGTACAAATATGTGCTGAATTGTTGGGGATAGAAGCGGGGGATATTGGTCTAGAACAACACTTTTTTGCGCTAGGTGGGCATTCCTTATTAAGTGTAAAGCTACAAGCTGAGATCCGCTCAACGTTTGCAGTAGAGCTAGGTTTAGGCGACATATTTGCTCAGCCAGACTTAGTTAGCCTAGCGGCAACAATAGACGCAGCGGAACACTCACAACAAACATTGATCACAAAACGAAGCAGTTCAGAGCCGGCGGCTTTGTCATATGCACAACAGCGTTTGTGGTTTATTGAACAGATGCAACCTAGCAGTGCGCATTATGTGATGAGTTCAACATTACAGCTGCGAGGAGTAATAGCAGCTGACTATATAGAGCAGGCATTACAAGGCATTATTGCACGGCATGATATATTGCGAAGCCGTTTCATAAGCCATGAAGGTGAGCCTAGGCAAGTCGTGGAAAGTGAGGTCAGGTTTGTCTTACAGCATTACGATTTAACATCACTAGCGCCTGCAACACAGCAGCATAAGATACAGGCACTACAAGCAGAAGAAGGACAGCGAGGTTTTGACCTAACAGCAGGGCAACTATTTAGAGCGAGTTTGGTCAGGCAAAGTGCAACGGAAGCGGTGCTGATGATCAGTCTTCATCACATCATCGCAGATGGTTGGTCGGTAGAGATATTGCATCGAGAGTTTGCGGCACTTTATCAAGGGTTGCAAAGAGGGGAGGCTGCGGTACTTCCTCCTTTAGCAATTCAGTATAGTGATTATGCTGATTGGCAGCAGCAACAGGGTAAAGAAGTACTACAACCCAGTGTCGATTACTGGTTGGAACAATTAACTGACTTACCCCAGCGCCATGACTTGCCTTGTGACGGAGCACGCCCGACAAGTCAATCCTTTGCCTGCAAACAGGTTGGCACTGTGCTTTTGGCACAACAGGCAGAGCAGCTCAAAACCTTTGCACAGCAGCAAGAAATGACGCTATTTATGCTGTTACATGGCGCCTTGGGAATGCTATTGAGCCGCCACAGTAACAATCGCGATATCGTTATCGGTAGCCCAGTGGCCAATCGTTTATCATCCCAAGTAGAGCCATTAATTGGATGCTTTATTAATAATGTTGTTCTGCGGCTAGATTGTCATGGGGAGCAGTCGGTAGCTGATTTTTGTCAGCAAATCCGAGCCGTAAATCAGGATGCACAAGCACATCAGGCTGTGCCTTTTGAGAAGTTGGTTGAGCAATTGCAAACTGAGCGTAGTCAAGCGCACGCGCCGTTGTTCCAAATCATGTTGAATTTACACAGCCAACGTCAGGCGAGTTTGGATCTTGCTGACATCACTATAACTGAGTGCCAGCCAGAAGCACTCTTTAGTGAATATGATTTAACCTTTAATGCCTTTTGGCAAGACTCCGAGCTGGTTATTAATCTTGTTTATAACCAACAACTCTTTAGTGAGTCACGTGCGAATACCTTGTTGGTGCACTTAGCGCGATTGCTCATGGCTTTAGTCCACGCCCCTGTGGAGCAAAATATTGGCCTGTTGTCATTATTAACAGAGCACGAGCAAGCTGATCTTATCCGGCAAGGACAAGGACCTTGTAGTCACATTCCACAGCAGACGGTAATAACCCTGCTACAGCAGGCTGGGCAATGCCACCCAAATGCAATAGCGGTACGCTGCCTTGAGCAACAGCTTGACTATAAGCAATTGTTTGAACATGCGAAACATATTGCACAAGGGCTTCGGCAGGTTGGTGTGAAACGAGGTCAACGGGTGGGGGTTTGTTTACCACGCACCATCATGTTATTGCCCACTTTACTTGGGGTGTGGCAAGTTGGCGCAGCCTATGTTCCATTAGACCCAGAGTATCCGAGTGCACGCTTAACGCACATGATTAACGATAGCGGAGCATGCCTTGTAATTAGTGAGCCTTCGGTCTGTGAACAACTGCCAAGCACAGTGCCTTATTATGATGTTGAACAGCTACTTAGCTGTGCAGGGTCGTTAGAGTGGGAAGCGGAGCGTCTTGAAAGTGGAGCATGCGCTTATGTTATTTATACGTCAGGCTCCACAGGCCAACCTAAAGGAGTGATGGTAAGCCATCATAATGTCGTGAATTTTTTAACGGCAATGGCAGAGTTATTGAACGCGAGTTCAGATACTAAGTTACTTGCGGTGACTCCCATTAGCTTTGATATTCATGTACTAGAGTTGTTTCTACCTTTGTTAGTTGGGGGGACGGTACACTTAGCGGATAATGCGATGCGGCGGGACCCGGGAGCGTTGATTTCACGCTTACACCGAGGTGATATCAATATGATGCAGGCAACCCCCGCAAGCTGGAAAATGTTACTGGCGGAAGGGCGCTGGCAGCCCATATCAGGTTTAACAATTTTATGTGGCGGAGAAGCACTTGATAATCACCTCA
Organism: Pseudoalteromonas sp. NC201; assembly: GCF_002850255.1. Classification (NCBI taxonomy): domain Bacteria; kingdom Pseudomonadati; phylum Pseudomonadota; class Gammaproteobacteria; order Alteromonadales; family Pseudoalteromonadaceae; genus Pseudoalteromonas; species Pseudoalteromonas sp. NC201. Next base: position 880,553 of record NZ_CP022522.1, read on the forward strand.
GTAAAGCATTGCAGGCGCAAGGTGAGGTTTTATGGAACTTATATGGGCCGACGGAAACGACAGTTTGGTCAGCAGCCAGTAAAGTAACTTCCGAGCAGGTGACAGTTGGTCGGGCAATTGCAAACACTCAACTTTATGTGCTGAGTGATAGTTATCAACTACAACCGCATGGCTGTACTGGAGAATTATATATAGGTGGAGAGGGAGTCAGCTTAGGTTATCTCGGCCAAGAGGCGTTAACTGCGACTCGCTTTATTACAGGAATTGCCCCAGACGGCACAGCACGACCATTATATCGGACGGGAGACTTGGCCAGATTGACGGTGTCAGGTGAGTTTGAAGTGATTGGTCGGGCCGATCACCAGGTTAAAGTGCGTGGTCACCGCATTGAATTAGGGGAAATAGAGCAGCAATTATTAGCGCTACCAAGTGTTAGAGAAGCGGTGGTGCTGGTAGTGGGCGAAGAGGAGCAGAGCCGTTTAGTTGCCTATATTGTCAGTGACAAAGAAGACAGTCATGGTGACATACAGCAGCAATTGGCGACTGTCTTACCGGAATACATGGTACCAAAACAGGTCGTGACATTACCGCGTTTACCATTGACGCCAAACGGTAAAGTGGACCGCAGTGCGCTACCTAGTCCACATCAGCAAGCAACGAAACGAATAACTGCGACAAGTCAAACAGAGCGACGATTGGTACAAATATGTGCTGAATTGTTGGGGATAGAAGCGGGGGATATTGGTCTAGAACAACACTTTTTTGCGCTAGGTGGGCATTCCTTATTAAGTGTAAAGCTACAAGCTGAGATCCGCTCAACGTTTGCAGTAGAGCTAGGTTTAGGCGACATATTTGCTCAGCCAGACTTAGTTAGCCTAGCGGCAACAATAGACGCAGCGGAACACTCACAACAAACATTGATCACAAAACGAAGCAGTTCAGAGCCGGCGGCTTTGTCATATGCACAACAGCGTTTGTGGTTTATTGAACAGATGCAACCTAGCAGTGCGCATTATGTGATGAGTTCAACATTACAGCTGCGAGGAGTAATAGCAGCTGACTATATAGAGCAGGCATTACAAGGCATTATTGCACGGCATGATATATTGCGAAGCCGTTTCATAAGCCATGAAGGTGAGCCTAGGCAAGTCGTGGAAAGTGAGGTCAGGTTTGTCTTACAGCATTACGATTTAACATCACTAGCGCCTGCAACACAGCAGCATAAGATACAGGCACTACAAGCAGAAGAAGGACAGCGAGGTTTTGACCTAACAGCAGGGCAACTATTTAGAGCGAGTTTGGTCAGGCAAAGTGCAACGGAAGCGGTGCTGATGATCAGTCTTCATCACATCATCGCAGATGGTTGGTCGGTAGAGATATTGCATCGAGAGTTTGCGGCACTTTATCAAGGGTTGCAAAGAGGGGAGGCTGCGGTACTTCCTCCTTTAGCAATTCAGTATAGTGATTATGCTGATTGGCAGCTGGCAAGTCAGCAGCAACAAAAGCTCAAGTCACAGCTAGACTACTGGGTTACTGAGTTAGCCGAGCGTGGTGAAGATTTAAAACTGCCTAGCGACACCGGGACAATAGAAAAACTTAGGGGTAGTACCAGCAAAGTCAGTTTTTCTTTATTGCCTTCTTTTAGCTCTGAATTAGAACTGATAGCAAAAGATCAAAAGATAACACTCAATATGCTGTTAAGTTCAGCATGGGCTATTTTGCTAGCTAAGCTTACCGGCAGCTCGTCATTACAGATAGGACTCCCTGTTGCTGGGAGGCAGCATGCGGCTTGCTTTGATCTAATTGGACTGTTCGTCAATACCGTTGTCTTGAAAGTTGAATTACAGTCGGAGATGACTATTATCGAGTTGTTTTCTCATGTGAGTGAGAAAAGCACTTCTGCTTTTGCCAATCAAGATGCTCCGTTGGAGCAAATAATTGAGCGTTTGAACCCGCCAAGAAGTTCATATCAGCATCCCGTATTCCAAACATTGTTAGCACTTCACAATAAGTATGAGGCTGCGCAGATACCTGCTCTCGAAATGAATGAACTGATACGGACGAATGGTCATTCAGAATTTGATTTAGTGCTAACTGCAGAGCAAACAGAACATGGCTTAGATTGCCATATAGAGTTTCTAAATGAGCTTTACCACTCTAGTGATGTTGCCAAATGGAGCGAGTATTTCTTAAATATCTTAAAGGCTTTTGTAACGCAACCTAATGCAACCATTGCCGAGTTATCACTTATGTCTAATGATGATAAGAGGCGTTTACTTGGTCGGCCTCAAAGCGTATTGCAAGCTACTCCAACTTTGTTGATGCCTCAGCGGTTATCGAATAATGCTGTTCGGTTCCCCGATAATATTGCCATAGTAGATAATGGCAAGGAGTATACTTATGCTTGGTTAGAATCCCACTCAAATCAGCTCGCAAATTATCTCTTACAAGAGGGAATTACAACAGAAGATCGAGTAGCAATCTGCCTGCCAAGATCGGCAATGTTTATGGTCGCTATTTTCGCGGTTATGAAAGCTGGTGCGACATATGTGCCGCTGGATAGAGCGCAGCCAAAAGCTAGGTCTCTTTATGTTTTGGCCGATAGTAAACCAAAGCTTTTGTTATTACCTGAGGGTGATGACCATGAGAGTTACAAACAAGCAGAATCCGATTATGTGATACAGAATTTAAGTGAAGATCACGCAATATTCCAAGATCATGAACCGAATGCGCCCCAAATCTGCATCGCCCCACAGCAACTGGTGTACCTAATATATACATCAGGATCCACCGGTAACCCTAAAGGCGTGATGGTGGAGCACCAAAATTTAGCTGCTTTTGTCGAAGGCTTTATAGACCGCTACCGACTCGACTCGACTAAACGCATACTGCAATTTAGTGCTGTAAATTTTGATATGTCCATTGAGGAGATATTTGGCAGCTTAATGACAGGTGGGACGTTGGTACTACGAGACGATACCTGGCTATCGAGTACGGCAACATTTTGGGCGCTTTGTGAACAGCAACGTATCAATCTAATCACTTTGCCAACGGCATTTTTCCATCAACTTATGCAGGCGCCTACTATGTCATTACCTAATATGCTGGAAACAGTCATTATTGGTGGTGAAGGGTTACAGGCTGGCTGTGTTGAGCGCTGGTTTGCACATCAAGGGAAGCTTCCAAAGTTAGTTAACTCTTATGGTCCAACTGAAACCACCGTCACTGTTTCGCACTTAGAGATAAAGCCTGATGGCTATTATGGTGAAATTTTGGCTATTGGCAAAGCGGATGCGAATAACCGTATTTATATACTCGATAATCAGCAACAACTACAGCTTCCTGGTGTAAAAGGAGAGATTTATATTGGTGGAAATCAAGTCAGCCGAGGCTATTGGAACAAAGATGAGTTAACGGCAAAGGTATTTTTTGCAGATTTGCTGGAGCAAGATCTTGGTTCAAGAATGTATCGCACTGGAGATATTGCTCGATATCGTAATGACGGAAACATTGAGTTTTTAGGTCGCAGAGACGCTCAAGTCAAATATAAAGGTTACCGTGTTGAGTTGCCTGAAGTGGAGCAAAACTTAGCTCAGCATGAGCGGTTGGATAGCGCGGTAGTGCTGCTTAATACCACTAAACAGCATCAGCACCTTGACGCTTGGTTGGTTAGTCACAGTTGCCAAGATCATAGTGACCTTATCAGTGATGTGAAAGGGTGGCTCAAGCATAGGTTGCCTCATTATATGCAGCCTAGTCGGTGGGCTGTGCTCAACGTATTGCCGTTAACAAATAATGGCAAGATTGACAAAGCTAATTTACCCACCCCCATTGCGCATAGTGATAGTCGCTATATGGCGCCGAGCAATGAACTAGAAGAGAAGCTTGTGGATATATTGCAACTGACTTTGGGGTTACAAACTTCCCCAGGAGTGCATGATAGCTTCTTCGAGCTTGGAGGTAGTTCTATTTCACTGGTCGCGTTTAAAAATGCGATAGAAAACGGTTTCGGTGTACAGCTGGAACTGCTGTTTTTATTCACGTATCCAACCGTAGCTGAGATTGCATTAGCTGTTGAACTGGCTAACAAAAACACTGGCGCAAATACCGAGGCTGAGCTTGCGGAAGATATGGAATCTGGAGAATTTTAATGGTTCAAAAAATAATAAAAAAAGCGCTAGCTGCAGGGATCGAACTTTATCTTGAAGAGCAAAAGCTAAAATTTACGGCGCCAAAAGGAGCGTTGACCTCTGAGCTAAAGAATGAAATTTCTGCACACAAAGACGATATTATCCAGTATCTACAACATAGTATCCAACGTCCTAAAGTTAGTGCTATCACTCCTCGTCCTGACAGTAAGTATCTACCTTTGTCTTTGGCGCAAGCGAGATTGTGGTTTATACACCAGCTTGGTGGTGGCGAGAGTAGCGAATATAATATTTTTGCAGCATTCGAGTTAGAAGGTGAGTTGCGAGTTGATAAGGTTAGTCAGGCTTTGGCTGAAATAATCAACCGTCACGACGTGCTCCGGTGTGGTTACGTTGAGCAGCAAAATCAAACGCTGCAGTTTTTACATCAAGACTTTGAGATACCTCTGTTTCAAGAAGACTATAGCCTGCTTTCTGCCGCAGAATATGAGACTAAACTACAACAGTTGATAACTAAAGAGTCACGTTACTCATTCGACTTGAGTGCTGAATTAGTATTGCGGGTAACGCTTGTTAAACGTCATGCCAAACAGCATTGCTTACTTTTCGCTGTTCACCATATTGCAGCAGACGGCTGGTCAGTGGAAGTGCTGTCATCAGAATTTGTGACCAGTTATCACCAGTTAGCGACTGGCCAGTCAGTGCAGTTAACTGCTTTACCAATACAGTATGCTGACTATGCCTATTGGCAAAAGCAACATTTAGATCAGCCAGTACTTGAACAGAAATTAGAGTTTTGGCATGACTATTTAGCCGAAGCTCCAGAGGTACATAGCCTACCACTCGATAGACCACGCCCTAAACAGCAAAATTTTACATCTAAACAAATGCAAGTTCCTTTGAGCAAGAAACTGAGCGAGCAGTTAGTCAAGCTGGCAAAAAGCCACAATGTGACGCTCTTTACCTTATTACAGTCTGCATTTGCTTTTGTTTTAGGCCGATTTAGTGGTAGTGATGATATTGTGATGGCGACACCTGTGGCGGGAAGAGAACGAGAGGAAGTTCAGTCCTTGATCGGCTGCTTTCTCAATACAATAGTGCTGCGTTCGGAGATCCCTGAAGATGGTGATTTTTGGCAATTTTTAGCTAAAAATAAAAGCCGAGTACAGCAGGCTTTTGGTCATCAAGAGGTACCTTTTGACCAAGTCGTAGAGGCTGTGCAGCCTTCCCGCAATTTAGCCTACAACCCTTTAGCCCAAATCAAGTTTGTACTACAAAATTATCAACAATCTCAATTTGAATTGACGGACTTGATTGTTCGCGCTTTACCGTTGCGAGAGGGAGCTGTGCGTTATGACTTGGACCTTAGCATATTTGAAGAGCAAGGAAGCCTAATCCTTGACTGGAATTATAAAAGTGAATTATTCGACCAAGTGACAGTGGAGCGGTTATCAACAGCTATGGTGCAATTGCTAACTGCGTTGCCTGAACACCAATCTAATCAATCATTACCTTCGTTGTTGAGTGAAGAAACAAGACAATCGCTCCTATCAATGGGAACAGGTGAGCAGCAAGTTACTGATACAGAACTTCCCATTGTACAGCAGATATTAATTCAGGCTCAGAGTGCACCGGAACGAATCGCAGCTCGAGCAGGTGATACGACACTAAGTTATGGCGAATTAATTGCCAAAGCGAAAAATTTAGCTGGCTGCTTATCAGAACAAGAAATAGGTCATGGTGATCATGTTGCGCTATTACTGCCTAAAAGTGTGGAGCTATTAGTCGCCCTTATCGGAGTACAGCTGGCGGGAGCCGTATATATCCCATTAGATAAATCGAGTGGTAAGACAAGGTTGGAATATGTATTAAAAGATGTTGATGCCGAACTATTGATAACCCAAAGTGCACTTCTCGAAACAGTATCTAGCGAAGGGTATGATGTAATGTTGATGGATGACTGCTTAACGCCAGACTGGCTAAGTGAGTTTACACCATCTTCGCTACCGCCAACTCAGTTAAGTGATAGTGCTTATCTAATTTATACATCAGGCTCTACTGGTCAACCCAAGGGAGTTGAAATTACTCATTTGGGATTACAGCAGTATTGCGCCTTTGCCAGTGATTTTTATTACCAAGACCATCTCGTGGGCTCTCTACTCGTTACTGAGCCGGCATTTGACATCAGTGTACCTAGTCTTTACTTACCCTTATTACATGGGGGATGTGTGACATTATTGCCACAAGATGATGTGATTTTTGCTTTGCTGAACGAATTACAGCAACTTGAGCTTGAAGGGGTATTATTGCGATTAACTCCTAGCCATTGTCAGGCCTTACTCGATGCGCTCAAGGGCCAAGTGATCACTGCCCCTTGTGTATTGGTGATAGGTGGTGAGGCCCTATCGCAAAGAGTAGCTTTAGCATTAGGTGATACGTTTCCTAACAGTTTGTTATATAACCATTACGGTCCAACAGAGACTGTCGTGGGTTGCTGCATACATGCATTCAATGATTTACCATTGTCAGGAAACGGCACTGTACCGATAGGTCTGCCAATGACCAATACTCAGTTGCTGGTATTAAACGAACAACAGCAACTTCAAGTACCCGGAGGCATCGGCGAATTGTGGATTGCAGGTACCGGTGTGGCGAAGGGATATTGGCAACGGCCAGAGTTAACCTCTAGGTGTTTTGTTGTAGATGTTTTAAAGAGCGGCTCGTCCGAACGTTACTACAAAACAGGGGATTTAGTTCGTTGGAATAGTCAAGGGCGGTTGGAGTTTATTGGTCGTAATGATCAACAAGTTAAAATTCGTGGGCATCGAGTTGAACTTGGCGAGATTGAAACGCTTTTGGAGGGCTGTGATGGTGTTCAACGATTAATCGCACACGTTAATAGAAACCAAGAAAATGAGTATCTTGTGTGTTATTTCGTGCCTCAACATGAAGATGTTGAGGCCGTGCGCAACCAGCTAGAAGGTCTTGCCGCTGCTAGGCTACCTATGTACATGAGACCGCATTGCTATATTGCGCTTGATGACTTTCCGCTAAGTCGTAATGGCAAAGTTAACCGACGGGCATTACCTGATCCCAAAACGTTGCAACAAACTTCACGACTTGCTCCGGAGAGCTTGGTTGAGATGCAGTTGCTGGATATTTGCACGCAGCTGTTATCACGAACAGATATTGCGCCTAACAGTGACTTTTTTGCAATGGGGGGGCATTCACTGTTAGCGGTTAGGTTGATCAACCATGTGAGTACACAGCTGGGTAAGAAACTACAGTTAAAAGATATTTTTAATCACCCAATTATTCGTGACTTGGCTAAGTTTATACAGAAAAGTGAAGATCTAGCGCTTGAACCAATTAAGCGACTGGAGACGGATATGGTTAAACCGCTTTCTGTAGCGCAGCAGCGGTTGTGGTTACTGTCGCAGATTGAAAGCAACCAGGCTCAGTATAATATGCCATTTGCGTTGGATATCTGCGGCCAGTTTGATGTCGATATTGCTGAGTATGCCTTGACTCAGTTACTAGAGCGTCATCAGGCATTACTTATGAATTTTGTCACAATAGATGCTCAACCACAGCTACAGTTAACGCAAGAAGCTTTTCAACTAGTATTACTAGATGTGACTGGAAAGTCTATCGCTGAGCAGCAGTATCAACTTGAGACTGTGCGATTAGAAAATGCAACCATACCATTCGATCTAAGTCGAGATTGTCTGTTGCGCGGGACTTATGTCAAGCGAGGTGAGCAGCACGGCACGTTACTCCTCACTACACATCACATCGCGACAGATGCTTGGTCGATGAATATTCTATTACGCGACTTTATTACTATTTATAAACAAAAGCTGGGTGTTGACACTGAAGCGCTTCCTGTGATCGATATTCAATACAGTGATTATGCCGCGTGGCACCATGAACAACTTGCATCGAATGAGCATAAAGCGCACCTAGATTATTGGCTTACACAGCTTGCAGATATTGATGCTGTCCATCAGTTACCCATTTATCAAGCGAGAAGTAATCAGCAAACGTTTGCTGGAAACAATCTGCAATGGCTATTGAATCAGAAACAGTTGAATGGTTTAAAGCAACTTGCGGGCAAACACAATGCGACGCTTTTTATGGTATTGCATGGTTTATTGAGTCTGTTAATTTGCCGTCATACTCAGCATTCGCAAGTGGTTATTGGAACCCCGGTTGCAAATCGTAGTCACCCGCAGTTGGATAACGTTGTGGGCTTTTTTATAAATAACCTAGTGTTAAAAGTGGAGTGCTCTCTTAAGCAGAGTTTTGGGACGTTCTTAGAACAAGTAAAGCAAGTTAACCTAGAGGCATTGTCCCGCCAAGCTACGCCATTTGAACAACTGGTCGAAATGCTAGCTCCTGAACGCAGTTTGAATTATTCCCCGTTGTTTCAAATCATGTTGATTCTGGACAATACGGCGAACGAAGCGTTACCTCTTGGCGATTTGCCGTTTTCCATGACACCACAGTTACATTCAGAATCGGTAGCTAAGTATGAATTGACTTGGCATGCACGTGAACAATCAGAGGGTCTGCAGCTTACCGTCGAATACCGTACTGAGTTGTTTCATCAGCAATATATCGAGCAGATGATGGCGCAATTTGCACAATTGGTTGATGGCGTCATCGATTCTGAACAACAAGCTTGTTATCACTACAACTTGTTACCAGAATCTCAACGTGACTATTTGTTGCAACAGCTAAATTGTACCTCGCAAGCGTTTGATAGTGAGGGGTTACTGCAACATGCCATCGAATACCAAAGTGTTACGCAGCCCGATAAAGTAGCTGTCTGTTTTAACAATGAAAACTTAACGTTTGCAGAGTTAAATGCGCAATCTGAATGTGTTGCTAAACAGTTGTATCAAAGAGGGATCCGGCCTGGAGATTTAGTTGGGATTTGTCAACCGCGCTCTTTATCTATGCTGATTAATATGTTGGCTATTTTAAAAGTTGGTGGTGCTTATTTGCCTTTAGATCCCAGCTACCCACCACAGCGGCTGAATTATATTGTTCAAGATAGCGAATTAAAGCACTTAATTTTGACGCAATCGTTACAACCATTATTCAGTAACAATGTATCAGCTGCACTTCACTTGGTTGAATACCTAGACTTACAGGCGTCGACAAACCCCGTTTCTTATACTAATCAACTCACCTCAGATAGCTTGGCATATGTGATCTATACGAGTGGCTCCACGGGCAAGCCAAAGGGCGTCAAAGTGAGCCACAGAAACGTACTTAACTTTTTTACCGCGATGAGCACATCGCTACCAAGCAACTCGTCAGATATAACCTGGTTAGCTAGCACGAGTATTAGCTTTGATATTTCTGTGCTCGAGCTATTCTGGAGCTTAGCCTCTGGAGCTAAGGTAATCATCCAGCCAGAGCGACCACAGAGTATCGCAAGTGAAAAGCTCGCACAGGTGCATTTATGCAAATCAGATATGGCATTACTCGATGCAAAAGAGTTATCTGTTGCGAAGTTTTCAAGCTATGTTGGTGATCGAGTTTCTTGCTTACATTCTGATACTGAAAACCTCGGCTTAAACTGTCGCGCCACAGAGCAAGAATATGAGCAGGCGGCGCGAAGCGGAGCTGGACTTTCGGTGCTATATCAAGGAAGCGAGCTTTCAGAACTAGCAACAAAAGTTGCGGCATTTAACACTATTCAGCAAGCGGCTAGCAGCAGAGTACTCTATCTGCCCGTTAGCGAATGCAATGAACAAACGGGAGCGCTTTGCACGCTTGAAGATATTGATATGGCTCTGGCGCAGTTAGCTCTCTTTGGCAAGATGGGCTTTAATGCAGTTGTAGTTATTTACACGTCTCAACAACATGCCTCCATCACACCGCAGCAGTTATCTTGTGTAGCAACAATTCAAGAACGCTTTATACAGCACGATTGTCAAACGAATATGTTGGCACAACGTTTTGAGAACGATTGGGATCCTGCTCAGTTAATCCTTCAACACCAAGTTTCACACTTTCAAGCGACGCCTAGCTATATACGTGAATTACTACACAGTGACTCGGGTCGAGATGCATTACAGCAGCTGGAATTGCTACTGGTTGGTGGAGAGGCTCTGAGTGATGACCTTGCTCAGCAACTTTGTGCGCTTCTGCCTGAGCGAGTGTTTAATATGTACGGGCCAACGGAATGTACGGTGTGGTCTTGTGCGGCTAAAGTGAAGCCACAAGCTGTCACGATAGGTGCCCCTGTCGCGAACACTCAAGTTTACGTTGTGGATGAATTTCAACAGCTAATGCCACATGGTGCTGTGGGTGAACTATTAATTGCTGGTGAAGGAGTGACACCAGGCTATTTAAATCGTCCGGAGCTAACGCAGCAACGATTTGTGGAAGTGTCCTTTTTAACGACACCTATTAGGGCATACAAAACCGGCGATTTGGTTCGTTGGCAGGACACGGGTGAGCTTATCTATGTTGGCCGTAACGACGATCAGGTCAAAATAAAAGGACATCGTATTGAACTTGGAGAAGTTGAACGACTAATTCGCGAGTTCGCGGGTTGTCAGCAAGTGGCGGTGGTTAAACAATGTCGCAGTCACACCGAATTATTGGTCGCATTTGTTGTGTGTTCATCCACATGCAAAGATAAACAGCAGAGCGTATCACAGTGGCGCCATATACTCGCTATGCGTGCCCCAAGTTATCTTATCCCTGACCGTATAGAGTGTGTCTCTGCTTTACCTCTAACTCCAAATGGCAAAGTGGATAAGTCAGCGCTAGCTAACTTGAATGTGGTTGCAGATATTGATTTTGTACCAGCTGAGTCGGAGAGTGAACACAGTGTGATGGAGAGTTGGCAACAAATACTCGGGCTTAACTCTGATATTTCAGTTCATGACAGCTTTTTTAATATTGGTGGTCACTCATTATTAAGTTTACGGTTAGTAAATGAATTAAACGCTAAATTCAATTCCACTTTGTCGCTTCGAGATATTTTTGAACATAATACTATCGCGGCGTTGAGTCGGTTGATTGATGAAAAGCAAACAAGTCAGCAGCACGTTATTCCGAGACGTAAAAAATCACAACAGTCATTGCCATTATCATTACAACAGCGCCGTTTATGGTTTATCGATCAGCTTCACGATGGTAAAAGTACGCACTACAACATGCATTTGCTTTTCCAAGTTGGCAAACAGTTTAACCTTGCGCTGGCTACTCAAGTTATGAATGAGTTGATAGAGCGTCACCAAGCATTACGCACGATTTACCGTACTCAGGAAGAAGAAATAACGCAAGTCGTGGTCTCACGACCTAAGTTTACTATTACCGAGCTAAATGAACAGCAGCTATGCGCCCAAAGCGCAGTCGACGAGCGACTAAAAGCATTAGCGCAACTCCCCTTCGAACTTGCTACATCCATTCCGATCAGAGCAACTTATGTTACGACAGGGCTAAGTTGTTACTTGCTAATTTGTGTCCACCATATTGCGACAGATGCTTGGTCTATGGAGGTCCTTGCTCAAGAGTTTTATTCGCTGTATCAGGCTTATCAGCAGGGGAAAGCGCATCAACTAGTTGCACCCACAGTCGATTACGCTGACTATGCATTATGGCAGCACAGTGAAGCTCAGCAGCAGCGGTTAGCGCGACAAAATCAATATTGGTTAGAGCAGCTAAGTGATATGCCCATGCTAAGTTCATTGCCACTGAATAAGCCCCGTGGGAAGTTTGCTGCACATAAAAGCCAAACCATGACTATAGAGGTCGAGGGTGAATTATTCGAATTAATGAAAAAAGCAACATCAGCGACTAATACGACAGCATTTATGTACTTACACGCTGTTTTGAGCATCGTACTATGCCGCTATAACAACAGTGATGATTATGCTATTGCAACGCCAGTGGCTAATCGACCGCACAAAGATTTTGACAGCGTGGTTGGTTTATTTGTTAACACCTTGGTGCTGCGTACTCATTATCAATCTGAGTGCTGCTTTAGTGATTACCTACAACAAGTAAAAAGTACTGATGTTGCCGCCTTAGACAATCAAGAGACGCCCTTTGAGTGGCTAGTTGAGCAGCTTACGACACAGCGCACTACGAGCTATAACCCCTTGGTGCAGGTTCTGTTTACGTATCAAAAGGCGCTAGTCTCAGATGAAAGCACCTTTACCGAACACCTTAAGCCCATCGAGTTTAGTGATCAGCAAAGTAAGTTTGAATTTTCATTGCGTGTTATAGAGCACGAGCGAAAGCTGTTATTGCAGTTTGATTATGATACGAGTCTATTTGAAGCGGTAGCGATACAAAACGTTGTGAATAGCGTAAAGCACGTACTGGCTCAAACGCTGACCAACCCTGAAGTCGCACTTGGGCAATTACAGTTAACTACGAAACAAAGTGAGCGTTCGCAGCAGTGTGGTGTTGTTAACCTTAAAGGTCGCGATACATCCTTATTAGCATTATTTTATCAGCAAGTAGCTGCTCACCCTAAGGCTATCGCTACGCGCTATAATGAGCAGGAGTTCAGTTATGAAGTGTTGGCCCAAAAAGTAGAACAGCTGGCCAACTACTTGCGTCAACAACAAGTCGGGGAAAGTAGCCGAATTGGCTTATACCTTGATCGTGGTCCTGAAATATTGGTCGCAATTCTCGCTGCTTTGAAAATTAATGCTTGTTTTGTTCCGATTGATTTGTCAAACCGAGGGGAGCGTCTCAATAGCATAGTTAACGATGCAAAGCTTGATATGGCACTCATTTCACAAGCCTATTGGGCGCGCTGGCAAAGTCAACCATGCCAGGTGACGGATCTAACACTTAGCGATTGGTTGTTTCACGAGTATAGTAGTCTGCCAAGCAGTTCAGTTTACCAAGCTCAAACCCCCGCTTATGTTATTTATACATCAGGTTCAACAGGTAAACCTAAAGGGGTTGAGGTTTCGCATCGGGCATTGCTTGATTACTGCCAGTTTGCTTTGCAGAATTATTATGACGTTGAGTTAGTAGGCTCGTTCTTGGTGACGTCTTACGGCTTTGATATTAGTTTGCCTGCATTACTTCTACCATTATTGTGCGGTGGTACGGTCGACCTAAGTGGTCACCATGATGAGGTTTTAACCGAGCTTGCCAAGCGACTTGCGCGACCAAGTACTCAGCCTTTGTTGTTGCGATTAACACCTATGCATGCCAGAGCGTTAATGTTCATTATGGGTGATGAGGTATGTCAAAGTCAGCATGTCTTTGTGATTGGCGGTGAGTTGTTTCCGGTATCGCTTTTCGCCCAATTAACTCATACCTTTCCAAATGCCACCATATACAATCATTATGGACCAAGCGAAGCCGTTGTGGGTTGTTGTATCGCGCGGCTAAATGATTTTGAGCTAGGACAGGCTGATTCGCTCCCTATTGGCTACGCTATGGAAAATACCCAGCTATATGTATTAGACAAAGCAATGCAGATAGTACCAACTGGTGTTGTAGGTGAATTGCACATTGGAGGGCGCTGTCTCGCGAATGGCTATCTTAACCAACCGGAGTTGACTACTCAGCGTTTTGTTCACAACCCATTTCAGCCTGGAGAGCGATTATACCGTACCGGTGATCTTGTTCGGCAACAGTATGACGGCAGCTTATACTATGTGGGTCGCATTGATGATCAAGTGAAACTACATGGTTTTCGTATCGAATTGGGAGAAGTAAACCAGCAGTTGCTTATGCTACCTCAGGTTAAGGCAGGTGTTACCGTAATGGCAGGAGAGGAAGAGCATAGGCGCTTAGTCTCATATGTTGTGCTTAACCAGTCCAATATAGACCCAGATATCACTTTGTCACAGATATTGCTGACGCTACAACAAAACCTTCCTAGTTACCTTTGCCCTGCGCAATTGATTGACTTGCCTGAGCTACCATTGAGTGCAAACGGTAAAATTAATGTCAAAGCGCTACCCGAGGCACCCATGCTGGACTCAAAAGAGTTTGTTGCGGCCAATACCGATCTTGAATTGCAATTGGTAGCTATCTGGCAACAGGTACTTCGACTTGAGCAACCACCGAGTATAGATTGTAACTTTTTCGCAGCTGGAGGTAACTCTCTGCTTGTCATGTCATTAAGCGCTGCTCTACAGAAGCAGTTTGCGTGCGTAACACAAATGAACCAATTATTTCAATATCAGACTATCCGCCAACAAGCAGAGTTGATTGAGCAACTATTCGCATTACAAGCAGTCGATGCAGAGAATGACGAATTTGAAGATGAGGGAGTATTATAATGGTGCTAGAAATTCTAAAGAAAGCGCGCCTACAAGGTGTCACATTATTTCTCGACGAGCAGGGACAGCTGCGTTTTAAAAAGAAGTCAGGCAAGTTAAGTGCTGAGTTAAAAGCTGAATTAACAGCAAACAAACAAGAATTAATAGCGCTACTCCGTGCCCAGCAAGAGAAATTGGTTGCTATTACCAGTATAGATCGCAGTGGTGCAATCCCAGCGTCATTTTCACAACAACGGCTGTGGTTAATCGATAAGCTAGAAGGCAGTCAACATTATAATGTTGCAGCAGCACTGGCCTGTGATGGGGTACTGGATATTGCAGCCATAGAAGCCAGTCTAACCCAAATAGTTGCCCGCCACGAGGCGTTAAGAACCTGTTTCGAAGCCCACGATGGAGTGTGTATGCAGCGGGTAATGCCAGCCCGAGCGGTGACGGTAGAAGTGGTGAATTTGGTTGATTGTGGTGAAGATGAAGTGCAGCGGCAAGTGGATGATGCGGCACGAGAAGTTTTTGACCTAAGCCAAGATTTAATGTTGCGTACAAAAATCATCAAACAGTCTCAAACACGGCATATTTTGTTGTTCACGTTGCATCACATCGCATCGGATGGTTGGTCAATGCAGCTATTAATAAAAGAGTTTAATGCATTTTACCAAGCTGCGATAACAGGCGGGGAAGCGGATGTGCCTGAATTACCGGTCCAATATGGAGATTACGCGTACTGGCAACAGCAACAGTTAACGGAGCAAAACAAAGCACAGTTGTTAAGGTATTGGCAGGCTAGGTTGTCGGGCATGCCGAGCTTACACGGATTGCCATTAGATAAGCCGCGACCAGCCAAGCAAGAATTTACCTCTGGATATGTGCGTAGTCGGATAGGCAAAGAGACATTGGCAGGGTTACAAGCGCTAACGCAAAGCGCAGGTGTCACGTTATTTATGGTACTGCAAGGTGCTTTTGCGGTGTTATTGAGCCGCTTAAGCGGTGAGTCGGACATCGTCTTAGGCGTACCGACAGCGGGGCGTAGTGAGAGTGAATTGTCGCCATTAATAGGGTTTTTTATCAATACCTTGGTGAGTCGAACACAGGTTGATTTAGCGCAGCCATTTACGGCGTTATTGGCGCAGATAAAGGCAGATACGCTGGCAGATTATCAGCATCAAGGGCTCCCTTTTGAGCTGTTGGTAGAGGCATTAAACCCAGATAGAAGCTTAGCATATAACCCCTTGTGTCAGGTTAAGTTGGTGCTACAGAACCATCGCAGCAGTGACGATGAAGGGTTGAGTTTGGGAGAGGCGAGGCTGAAACCACTCCAACAAAGTCAAGAGCAGGTACGGTTTGATTTGGATTTGACTTGCTCGGAGGGAGAAGGCGAGTTGCTATGCCATTGGCGGTATCAACAGAGCTTGTTTACAGAAGCGACGATAGCGGCGTATGCCCGTAGCTTTGAGTATCTATTGGAGAGTATCGCGAAGGGAGCCCAAGGTAGCTGCAAAAGTTTAGCCTTGTATGACGATGAAATGCGTCAAAGCTTGATAGAAGAGAGCGTAGGTGCGGCCTGTGATTATCGGCGGGGAGAAAGTGTAGTAGAGCAGTTTGCGAGACAAGCCCAGCAGACGCCGGAGAGAATAGCGGTACGGGATGAATCACACGCACTGAGCTATGGAGAGTTGTACAGTCGTGTGAATCAGTTGGCACATTACCTTCAAGAGCAGGATATAGGGGTGGGAGAGCGAGTTGCGTTGGTGATGACGCGAGATGTCACGCTCTTGGTGGCGATGCTAGGGGTGATGGCGACGGGTGCGAGCTATATCCCATTGAGCCCGGATAATCAGACGGCACGTTTAGCAGATATATTTAACGATGCGGATGTGACTCAGGTTTTGGTATCGACATGTTTATTAGAAATTTTACCGGTTTCAGGGGTAGATGTGTTAATGCTGGATGAGGATGAGTGGGGCTTATCGGGTTATGACAGCCATCCGGTGGGAGTGACACATACCTTAGCGGATAGCGCCTATGTGATTTATACGTCAGGGTCGACGGGTAAGCCAAAGGGGGTGGAGGTAAGTCACAGAGGATTAATAGATTACTGTGGCTATGGTCTAAAAGCGTACTATCAAGAGCAGTTGACAGGAAGCTATGTGTTGACGTCGCATGCATTTGATATAGGCGTTCCGAGTTTATATTTGCCTCTTTTGGTGGGAGGGTGCGTGAACTTAGCGCCTTGGGGAGAGGAGTTGGAGGGATTAGTCGAGCGGTTACGAGGGAGCTCAGAGGCGAGTTTATATCGTTTGACGCCGATGCATTGTGAGGCATTACTTGAATTGCTGAATGGGGATAAGGTCAGCGGAGCGCATGTTCTGGTGATAGGAGGGGAGACGCTAACGGAGGGGCTGGCTGCGCGGTTGCAAGATACCTTTAGTGAAAGTCAACTTTACAACCACTATGGTCCGACGGAAACGGTGGTAGGTTGTAGCTTATATGATGCAAGCGCGCATTTAAGGGCAGGGGATTCAACGCGAGAAGAGATACCGATAGGGTATGCGATGGCGAACACAGGGCTGTATGTCGTTGATGCAGGGGGTGAGCTGCAAGCGAAAGGAGGCGTAGGAGAGCTTTATGTTGGAGGGCCTTGCGTAGCGAAAGGATATGTTGGAGATCCGGACAGGACGGCGGCGTCATTTGTGTATGTTCCTTGGTTGGCGGATACGAGGTTGTATAGAACAGGAGACAGGGTACGGCGCTTGGAGTCGGGAGCGTTGGTATTTTTGGGAAGGAAGGATGAGCAAGTCAAGCTGCGGGGATATCGTATAGAGCTTGGAGAGATAAGGAGTGTTTTGGCACAGCAAGCAGCGGTGAAACAGGCGGCGGTGTTGGTGCAAGGAGAGGGTGCGGATGCGACGTTGGTGGGTTATGTTGTTGCAGAGGGAGAGGTAGTAGATGAAGGTATTTTTATAGCGGAGTTAGAGCGTGCGTTATCGGCGCGTTTAGCCAGTTATATGTGTCCGAGTCGTTGGTGTTTGCTAGATGCTTTGCCGTTGACGGCGAATGGTAAGCTGGATAGGGGTGCGCTACCGAGCGAGATTGGGGAGATAGGGCAGGAATATGAAGCGGCGGAGAATAGTGTAGAGCGAGCGCTGGTAGAGATATGGGCAGAGGTACTGCGACAACCACTAGAGGAGTTAAGTGTAACGGGTGATTTCTTTAGGTTAGGGGGAAATTCTCTGTTAGCGGTGAAGCTTAGTGCGTTAATTAAGCGGCATTTCGACATTGAAGTAACTTTGGGTGATTTATTCTCACATCCCAATATTCGTCAGTTTGGTATGTGGTTGCAAAGCCACCAGGAAATTCAAGCAAAGCACACATATGAGAAGATTAAGGCACAAGATAATTTAGACAGTGCTCCACTGACTTTTGCACAACAGCGTTTGTGGTTTATCGATGCTTTGCAAGGTGGCACATATGCCTACAATATCACTCGGGCTTTAACGTTAAGTGGTGCAGTTGATATTTCAGCATTGCAACGTGTTTTCGTTGCTTTGATTGAGCGCCATGCAATTTTCAGAACTACATATCAAGCACATGTCAATGAGCAAGCGCTGCAAATCATTCACGCGGCACACACAGTCAATTTTAACATCGAACAGGTAGATTTGACGCATTTAGAGAGTGAAGAACAAGAGACGGAAATCACTCAGAGGCTTGAAGAGCAGCAGAAGTACACATTTAACCTTGCAGATGATGTAATGCTTAAAGTGAGTCTACTGCTATGCCAAGTCGATAAGAGCATTTTAATAATTAATATGCCGCATATCGCCACTGACGGTTGGTCGATGGATATTTTGACCCGCGAATGTTGGGCGCTCTATGAAGCTTTTACTCAAGGCCAACAAAACCCACTTACAGCTTTACCCCTACAATATGCGGACTACGCTCTTTGGCAAAGTAAACAGCTAACGCCTGATACTCTAGATACGCATTGGCAGTATTGGCAGCAACAGTTAGCTGCAATGCCACAAGTCCATAGCTTACCGTTAGACTTTAAACGTCCAGCGGATAAGAACTACGTGGGAGAGCAAGTGTCAAGTCGACTCAGCAGTGAAGTAGCGAGTAAGCTTTGTCGCTTGGCAAAGCATTATGCCTTGACGCCGTTTATGCTGTCTCATGCCTTGTGTGCCTTAGTTTTATCGCGTCACAGTGGTAGTCATGACATCGTGATGGGTATGCCGATTGCCAACCGACTACAAGGCGAGTTGAATGGGGTTGTTGGTCTGTTCGTGAATACTTTAGTATTAAGAGTAAATACCAATTACAACGATCTGAGCGATTATTTTAAGCATGTGAAGAAAGTGCACCTTGAAGCCCAGCAGCATCAGGATATGCCGTTTGAAAAGTTAGTTGATAAACTAGCAAGTGAACGTTCTGCTTCACATACTCCGTTATTTCAAATTTTACTAGCAACACAAAACGACTTTTCATCGAAGCCTGTACCGCAAAATCAAGCTCTCATTGTTGAGCGACGGGAGCAAAAAGTTAAAGTAGCTAAGTTCGATTTAGATATTAATATTTGTATCAATAAAGATGAAGTGACAATCAACTGGACCTATGACACTGCAATATTTTCTCACCAGCATATCACTACTCTAGACCGACATCTGTGTAACTTACTGAGTACGTTAGCCGCTCATCATGAAGATCAAGATATTGCCATTAAGCAATTAAATATACTAGATGCTCAAGAGTTTACTCGATTACTCACTAGGGCGGCAGGTAATACAAATTACCCCGCTGCAAATTGCGGTTTACATGAATTGTTCGAACGACAGGTTGAACGACAGCCAGAAGCGTTAGCTATTACGTCAGCAGGAAGAAGTTTAAGTTATGCACAATTAAATGCGCGAGCAAATGCAATGGCTTGGTATTTAATCGAACAATATCAGCTTACGCCAGAACAAACAGTCGCTATTTGTTTACCACGTTCTGAACTACTGCTTGTGAGTGTTCTTGCGGTATTAAAAGCAGGAGGTGCTTACCTGACTATTGATCCAAGTTACCCCGATGGCAGGGTGTCTTACATCCTTAATGATTCTGAAGCATCATTATTACTCACCAGTAGTGAACTTGAAAAAAGACTTGTGGAACTCAGAGGTACTTTTAGCTGTGTTATGGCTGACACCTCGCTGACAAACTATAGCCAAGACAATCCACCGAGCCCTATTTTAAATAGTGATGTGGCAAGTGCATATATAGTGTATACGTCTGGTACCAGTGGCAAACCTAAAGGGGTTAAAATAGCACATAAAGGAGCTGTCAACTTTGCGGCATACTTAGGGAGACAATTCCAAGTAGATAACAGTAGTAAAGTGTTGCAACTAGCTTCTACTAGCTTTGATGCCTTTACCCTAGAATGGATGTGGGGGTTGACGAACGGAGGATCGCTATGTATCTGTAGCGAAGCTGATAAATATCATCCTCAGCAAATGGCAGATTACTTGGTTGATCAAGGTATCACTCATGCACTCATAACCCCAGCATACTTACAGCATCTACCTTGTCATCAAAACTACCATTTTCGCGCTTTATTGGTGGGTGGTGAAGCCTGTAGTACCGCACTGGCGCAGCAGTGGTCAAAGCACTATCCAATGTATAACGCTTACGGTCCCTCAGAGGCCACTATTTGTGCCACTGTAGCTAAGCTCCATCCCGATACGTCTGTAACAATAGGCACTGCTATTGATAATGTTACAACTTATATTCTTGATGATCAGCAGCAACTGCTGCCTGAGGGGGCGGTTGGAGAGTTATATATTGGTGGTGTAGGTGTGGCACAAGGTTATATCAAGCGTCCAGAGCTAGATGCTGAACGTTTTGTAAGTAACCCATTTGTAACGAATGAGCATGAGAAATTATACCGTACAGGCGATCTTGTACGACAATCTGATACTGGCCAATTAGTTTACTTAGGCCGGATCGATGAACAGGTAAAAATTCGTGGCTATCGTATTGAGTTGGCTGAAATTGAGCAATTGTTGAATGAATCTTTCGGTGTTAAGCAAGCCGCAGTATTGTGTTGGGGGGAAGGAAGTCAAAAATACCTGATTGCTTACGTGATGCTATCTGGTGAGATGTCTGAGGATAGCGCTACTCGTATTTTGAGCGAAGCGCTCGCCGAACAATTACCAGAATATATGGTGCCGAGCCAGTTTGTGGTGTTGGAGCAATTTCCACTTACAGTCAATGGTAAGGTTGATAAACGCGCTTTGCCACAACCGGAGTTGACGACAGCACATTACCGAGGACCACAAAATAAAACAGAAGCGCAATTGCAGCAATTATGGTCGAGTTTATTAAAGATACCGCAAGCGTCACTGAGCTGTGAGGCAAACTTCTTTGCCCTAGGTGGCGACTCAATATTATCAATTCAGCTAGTCTCACGGGCAGCGGAGCAAGGCCTGTATTTTAGTGTTAAAGACCTGTTTCGTCATCAACACATCGTGGCATTAGCACGGTGTGTAAAGCAGAGCAAAGGATACACGATAGCACAAGAGGCGGTGATAGGAGAGATGCCATTGCTGCCTATTCAGCAGGCATTTTTCAAAAACGAAACGGCGTTAGCCCACTTTAACCAGTCGGTTCTATTAAGTACCCCAGAGGATTTTGACACCCAATGCCTGATACCGATGTTGCAAGCTTTGGTCACGAGACATGACGCACTGAGGCTCAGTTTTGATAAATCACAGGGGCAGTGGCGAGGTTGGTATCAAGCCTTGGAAGCATTGGCGCTATCAAACTGCATAGAGCAGCATGAGTGGGATGGAGAGGCAGAGAGTTTAACGGCTATTGCAGAGCGAGCGCAGCGCAGCTTATCACCGATAGATGGTGAGTTATTACGATTGGTCTATTTGGCGAACAAAGCGGGTACAGGACGCTTGCTGTTGGTGATACATCACTTAGTTGTGGATGGGGTTTCTTGGCGTATTTTGCTGTCAGACATAGCACAGCTCTATCAACAATACCAAGCGGGAGAAGCATTGCAGCTTGGTGATAAGACACATAGTTATCAACAGTGGGGAAGACACTTACAGTGCTATAGCGAGAGTGAAGGGCTTCAGCAGCAACGTTCATATTGGCGAGAACTAGAGGCAGATAATAGTTGGCAACAGCATTATGGTCATGAGCAAGTACAAGCAGGTGTACGGCGACAATTACAAATCCAATTGAGTGAGGGTGAGACACAGGCTTTGCTCACGATGGTGCCACAGAGTTATCGAACTCAGGTGAATGAAGTACTCTTGGCGGCTTTGTGGTTAGCTCATCAACGTTGTAGTGGTGCTCAAACGCTATCGGTGACACTAGAAGGGCATGGGCGTGAGGGAGTTGCGGGGGTAATAGATTTAAGTCAAACCGTAGGCTGGTTTACCAGTATGTATCCATTGCAGCTAAGCGTGCAAGCGGCGGAGGATGTCGGTGGTATTTTGATGGCGGTAAAAGAGCAATACCGTCAGGTTCCGGATACGGGGATAGGCTATGGCGTATTAAAGTACCTGTGCGGTGATAGCGAGCTTGCGGATAAGACGATGCCGGCTTTGCAGTTTAATTACCTAGGGCAGTTTGACCAAACGGTAAAACAGACGGGCGCCTTTAACATAGCAGAGGAAAATAGAGGGCAACATATAAGTGCAGCTCGGATAGCACAAGAAGAGTTGGTGTTAAATGGGAAGGTGGTATTTGGCAGTTTAGGTTTTACGCTGAATTATGACACAGGGTGTTATTGCGAGGGAGCGTTATCGACGTTGATGAAGGCTTATGAGCAGGCCTTAAGAGACGTTATTACGCATTGTAAGGCGGTGGGCGTTGGGCCTTATACACCGAGTGATTTTCCATTGGCGAGGGTAACTACGGAAGAGTTAGAGCGATGGGATATTGGGTCGGATATTGCAGATTTATATCCAGCGACGGGGATGCAACAGGGGTTGTTATTCCATGGTTTGTTGGAAGCAGGGAGTTATGTCACGCAGACTCGGATAAGCTTCAAGGATTTGGATGCAAGCGCATTTAAAGCTGCATGGTTAGCGGTAATAGAGCGGCACAATATTTTTAGAACGGCATTTGTAGGAATAGAGCAAGGGAATGCGCATCAAAGGGTGAGCGCACATGCGGTACTGCCTTGGAAGGAAGAAGATTTAAGGGAGATGTCACAGGCGCAGCAGCAACATTATTTAGACGATTATCAGCGTATGGATAAGCGCAAAGCCTTTGCGATAGATGCAGCACCACTGATGCGCTTTAGCTTATTTAATGTAGGAGATGAACATACGTTGCTCTGGAGTTACCACCATGCGCTACTGGATGGGTGGTGTATTCCGTTGGTATTTAAGGAGATAAAGCAATGTTATGAAGCGCTGTGTGCGGGTATACCGTTAGCAAGTGGAGCGCCAGAATACAGCTATAGAGATTATGCTCAGTGGCTGAGTGAGCAAGACAAGGAGGAGACGGTAGCGTTTTGGCGAGACACGTTAGCACCGCTGAGTAGCCATACTCAGTTGCCAGCGGAGCAAGGAGAGGTGGGAGTAGGAGAGGGCGAGTATCGCATTGAGTTTAGTGTATCAGAGACGGCGGCGTTACAACTGTTGGCGGCGGAAGCGAGAACGACGTTAAATATAGTCGTACAAACGGCATGGGGTGTGTTGTTGCAGCGCTATGGCAACCAAGGTGCGGTGGTGTTTGGTTCGGTGACGTCAGGGCGGCCGGCAAGTCTTGCGGGTGTCGAGTCGATATTAGGTTTGTTTATCAATACAGTACCGGTGGTCGTAGAGAGCGGTGCAGAAGATACGGTGCTTGGGCTATTGCAGGCGCAGCACGAACAGCAAGTGGCGCGAGAAGGGCATAGCTACTATCCGTTGTATGAAATACAAAAACAGTCGCCGTTGGGAGAGCCTCTGTTTAATAGCGTATTTGTATTTGAGAACTATCCGGTTGATGCGCAGTTAAGTGAAGCGGATGAGCAGTCGGGGCTAGAGGTTACGACAGCGGAGACAACGGAAGGGACGAACTACGACTTAACGGTAGTGGCGCATGTATCGGAAGGGTTGAGTATTCGCTTAGAAGGCGGGGCGGGGCACTATAACTCGGCGAGTTTGGCACGTTTAGGCGGACATTATAAGCGTTTGCTATTGGGGTTGACGAAGGCCTTGAAGGTTGCGGAGGTTGAGCTTTTAAGTGAGCGAGAGCGGTCTTATTTGCTCACGGAGTTGAATAGTACAGCTCAGGATGTTGAGGTGCCGAGCTGTTTATTGCATGAGTTGTTTGAGCGTCAAGCAAAGAGCCACCCAGATGCGGTGGCGGTAGAAACCGCCAATGAAAGTATCAGCTATGGTCAGCTCAACCAACGTGCGGAAGCTGTCAGCCAGCATTTGTGCGCAAATTCAATATACCAAGTTGGGGATACCGTAGGCGTATATGTTGGGCGTTCGACAGATATGATGGTGGCAATACTGGCCATTTTAAAAGCGGGAGGTACGTACTTACCTTTAGAGCCCAGCTACCCAATTTCTCGAACTGAGTATATGTTGCAAGATTCGGAGGCGACTTGTGTACTTACCGACTCACCCCTTGAGTCTGATCTTAAGCATTTAGCCTTGGAACGTATTTGTGTTGCAAATGCTGTACAGACAGTCGTGGGAGAGGGTTGTAGTCAAAGTAGAGGAAAGTTAAGCGATACAGCTTATATTATCTATACCTCAGGTACGACAGGCAATCCAAAAGGAGTGGCTATTGCGCATCAAAGTGTGACTGAACTTGCGGTAGCCTTGAAAAAACGCTTACCTACAGGTCGAAATGCTCGTGTATTGCAGTTTTCAACCCCCTGTTTTGACGCTTCTGTTTTGGAGTGGGTGTGGGCATTGACGCAGGGCGCAAGTCTTCACATTTGTGGCGAGCAGGAAAGAGCAAACCCAGATCTTATGGCACGCTATCTCGTGCAGCAGAAAATTACGCACACATTACTAACTCCATCTTATCTTGCTCATCTACCATTTCGAGAGGATTATCACTTTGCAGCCTTGGCTGTAGGTGGAGAGGCTTGTGATGAGGAGCTAGGCTGGCGTTGGGCATGTCATTATCCAGTTTTTAATCTCTACGGCCCAACCGAAATCACCGTGTGCGCCAGTATTGCTGAAATTTATGAGAACGAACAGATCACTATTGGGCGGGCAATGCCAAATACTGAGCTATATATCTTGGATCAATCACAGCAGCTTTGCCCTTTTGGTGTTGCAGGAGAGTTGTACATTGGTGGTAATGGTGTAGCCAAAGGTTACATCAATAGAGCAGAGCTTACTGCTGAAAGGTTTGTAACATTGCCTAACTTAGCCCCTTGTAAACGTCTTTACCGGACTGGAGATTTAGTGCGTTACCTTGAAAGTGGTGAGCTTGAATATTTAGGCCGAGCTGACGAACAAATAAAAATTCGAGGATATCGCATTGAGCCTAGAGAGGTTGAACGTCAATTAGCGCTATTAGAGCAAGTTAACAAAGCGGTGATCAAGATAGATAAAGATGGTCAAGGTCACAATCGAATGCTTGCTTATATAGAGCCGATAACAACGGTGGGCCCTGATTTTGTTAGCCACATTAAGTCGCAATTACGCACTAACTTACCTGCTTTTATGGTGCCAGCAGCCATCATTACAGTTGAGCAATGGCCGTTACTTCCAAGCGGTAAAGTTAATAAGGCAGCTCTGAGCTATGAAATTGATAACGTGGAATCTGCGGTTAAAGCTCCCCGTGATGAGATTGAGCAAGCGCTAGCTGGTATTTGGCAACGTCTTTTGAGTATTCCCTACGAACAAATTAGTGTTGATGCTCACTTTATGGAGCTTGGAGGGCATTCATTACTTCTGATCCAATTACTGGCTGAAATCAACGATTATTGGTCACTAGAATTAAGCTTAGCAGAGCTGATCGCTCATCCAGAGATCGCTACATTAGCTGAGAAAGTACGGCAACTTCTGACGATACGAGACCTTAACAGACAAGCCAGTTTAGCCACTGTGATAGAGGAAGGGACGTTGTAATTCGTCCCTCTTTCCCTAATGCAATGGGTTAAAGTTTGCCCAAATAATGATATTGTGTTAAATATTGGTTGTTTTAAATTAACATGCTAGTATCTAAGTGTTATTAAAGTTAATATTTTGTCCGGATTCCCCTTGTTGACAGAGTAGCCGCCAAAATAAGTGTGAAAACAGCTCATGTAGTGGAGGTTGTCTAAATTTTCTGCGCAGTCACACGTGCGTAAGACAGGCCTTATTTGATGCTCAATAATAAGAATGAAAGCCTATTAGGGAAAATAATCTATGAGTATCAGTCAGCTAGTTGCAAGTGCCACGTCTTCAGGTGTGTACCTATATACAGAAGGCGGGCAGCTGAAATATAAATTATCGGTTGCTTCATTTCCTGAAAATCTCAAGCAAGAAATACTGGCAAACAAACAAGAAATTATTCATTTTTTAACAAAGAATGAGATTAATCCTAAGTCAACTATATCTGCGCTGGCATCTCATGACGGTCATTTCCCTCTCTCTTTTGCTCAGCAGCGCCTGTGGTTTATCGATCGCTTTGAAGGGCAGAGTGCACAATACAACATACCTAAGGTGATTAAAGTCGCAGGTGATTTCTCGGTTGATATTGCAGAACGAGCCATTAAGAAATTGATTTGGCGGCATAAAGTATTGCGAACCACTTACGGAGAGGTTGAAGGGGAACCCTTTCAGCAGATAAATCAAGAATTCAAATTTAAGATCAACCGCATTGATCTTTCTGCACTTGAGGCACAGTATCAACAACGTAAATTAGCTGAGTTGATCCGATATGATGCAGAAAAGAGTTTTGACTTGGCAACTGAGCTA
Source organism: Pseudoalteromonas sp. NC201 (assembly GCF_002850255.1). Classification (NCBI taxonomy): domain Bacteria; kingdom Pseudomonadati; phylum Pseudomonadota; class Gammaproteobacteria; order Alteromonadales; family Pseudoalteromonadaceae; genus Pseudoalteromonas; species Pseudoalteromonas sp. NC201. Next base: position 906,893 of record NZ_CP022522.1, read on the forward strand.
ATGCTACGGGTGAGTTATATTATAGCTGGCCCAGATAACCAAAATACTCTGTTATTTAATATGCATCACATCGCCTCTGACGGCTGGTCGATGAATATATTTGTACGTGAGTTTGTTGCTGAGTATCAAGCGCTGCAAATGGGACAAGAAACCAGACTTACTCCATTGGCTATCCAATATATTGACTTTGCTGTGTGGCAACGGCAGTGGCTAACAGAAAGTCGCTTAGCGGAGCAGTTACGTTACTGGCGACAGCAGTTATCAGGTGCTCCGTTATTGCATCGTTTACCTTTGGATTATCCTCGCCCAGAGCGCAAAGGTAATGAGGGAGCCAGAGTGTTCAGTCGCTATTCTACTGCGGCTATAGAGGCTTTTGCCATGCGCCATGGAATGACCCCCTTTATGGTTTTTCATGCAGCCCTGAGTATTGTACTTTGCCGTCACAGTAACCAATCAGAGTTTATTGTTGGGACTCCGTTTGCAAATAGACAAAACACAGCACTGGCACCGCTAATTGGCTTTTTTGTCAATACCCTAATTTTAAAGTCATCTATCAAACATGATACTGTCGCTGCATTTTTAACTCATATTCGTGATACCAATTTAGCCGCGCAAAGCTATCAAGACTTACCGTTTGAGCAGATTGTAGAGCATTGCCAAGTTGAGCGTAGCGTGCAGCATACTCCTATTTTCCAAGTGATGCTGAGTATGTTTCAGGGTGAGTCGTCAAGCAAGCCGAGCCTATCCCTTCAGGGAGTGGAGTTCGAGGAAGTCTTATCAGATAACATTACTACCAAGTATGACTTAGACATCAGCATTTCCCTGTCCGAATCTGGCTGCAAACTCACTTGGGTCTATGATACCGAGTTATTTAATGAAGAAACCATAACTCAATTTGATAGGCACTTCGGTAATGTTTTGGACAACCTTCTAACGCAACCTGTGGAGCAGCCCTTAGTAGAGTTGGAACTCTTAAGTGAGCGAGAGCGGTCTTATTTGCTCACGGAGTTGAATAGTACAGCTCAGGATGTTGAGGTGCCGAGCTGTTTATTGCATGAGTTGTTTGAGCGTCAAGCAAAGAGCCAACCGGATGCGGTGGCGGTAGAAACCGCCAGTGAAAGTATCAGCTATGGTCAGCTCAACCAACGTGCAAACCAATTGGCACGACAACTACAGCATCAAGCAGTGCAGCTAGGAGATGCGGTGGGGATATTGCTAACGCGCTCGGTGAATATGGTTGTGGCAGTGTTGGCAGTATTAAAAGCTGGAGGACGCTATGTCCCACTGGACCCTAATTATCCCAAACAGCGACTAGAGTATATTGTTGCAGATACGCAGTTGCAGCATGTTATTTGTAACGAGCATACTCAAGGGCTGTTGGATATCGCAGGTGTCACTCTGTGGCAGCTAGACGCCACTAAACTACAGCAGGACTTAGCACAACAGTGTAGAGACAACTTAGGCCGTCATCCGCAAGCTACGAGCGACCAGCCAAGTTACCTTATTTATACATCAGGCTCGACAGGTAAGCCAAAAGGGGTAGTGATAGCGCACAGGAATGCGTTGGCGATGGTGCAGTGGGCAGGAGAGTTTTATCAGCCGGAAGAGTTAGCGGGGGTGTTGGCAAGCACGTCACTTAACTTCGACTTATCGGTGTTTGAGTTATTCGTTCCACTGAGCTTTGGTGGCAAAGTAATCTTAGTGGAAAACATTCTGACTCTGCTAAACGAAGACATAGCGGGTATTAGTCTAATTAATACAGTGCCGTCGGGAATAGATGCATTGCTGGCGGCGCAGCGGCTTCCTAGCTCGGTTCTGAGTGTCAACTTGGCAGGAGAGCCACTGGCACAGACAGTAGTAGAGAAGTTATTTAGTGGGCGAGAGTTACGGCGAGTTGTGAACTTGTATGGACCGTCAGAGGATACGACGTACTCCACTTACTATGAAATGACAGCGGCACCGGAGCAGGCCCCAAGAATAGGTCGTCCGGTGTCCAATACGCAGGCTTACGTACTGGGAGAACAAGGAGAGCTGTTACCGTTTGGAGTAACGGGTGAGTTGTATTTAGGTGGTGCGGGCGTGGCTTGTGGTTATCTTAATCAGCCACAGCTAACGGCACAGCGTTTTATTCCAGACCGCTTTAGTCACAACACAGATGCACGACTTTATCGTACAGGAGACTTAGTTCGATATGACCAACAAGGAGAGTTGTGTTTTATAGGGCGCGTTGACGAGCAGGTGAAGTTACGAGGTTTTCGTATTGAGCTTGGGGAAATAGAGCATCACCTAAATAGCCATGATGCAGTAATAGAATCGCTAGTGTTAGTGGTAGAAGAGGCAGGAGAGGCGCAGTTACAGGCTTACGTTCGAACAGAAGAAGCGACGGGTTTGGCACAGCAGCTACGTGAGTATCTACGGGCATTACTACCAGAGTACATGCTGCCAAGTCGCTACATTGCGGTATCACAGTGGCCGCTATCCCCGAACGGTAAAATTGACAAAAATGCGCTAAAAGCGAAAGTTAATCAGCCTATAGCTGAACAAATAATGCAGCCTCAGTCAGAGACTGAGGTTAAGTTGTTAAATATTTGGTCTAGCATATTAAATACTCCGGTTACTGAAATAGACCTAAATAGTAGCTTTTTTAGTCAAGGCGGGCATTCCCTACGGGCGGTAAAAATGCAAGCTGCAATACAAGCAGAATTTGCAAAGTCACTGTCCTTACAAACCATTTTTAAGGCCCAAAGCATTAGAAATATAGCTCACTGTCTTGATGAGCAAGCTGACTATATTCTTGGCGCGACGATTCAAGCTAAGGCAGATAAGTCACAATTACACCCGCTGTCTTATGCACAAAAGCGGTTGTGGTTTATAGATAACCTGAATCAAGGTAGTTCTGAATACCATATTACTTCAGCGGTACAACTAAGCGGGAAATTTGATTTAGCGAGCGCGCAGCAATCCTTTACTTTGCTTATTGAGCGTCATGAGACTTTAAGAACCGTCTTTATTAAATCGGCTGATGGCGTTGTGATGCAGAAAGTTAATCATACTAAGCCTTTTCAGATAAAGCACTTATCATTGACTCACTTAACGGGAGATGCGCAAAAGCTGGCTTTAGAACGGTTGATACATGAGCAAAACAGTCAGCCTTTTGATCTGAGTTTAGACCAAATGCTACGTGTTTCGGCGGTAAGTTTAGCGGAAGATGAGCTTGCGATTATTTTTACAGTACATCATATTGCTTCAGACGCTTGGTCAATGGGGGTCTTGGTTAATGAGTTTTGTAGTATCTATCAGGTGCAGGTGACTCAACAGCCACAAGACTTACCTCCTCTCAGTATACAATATAGTGATTATGCACATTGGCAGCAACAGAGTGACACCCAAGCGAGAATAAGTAGTCAGTTGCATTATTGGCAGCAGCAGTTGCAAGGGCTGCCCTCTGTGCACCAAATACCGTTAGATCACGCTAGGCCGAGTGCTAAGTTAAGTAATGGTAAACGCCTACAACGAAAATTACCCTCAGCGTTGGCTGAGAAATTACAAAGGCTTGCTACCGCTGCCAATATAACCCCTTTTATGCTCTACCATGGGGCATTAAGCCTATTAATATCAAAATATAGCTATGAACACGACGTTGTGATTGGCACCCCTGTAGCAAATCGATGTCAAACAGAGCTGGAGCCGTTGATCGGCTTCTTTGTCAACACACTAGTGCTTCGTAGTGATACTCAAGAGCGTACTTTATCTGCATTCTTTCAGCATATTCGCGACGTGAACCTTGCAGCGCAAGAACATCAGGAAGTACCGTTTGAACAAGTGGTAGATGCTTGTTGTAACTCTCGTACAACTCAATATACACCGCTATTTCAGATCATGTTGAACATGAATAATACGGAGTCTTCATCGTTCACGCTTAGTGGTGTAGAAGCAAATCTTATCCCAGTGGCAGCTGATAGATGCAAATATGACTTAGAGTTTGCGGTACAGCTAAGTAGCAGTTGCCCTGTGTTGATGTTGCAATACGATACTAGCTTATTTTTACCCAGTAGTATGGAGTTAATGCTGGCCGATTTCGCCGCATTGCTAACAAGCTTAAGTGAATGTACTTTTGAAACGACGATGCTTAGTGAGCTTACGCTTTCCTCATCAGAACGGGGATATATTGGGCGAGAAGCACCACAAGAATTAAGGTTACAAGAGTCGTTTCAACAGCAGGTCAATAGAAAACCAAAACAGGCAGCACTGCAGTTTTCTAACAGCACGATGACTTATGCGGATTTGGCAGCACAAGTTCAAGATCTCGCTTGCTACTTAGTAACTCATTTCCCACCTCATGCTCGAATTGGTATTTGTCTCGGCCGTTGTGAGTCTTTGTTGGTTTCAGTATTAGCAATATTGCGTGCTGATATGACCTATGTTCCTATGGATCCGAGTCACCCAGAGCAACGTTTGTTAAGAATAGCCGAGCATGCGGAGCTGGCAGCCATTATAACAAAGCCTGAGTGGCAGTCGAAGCTACAAGGCGTCTCAATTGCTACTGTCGTCGATATCAACACCTATGAGAAAACGGCTAAAACTAAGTTAGCTGAGGTGTACAGCAACCCTGTCGCGTATGTTATTTATACATCTGGTTCAACTGGCACACCGAAAGGAATTGAGGTACTACATAAAGGCTTAAGTAACTATCTTGATTATGCAGCAAAGCATTATCTCCGTGCAGGTATATTACGGTCAGTAGTTAGTTCAACACTGAGTTTTGATGCAACGTTAACTTCGTTATTGGCACCACTTATCAGCGCTAAAACAATCACGATACTGCCAGAAGAAGATACTTTAGCTGATCTGTATCAGTGTTTGCGCAGTGGCCCTGCTAGTTTGTTTAAACTTACACCATCCCACCTGAAGGCGCTTTGCGCTATTCACCATGGTGAGAGTATTACAACACCTCATACGATAGTGGTGGGTGGGGAACAGTTTACAGGCCAGCTGTTGGGACAGTGTCAGCGATGGCTCAATGGCGCGACCTTTGTGAACGAATATGGCCCTTCGGAAACCGTCGTTGGCTGTTGTGATTATGTTGTACTTCCTGGCCAGAAAGAGCCCGCTAGTGCAGCGGTTTCAATAGGTCGTGCGATTGCAAATACCCAACTTTATGTGCTTGACCCATATCTTCAGGTGGCACCTAAAGGTGGGGTCGGTGAGCTATGTATTGCCGGCTTTGGAGTTGCTAAAGGATATGTACAGCAGCCCCAACTCACAGCCGAAAAGTTTCTGAATTGGCAAGGGGAGCGGATCTATCGCAGTGGGGATCTTGTCCGTCAACGCAAAGATGGCAACTTAGTTTACGTAGGCCGGATCGATGAACAGGTAAAAATTCGTGGCTATCGTATTGAGTTGGCTGAAATTGAGGCGCTTGCAGTAGCGTTTACTGGCGTTGAACAAGCCGTAGCCCATGTTATCGAAGGAAAAAATAACAGTGCTCAGTTATTACTTTATATAACGTTAAAACCAACTTTGTGTGGCAATGAGCAGACTTCATTGTTGAAGCGTTACCTCGCCGAACAATTACCAGAATATATGGTGCCGAGCCAGTTTGTGGTGTTGGAGCAATTTCCACTTACAGTCAATGGTAAGGTTGATAAACGCGCTTTGCCACAACCGGAATTGACGACAGCACATTACCGAGGACCACAAAATAAAACAGAAGCGCAATTGCAGCAATTATGGTCGAGTTTATTAAAGATACCGCAAGCGTCACTGAGCTGTGAGGCAAACTTCTTTGCCCTAGGTGGCGACTCAATATTATCAATTCAGCTAGTCTCACGGGCAGCGGAGCAAGGCCTGTATTTTAGTGTTAAAGACCTGTTTCGTCATCAACACATCGTGGCATTAGCACGGTGTGTAAAGCAGAGCAAAGGATACACGATAGCACAAGAGGCGGTGATAGGAGAGATGCCATTGCTGCCTATTCAGCAGGCATTTTTCAAAAACGAAACGGCGTTAGCCCACTTTAACCAGTCGGTTCTATTAAGTACCCCAGAGGATTTTGACACCCAATGCCTGATACCGATGTTGCAAGCTTTGGTCACGAGACATGACGCACTGAGGCTCAGTTTTGATAAATCACAGGGGCAGTGGCGAGGTTGGTATCAAGCCTTGGAAGCATTGGCGCTATCAAACTGCATAGAGCAGCATGAGTGGGATGGAGAGGCAGAGAGTTTAACGGCTATTGCAGAGCGAGCGCAGCGCAGCTTATCACCGATAGATGGTGAGTTATTACGATTGGTCTATTTGGCGAACAAAGCGGGTACAGGACGCTTGCTGTTGGTGATACATCACTTAGTTGTGGATGGGGTTTCTTGGCGTATTTTGCTGTCAGACATAGCACAGCTCTATCAACAATACCAAGCGGGAGAAGCATTGCAGCTTGGTGATAAGACACATAGTTATCAACAGTGGGGAAGACACTTACAGCGCTATAGCGAGAGTGAAGGGCTTCAGCAGCAACGCTCATATTGGCGGGAACTAGAGGCAGATAATAGTTGGCAACAGCATTATGGTCATGAGCAAGTACAAGCAGGTGTACGGCGACAATTACAAATCCAATTGAGTGAGGGTGAGACACAGGCTTTGCTCACGATGGTGCCACAGAGTTATCGAACTCAGGTGAATGAAGTACTCTTGGCGGCTTTGTGGTTAGCTCATCAACGTTGTAGTGGTGCTCAAACGCTATCGGTGACACTAGAAGGGCATGGGCGTGAGGGAGTTGCGGGGGTAATAGATTTAAGTCAAACCGTAGGCTGGTTTACCAGTATGTATCCATTGCAGCTAAGCGTGCAAGCGGCGGAGGATGTCGGTGGTATTTTGATGGCGGTAAAAGAGCAATACCGTCAGGTTCCGGATACGGGGATAGGCTATGGCGTATTAAAGTACCTGTGCGGTGATAGCGAGCTTGCGGATAAGATGATGCCGGCTTTGCAGTTTAATTACCTAGGACAGTTTGACCAAACGGTAAAACAGACAGGCGCCTTTAACATAGCAGAGGAAAATAGAGGGCAACATATAAGTGCAGCTCGGATAGCACAAGAAGAGTTGGTGTTAAATGGGAAGGTGGTATTTGGCAGTTTAGGCTTTACGCTGAATTATGACACAGGGTGTTATTGCGAGGGAGCGCTATCGACGTTGATGAAGGCTTATGAGCAGGCCTTAAGAGACGTTATTACGCATTGTAAGGCGGTGGGCGTTGGGCCTTATACACCGAGTGATTTTCCATTGGCGAGGGTGACTACGGAAGAGTTAGAGCGATGGGATATTGGGTCGGATATTGCAGATTTATATCCAGCGACGGGGATGCAACAGGGGTTGTTATTCCATGGTTTGTTGGAAGCAGGGAGTTATGTCACGCAGACTCGGATAAGCTTCAAGGATTTGGATGCAAGCGCATTTAAAGCTGCATGGTTAGCGGTAATAGAGCGGCACAATATTTTTAGAACGGCATTTGTAGGAATAGAGCAAGGGAATGCGCATCAAAGGGTGAGCGCACATGCGGTACTGCCTTGGAAGGAAGAAGATTTAAGGGAGATGTCACAGGCGCAGCAGCAACATTATTTAGACGATTATCAGCGTATGGATAAGCGCAAAGCCTTTGCGATAGATGCAGCACCACTGATGCGCTTTAGCTTATTTAATGTAGGAGATGAACATACGTTGCTCTGGAGTTACCACCATGCGCTACTGGATGGGTGGTGTATTCCGTTGGTATTTAAGGAGATAAAGCAATGTTATGAAGCGCTGTGTGCGGGTATACCGTTAGCAAGTGGAGCGCCAGAATACAGCTATAGAGATTATGCTCAGTGGCTGAGTGAGCAAGACAAGGAGGAGACGGTAGCGTTTTGGCGAGACACGTTAGCACCGCTGAGTAGCCATACTCAGTTGCCAGCGGAGCAAGGAGAGGTGGGAGCAGGAGAGGGCGAGTATCGCATTGAGTTTAGTGTATCAGAGACGGCGGCGTTACAACGGTTGGCGGCGGAAGCGAGAACGACGTTAAATATAGTCGTACAAACGGCATGGGGTGTGTTGTTGCAGCGCTATGGCAACCAAGGTGCGGTGGTGTTTGGTTCGGTGACGTCAGGGCGGCCGGCAAGTCTTGCGGGTGTCGAGTCGATATTAGGTTTGTTTATCAATACAGTACCGGTGGTCGTAGAGAGCGGTGCAGAAGATACGGTGCTTGGGCTATTGCAGGCGCAGCACGAACAGCAAGTGGCGCGAGAAGGGCATAGCTACTATCCGTTGTATGAAATACAAAAACAGTCGCCGTTGGGAGAGCCTCTGTTTAATAGCGTATTTGTATTTGAGAACTATCCGGTTGATGCGCAGTTAAGTGAAGCGGATGAGCAGTCGGGGCTAGAGGTTACGACAGCGGAGACAACGGAAGGGACGAACTACGACTTAACGGTAGTGGCGCATGTATCGGAAGGGTTGAGTATTCGCTTAGAAGGCGGGGCGGGGCACTATAACTCGGCGAGTTTGGCACGTTTAGGCGGACATTATAAGCGTTTGCTATTGGGGTTGACGAAGGCCTTGAAGGTTGCGGAGGTTGAGCTTTTAAGTGAGCGAGAGCGGTCTTATTTGCTCACGGAGTTGAATAGTACAGCTCAGGATGTTGAGGTGCCGAGCTGTTTATTGCATGAGTTGTTTGAGCGTCAAGCAAAGAGCCACCCAGATGCGGTGGCGGTAGAAACCGCCAATGAAAGTATCAGCTATGGTCAGCTCAACCAACGTGCGGAAGCTGTCAGCCAGCATTTGTGCGCAAATTCAATATACCAAGTTGGGGATACCGTAGGCGTATATGTTGGGCGTTCGACAGATATGATGGTGGCAATACTGGCCATTTTAAAAGCGGGAGGTACGTACTTACCTTTAGAGCCCAGCTACCCAATTTCTCGAACTGAGTATATGTTGCAAGATTCGGAGGCGACTTGTGTACTTACCGACTCACCCCTTGAGTCTGATCTTAAGCATTTAGCCTTGGAACGTATTTGTGTTGCAAATGCTGTACAGACAGTCGTGGGAGAGGGTTGTAGTCAAAGTAGAGGAAAGTTAAGCGATACAGCTTATATTATCTATACCTCAGGTACGACAGGCAATCCAAAAGGAGTGGCTATTGCGCATCAAAGTGTGACTGAACTTGCGGTAGCCTTGAAAAAACGCTTACCTACAGGTCGAAATGCTCGTGTATTGCAGTTTTCAACCCCCTGTTTTGACGCTTCTGTTTTGGAGTGGGTGTGGGCATTGACGCAGGGCGCAAGTCTTCACATTTGTGGCGAGCAGGAAAGAGCAAACCCAGATCTTATGGCACGCTATCTCGTGCAGCAGAAAATTACGCACACATTACTAACTCCATCTTATCTTGCTCATCTACCATTTCGAGAGGATTATCACTTTGCAGCCTTGGCTGTAGGTGGAGAGGCTTGTGATGAGGAGCTAGGCTGGCGTTGGGCATGTCATTATCCAGTTTTTAATCTCTACGGCCCAACCGAAATCACCGTGTGCGCCAGTATTGCTGAAATTTATGAGAACGAACAGATCACTATTGGGCGGGCAATGCCAAATACTGAGCTATATATCTTGGATCAATCACAGCAGCTTTGCCCTTTTGGTGTTGCAGGAGAGTTGTACATTGGTGGTAATGGTGTAGCCAAAGGTTACATCAATAGAGCAGAGCTTACTGCTGAAAGGTTTGTAACATTGCCTAACTTAGCCCCTTGTAAACGTCTTTACCGGACTGGAGATTTAGTGCGTTACCTTGAAAGTGGTGAGCTTGAATATTTAGGCCGAGCTGACGAACAAATAAAAATTCGAGGATATCGCATTGAGCCTAGAGAGGTTGAACGTCAATTAGCGCTATTAGAGCAAGTTAACAAAGCGGTGATCAAGATAGATAAAGATGGTCAAGGTCACAATCGAATGCTTGCTTATATAGAGCCGATAACAACGGTGGGCCCTGATTTTGTTAGCCACATTAAGTCGCAATTACGCACTAACTTACCTGCTTTTATGGTGCCAGCAGCCATCATTACAGTTGAGCAATGGCCGTTACTTCCAAGCGGTAAAGTTAATAAGGCAGCTCTGAGCTATGAAATTGATAACGTGGAATCTGCGGTTAAAGCTCCCCGTGATGAGATTGAGCAAGCGCTAGCTGGTATTTGGCAACGTCTTTTGAGTATTCCCTACGAACAAATTAGTGTTGATGCTCACTTTATGGAGCTTGGAGGGCATTCATTACTTCTGATCCAATTACTGGCTGAAATCAACGATTATTGGTCACTAGAATTAAGCTTAGCAGAGCTGATCGCTCATCCAGAGATCGCTACATTAGCTGAGAAAGTACGGCAACTTCTGACGATACGAGACCTTAACAGACAAGCCAGTTTAGCCACTGTGATAGAGGAAGGGACGTTGTAATTCGTCCCTCTTTCCCTAATGCAATGGGTTAAAGTTTGCCCAAATAATGATATTGTGTTAAATATTGGTTGTTTTAAATTAACATGCTAGTATCTAAGTGTTATTAAAGTTAATATTTTGTCCGGATTCCCCTTGTTGACAGAGTAGCCGCCAAAATAAGTGTGAAAACAGCTCATGTAGTGGAGGTTGTCTAAATTTTCTGCGCAGTCACACGTGCGTAAGACAGGCCTTATTTGATGCTCAATAATAAGAATGAAAGCCTATTAGGGAAAATAATCTATGAGTATCAGTCAGCTAGTTGCAAGTGCCACGTCTTCAGGTGTGTACCTATATACAGAAGGCGGGCAGCTGAAATATAAATTATCGGTTGCTTCATTTCCTGAAAATCTCAAGCAAGAAATACTGGCAAACAAACAAGAAATTATTCATTTTTTAACAAAGAATGAGATTAATCCTAAGTCAACTATATCTGCGCTGGCATCTCATGACGGTCATTTCCCTCTCTCTTTTGCTCAGCAGCGCCTGTGGTTTATCGATCGCTTTGAAGGGCAGAGTGCACAATACAACATACCTAAGGTGATTAAAGTCGCAGGTGATTTCTCGGTTGATATTGCAGAACGAGCCATTAAGAAATTGATTTGGCGGCATAAAGTATTGCGAACCACTTACGGAGAGGTTGAAGGGGAACCCTTTCAGCAGATAAATCAAGAATTCAAATTTAAGATCAACCGCATTGATCTTTCTGCACTTGAGGCACAGTATCAACAACGTAAATTAGCTGAGTTGATCCGATATGATGCAGAAAAGAGTTTTGACTTGGCAACTGAGCTAATGCTACGGGTGAGTTATATTATAGCTGGCCCAGATAACCAAAATACTCTGTTATTTAATATGCATCACATCGCCTCTGACGGCTGGTCGATGAATATATTTGTACGTGAGTTTGTTGCTGAGTATCAAGCGCTGCAAATGGGACAAGAAACCAGACTTACTCCATTGGCTATCCAATATATTGACTTTGCTGTGTGGCAACGGCAGTGGCTAACAGAAAGTCGCTTAGCGGAGCAGTTACGTTACTGGCGACAGCAGTTATCAGGTGCTCCGTTATTGCATCGTTTACCTTTGGATTATCCTCGCCCAGAGCGCAAAGGTAATGAGGGAGCCAGAGTGTTCAGTCGCTATTCTACTGCGGCTATAGAGGCTTTTGCCATGCGCCATGGAATGACCCCCTTTATGGTTTTTCATGCAGCCCTGAGTATTGTACTTTGCCGTCACAGTAACCAATCAGAGTTTATTGTTGGGACTCCGTTTGCAAATAGACAAAACACAGCACTGGCACCGCTAATTGGCTTTTTTGTCAATACCCTAATTTTAAAGTCATCTATCAAACATGATACTGTCGCTGCATTTTTAACTCATATTCGTGATACCAATTTAGCCGCGCAAAGCTATCAAGACTTACCGTTTGAGCAGATTGTAGAGCATTGCCAAGTTGAGCGTAGCGTGCAGCATACTCCTATTTTCCAAGTGATGCTGAGTATGTTTCAGGGTGAGTCGTCAAGCAAGCCGAGCCTATCCCTTCAGGGAGTGGAGTTCGAGGAAGTCTTATCAGATAACATTACTACCAAGTATGACTTAGACATCAGCATTTCCCTGTCCGAATCTGGCTGCAAACTCACTTGGGTCTATGATACCGAGTTATTTAATGAAGAAACCATAACTCAATTTGATAGGCACTTCGGTAATGTTTTGGACAACCTTCTAACGCAACCTGTGGAGCAGCCCTTAGTAGAGTTGGAACTCTTAAGTGAGCGAGAGCGGTCTTATTTGCTCACGGAGTTGAATAGTACAGCTCAGGATGTTGAGGTGCCGAGCTGTTTATTGCATGAGTTGTTTGAGCGTCAAGTAAAGAGTCAACCGGATGCGGTGGCGGTAGAAACCGCCAGTGAAAGTATCAGCTATGGTCAGCTCAACCAACGTGCAAACCAATTGGCACGACAACTACAGCATCAAGCAGTGCAGCTAGGAGATGCGGTAGGGATATTGCTAACGCGCTCGGTGAATATGGTTGTGGCAGTGTTGGCAGTATTAAAAGCTGGAGGACGCTATGTCCCACTGGACCCTAATTATCCCAAACAGCGACTGGAGTATATTGTTGCAGATACGCAGTTGCAGCATGTTATTTGTAACGAGCATACTCAAGGGCTATTGGATATCGCAGGTGTCACTCTGTGGCAGCTAGACGCAACTAAACTACAGCAGGACTTAGCACAACAGTGTAGAGACAACTTAGGCCGTCATCCGCAAGCTACGAGCGACCAGCCAAGTTACCTTATTTATACATCAGGCTCGACAGGTAAGCCAAAAGGGGTAGTGATAGCGCACAGGAATGCGTTGGCGATGGTGCAGTGGGCAGGAGAGTTTTATCAGCCGGAAGAGTTAGCGGGGGTGTTGGCAAGTACGTCACTTAACTTCGACTTATCGGTGTTTGAGTTATTCGTTCCACTGAGCTTTGGTGGCAAAGTAATCTTAGTGGAAAACATTCTGACTCTGCTAAACGAAGACATAGCGGGTATTAGTCTAATTAATACAGTGCCGTCGGGAATAGATGCATTGCTGGCGGCGCAGCGGCTTCCTAGCTCGGTTCTGAGTGTCAACTTGGCAGGAGAGCCACTGGCACAGACAGTAGTAGAGAAGTTATTTAGTGGGCGAGAGTTACGGCGAGTTGTGAACTTGTATGGACCGTCAGAGGATACGACGTACTCCACTTACTATGAAATGACAGCGGCACCGGAGCAGGCCCCAAGAATAGGTCGTCCGGTGTCCAATACGCAGGCTTACGTACTGGGAGAACAAGGAGAGCTGTTACCGTTTGGAGTAACGGGTGAGTTGTATTTAGGTGGTGCGGGCGTGGCTTGTGGTTATCTTAATCAGCCACAGCTAACGGCACAGCGTTTTATTCCAGACCGCTTTAGTCACAACACAGATGCACGACTTTATCGTACAGGAGACTTAGTTCGATATGACCAACAAGGAGAGTTGTGTTTTATAGGGCGCGTTGACGAGCAGGTGAAGTTACGAGGTTTTCGTATTGAGCTTGGGGAAATAGAGCATCACCTAAATAGCCATGATGCAGTAATAGAATCGCTAGTGTTAGTGGTAGAAGAGGCAGGAGAGGCGCAGTTACAGGCTTACGTTCGAACAGAAGAAGCGACGGGTTTGGCACAGCAGCTACGTGAGTATCTACGGGCATTACTACCAGAGTACATGCTGCCAAGTCGCTACATTGCGGTATCACAGTGGCCGCTATCCCCGAACGGTAAAATTGACAAAAATGCGCTAAAACAATTGCATAGTAACACTGAGCTCGAGGCCTTTATAGCACCAAGAAATGCCACAGAGGAGCAGTTATTACTCATTTGGCAGCGATTGCTCAAAAACGACGCGATTGGTATTAATGACCACTTTTTTACCGTAGGAGGGGATTCAATTATAGCAATTCAATTGGTTGCTATGGCTCGGGAAGTGGGGCTCCATATAACTTTAAAAGAAGTTATGCAGTTACCTACGGTTGCTGATCAGGCATTGGTGGTTAAAGCAAGTAAAGAAGTGAGTGCTGAACAATCTCCCCTAAGCGGAGAATTTAGGCCTTTACCTATTCAATTGAGATTCTTACAACGCTCAAAAGGGGCGGCTGTACATCATTATAATCAGTCTATCTTATTGCAAGTGCCTATTGAGTTATCGCAAGATTTTCTAAGACAAGCAGTTTCATGTTTACTTGATAGGCATGACGCGTTGAGATTACGGTTTACTCACAAATCAATAGGGTGGATGGGCGAGTTTATTGCGCTTGAACAAATTGATATTAATCGGGTTGTACAGAATGTTTTCGTTGCTGATTGGTCGGCTGAGGCCGTAACTGAAATTGCTGCTGCAGCACAGTCTGGGTTTAATATTTCAAAAGGTGAGTTATTTAAAGCAGTCTTAATCTCAGGTAAAAGTGAAGCTCGGTTGTTACTTGTAGCGCATCACCTGGTCGTAGATGGTGTTTCTTGGCGAATTTTGGTACAAGATTTACAGCGTCTTTGGTGTCAGCATCAACGCCAAGAGATACCTCGGTTACCAGCAAAAACCTCATCTATAAGGCAGTGGAGTGATACCTTAGCGCTTCATTACGACGATTTCCAAGCGCAACAAGTCTTTTGGCTTGCCCAATTAGCCGCTGAAAATACCATGATGCCTTTATCTGAGAGTGAAATAGAGCCCTGTTTACGCAGTGAAAGTGAAATCGTTAAGCTACAGCTTACCCACTCAGTAACTCGTCAACTCCTAGGAAGTGCAAACCAAGCTTATCGCACGCAAGTAGAGGATTTATTGTTAAGTGGGCTGTATTTAGCGCTACAGCAAACATTTGCGGTATCGCAAGTCGCAGTTGCACTGGAAAGCCATGGTCGGGATCCTATCTCTGATGATGTGGATCTCAGTGAAACAGTAGGTTGGTTTACTTCACTTTATCCACTATTACTTAGTTCAGAGGGCACAGGGCTTACAGAAGTAATTATTGCTGTAAAAGAACGGCGTAGGGTTATTTCTGAGTCGAACGTTGGCTTTGGAACACTAAAATACTACTCCCAAACTTCTGAGTGTTCGCATTTTGAACAAGCGGATCCTTTTGTGCTATTTAACTATCTTGGACAAATTGAGATAAATGCAGAGCACGAGCATGGGGATTTTTCTCTCGCTAATGAAAGTATGGGGTCAAATCTACACGAGCAAGCTTTACGGGAGTTTGCTATTGCGATCAATGGCCAAGTGAGTGAAGGCTTACTGCATTTGATGATTGACTATAGTGTTGCGCAGTTTAGTCCAGAGACTATGGTTGCTCTTAAAAATAATTTAGCTATGGCGTTGCAGGATATTGCTAATCACTGTGAAGGCCGAATGCCGATGTTAACAACCTCTGATGTCCCTCATGTCGAATTACAACAATCTCAGCTTAATGAATGGCAGAAACGCTTTGGTACACTCATTAATATCTTTCCTGCAACACCATTACAGCATGGAATATTCTTTCAAAGTCAAATTGATAAAAAAGCCTACTTAACCCAAGTTGTAAATCAAATCAGTGGCGAATTGAACATCAAGGCGATGGAGCTAGCATGGCAATATGTGACTAATCGGCATGAAATATTGCGAAGCGGCTTTGCTATAGAAAAAAGTAGCCTTTATCGCTTTGTGCTTGCACCAGATATTAAAGTTCCTGTGCGCTTTTTAGATTGGAGCGACTTGAGTGATGAGCAGCGCCACAGCGCATTTATCACGTTGCGTGAGCAAGACCGAGAAATGGCAATGCCACTCAATGAAGCGCCTTTGCATAGAGTTACTATCGTGCGCTATGGCTCCATGCAGCATCAATTACTTTGGACACATCATCACCTAATTTTAGATGGTTGGTGTCTGCAAACCGTTTACCAAGAACTATTGCAAAGCTATTTGTCTTTTGCTAACTCGCAACCCTTATCGTTACCGAAACCGATCCCACTGGATGGTTACTATGATTGGTTGCAGAGTAAAGATAAGCAAAGTGCTCTTGACTATTGGCATACTTACTTGCATGACTTTGACTCGCCCACCGCATTGTTAGAAAGCCAAAATTTAGACGTTCAATCAGGCTATGTTGAGCGACAATGGCAAATAAGTACGAGTCTGTCGCAAAAGCTACGAGTACTTGCCAGTGAAGCCAAGGTGACTCTCAATGCTGTCATACAGTGGGCTTGGGGATACTTGTTACAGCGTTACAGTGGTGACCAAAAGGTATTGTTTGGTACTGTAATTTCAGGTCGGCCATCTGAGGTACAAAACATTGAAAAGATGGTTGGGTTATTCATAAACACCATACCTGTAAAAGTTGATTTTGTTCCATCAACGGATCTTAAAGCTCAGCTTAAGCAATTACATGAAAGCCAGTTGCAAAGTCAAGAACACGGCTTTTTAACTTTGCCAGAGATCCGGCAACAAACAGCGATTGCCGCTGAGGTTGAGTTGTTCGATAGTATTGTAGTGTTTGAGAACTATCCTACTGAGAGCAATAGCAGTGTAGCGAATAATACCAGCGATGTTGTTATCAATAGTAGTGAGACGGCAGAGTATAGTGCTGTGCCGTTGACTTTTATTGTGAATGATAGTGAACACTTACAGCTTACATTGGGATATCGTAAAGAGCGTTTCAGCGATAACACCATAGCGCAAATGCAATATCATCTTGATGCCATCTTTTCTCAGCTTGCGGATGGTCAAGGTGTGGGTGAAATTTCACTGTTATCGACGTCTGAGCAACATTTACTGGCGCAGCAACATGATACTTTCTGTTCCCACAATTTAGCTTTACTACCGCATCAATATGTTGACCACTTTGCACAGGTAACACCTAACAGCATCGCCGTTCTTGATACTCAAGAAACGTTGACATATCAGCAGTTAAATCAGGCAGCGAACCGATTGGCTCGTTTGCTACAGGCTCAGGGAGTAATGCAAGAATCCTTCGTGGCTTTGTATCTTGAACGTCACTGTAGCATGGTTATTGCAATTTTGGCGGTGTTAAAGGCGGGTGGCGCTTATGTACCTATTGACCCGAGTATGCCGGACGCGCGCAGTAGTGCAATCTTAGACCAGCTGGGTGATGTACAAGTATTGACCCAACAGCACTTAGCGGAAGCTGAGTGTTTGCAATCACATCAAGTGACTGTGATCGATAGCGAAGCGACGCTAGATACTCTCTTCCAGTATAGAGCAACGACTCCTAGTACCTTTGAATTAAGCGCGACAAATCTTGCGTATATGATTTTTACGTCAGGTACAACAGGACAACCAAAAGGGGTGATGGTTGAGCATCAAGCCTTGTTGAATCGTGTACTGTGGATGCAAAAGCAATATGGACTGAAAGCCAGTGATAAAGTGCTGCAAAAGACGCCTTATGGTTTTGATGTTTCGGTCTGGGAGTTTGTTTGGCCTTGGACCGTTGGCGCAAGTATTGTTCTAGCTAAACCCGAGGGTCACAAAGAGCCTAAGTATCTAGCAGAGTTGATACAGCGACAAGGCATTACTCATTGTCACTTCGTACCTTCAATGCTGCAAGCATTTATGCAGCATGCAGAGTTATCGCAGTGCCAAACACTGAAACAGGTATTTTGTAGCGGTGAGGCATTAACGCGCGATCACCGAGAACAGTTTATACGAGCGTCATCCGCTCAGTTACATAACTTATATGGCCCGACAGAAGCAGCAATAGATGTAAGTTATTGGGATTGTAGTAAAACCACCTCGGCCCCGAGTGTTCCCATTGGTTATGCTATTGATAACATTAACTGTGTAGTAGTGAGTCCGGATTTTGCTGAGCAGCCTATCGGTATTCCAGGAGAGTTACTCATATCTGGGATTGGCTTGGCTCGAGGTTACTTTCAGCAGGAACAGCTCACTGCGGAGAAATTTATTACGGTGAGCTTAGCAAACCGTTCTCAGCAGAGATATTATCGCACGGGCGATTTGGTCCGTCGTTTAGAATGTGGAGCTCTGGAGTTCCTTGGTCGTTTAGATCATCAAGTTAAAATCCGTGGTTTGCGTGTAGAGCTAGGAGAGATCCAAGCTGCGATTGCAGGCTGTGATGAAGTGGAAGAAGCATTTGTCAGTGTGCAGGAGTTACAAGCTGGTGAACAGCTTATCGCATTCTGTGTTACATCATTGGACAGTGCTGAACTTTCAGCTGTGATACCTAAGTTGCTGGCATCTACCTTACCGAACTACATGATACCTGCAACCTATATCGCATTGACTGAATTACCAGTCACTGTTAACGGCAAACTTGACCGTAAAGCACTATACAGCATGGTGACGGCCCAGCCTCAGATTGAATATGTTCCAGCACATACGGCAACAGAAGTTGCTCTAGAGGAAGTCTGGCGAGAGTGTTTAGGTATCACAGAACCCCTCAGTACCGTGCAGTCTTTCTTTGCTCTAGGCGGAAATTCGCTTCATGCCATGAGTATCCTCGATCGTGTCCAATCGCACTGGGATTACCCTTTTGAAATTGCAGACCTGTTTGCCTTCCAAACAATCAAAGAATTAGCACAGTTTATTGATGCAACACAGTCCCAGTATAGCTCAGAACAGCAGGAGCTAGAGGCGGATAGTGAGGCCTTTGAAGAAATGGAGTTTTAACCCAATGATTGATTTGCTTAATCAACTACAACAAAAAAATATTCAGCTATCTTCTGACTCCGGTACTTTAAAGGTGAAAGCACCAAAAGGTGCCATGACTGCTGAGTTAGCAGAGCAAGTAAAAACGCACAAAGAACAGTTATTGCACTTTCTTGAGAGAAAGCAGCAAGGGAGGTCAGTGGCGAGTATCCCCTTGTGTGCCATAGATCGTAGTGGTGCGATCCCAGCGTCATTTTCACAACAACGGCTGTGGTTAATCGATAAGCTAGAAGGTAGTCAACATTATAATGTTGCAGCAGCACTGGCCTGTGATGGGGTACTGGATATTGCAGCCATAGAAGCCAGTCTAACCCAAATAGTTGCCCGCCACGAGGCCTTAAGAACCTGTTTCGAAGCCCACGATGGAGTGTGTATGCAGCGGGTAATGCCAGCCCGAGCGGTGACGGTAGAAGTGGTGAATTTGGTTGATTGTGGTGAAGATGAAGTGCAGCGGCAAGTGGATGATGCGGCACGAGAAGTTTTTGACCTAAGCCAAGATTTAATGTTGCGTACAAAAATCATCAAACAGTCTCAAACACGGCATATTTTGTTGTTCACGTTGCATCACATCGCATCGGATGGTTGGTCAATGCAGCTATTAATAAAAGAGTTTAATGCATTTTACCAAGCTGCGATAACAGGCGGGGAAGCGGATGTGCCTGAATTACCGGTCCAATATGGAGATTACGCGTACTGGCAACAGCAACAGTTAACGGAGCAAAACAAAGCACAGTTGTTAAGGTATTGGCAGGCTAGGTTGTCGGGCATGCCGAGCTTACACGGATTGCCATTAGATAAGCCGCGACCAGCCAAGCAAGAATTTACCTCTGGATATGTGCGTAGTCGGATAGGCAAAGAGACATTGGCAGGGTTACAAGCGCTAACGCAAAGCGCAGGTGTCACGTTATTTATGGTACTGCAAGGTGCTTTTGCGGTGTTATTGAGCCGCTTAAGCGGTGAGTCGGACATCGTCTTAGGCGTACCGACAGCGGGGCGTAGTGAGAGTGAATTGTCGCCATTAATAGGGTTTTTTATCAATACCTTGGTGAGTCGAACACAGGTTGATTTAGCGCAGCCATTTACGGCGTTATTGGCGCAGATAAAGGCAGATACGCTGGCAGATTATCAGCATCAAGGGCTCCCTTTTGAGCTGTTGGTAGAGGCATTAAACCCAGATAGAAGCTTAGCATATAACCCCTTGTGTCAGGTTAAGTTGGTGCTACAGAACCATCGCAGCAGTGACGATGAAGGGTTGAGTTTGGGAGAGGCGAGGCTGAAACCACTCCAACAAAGTCAAGAGCAGGTACGGTTTGATTTGGATTTGACTTGCTCGGAGGGAGAAGGCGAGTTGCTATGCCATTGGCGGTATCAACAGAGCTTGTTTACAGAAGCGACGATAGCGGCGTATGCCCGTAGCTTTGAGTATCTATTGGAGAGTATCGCGAAGGGAGCCCAAGGTAGCTGCAAAAGTTTAGCCTTGTATGACGATGAAATGCGTCAAAGCTTGATAGAAGAGAGCGTAGGTGCGGCCTGTGATTATCGGCGAGGAGAAAGTGTAGTAGAGCAGTTTGCGAGACAAGCCCAGCAGACGCCGGAGAGAATAGCGGTACGGGATGAATCACACGCACTGAGCTATGGAGAGCTGTACAGTCGCGTGAATCAGTTGGCACATTACCTTCAAGAGCAGGATATAGGGGTAGGAGAGCGAGTTGCGTTGGTGATGACGCGAGATGTCACGCTCTTGGTGGCGATGCTAGGGGTGATGGCGACGGGTGCGAGCTATATCCCATTGAGCCCGGATAATCAGACGGCACGTTTAGCAGATATATTTAACGATGCGGATGTGACTCAGGTTTTGGTATCGACATGTTTATTAGAAATTTTACCGGTTTCAGGGGTAGATGTGTTAATGCTGGATGAGGATGAGTGGGGCTTATCGGGTTATGACAGCCATCCGGTGGGAGTGACACATACCTTAGCGGATAGCGCCTATGTGATTTATACGTCAGGGTCGACGGGTAAGCCAAAGGGGGTGGAGGTAAGTCACAGAGGATTAATAGATTACTGTGGCTATGGTCTAAAAGCGTACTATCAAGAGCAGTTGACAGGAAGCTATGTGTTGACGTCGCATGCATTTGATATAGGCGTTCCGAGTTTATATTTGCCTCTTTTGGTGGGAGGGTGCGTGAACTTAGCGCCTTGGGGAGAGGAGTTGGAGGGATTAGTCGAGCGGTTACGAGGGAGCTCAGAGGCGAGTTTATATCGTTTGACGCCGATGCATTGTGAGGCATTACTTGAATTGCTGAATGGGGATAAGGTCAGCGGAGCGCATGTTCTGGTGATAGGAGGGGAGACGCTAACGGAGGGGCTGGCTGCGCGGTTGCAAGATACCTTTAGTGAAAGTCAACTTTATAACCACTATGGTCCGACGGAAACGGTGGTAGGTTGTAGCTTATATGATGCAAGCGCGCATTTAAGGGCAGGGGATTCAACGCGAGAAGAGATACCGATAGGGTATGCGATGGCGAACACAGGGCTGTATGTCGTTGATGCAGGGGGTGAGCTGCAAGCGAAAGGAGGCGTAGGAGAGCTTTATGTTGGAGGGCCTTGCGTAGCGAAAGGATATGTTGGAGATCCGGACAGGACGGCGGCGTCATTTGTGTATGTTCCTTGGTTGGCGGATACGAGGTTGTATAGAACAGGAGACAGGGTACGGCGCTTGGAGTCGGGAGCGTTGGTATTTTTGGGAAGGAAGGATGAGCAAGTCAAGCTGCGGGGATATCGTATAGAGCTTGGAGAGATAAGGAGTGTTTTGGCACAGCAAGCAGCGGTGAAACAGGCGGCGGTGTTGGTGCAAGGAGAGGGTGCGGATGCGACGTTGGTGGGTTATGTTGTTGCAGAAGGAGAGGTAGTAGATGAAGGCATTTTTATAGCGGAGTTAGAGCGTGCGTTATCGGCGCGTTTAGCCAGTTATATGTGTCCGAGTCGTTGGTGTTTGCTAGATGCTTTGCCGTTGACGGCGAATGGTAAGCTGGATAGGGGTGCGCTACCGAGCGAGATTGGGGAGATAGGGCAGGAATATGAAGCGGCGGAGAATAGTGTAGAGCGAGCGCTGGTAGAGATATGGGCAGAGGTACTGCGACAACCACTAGAGGAGTTAAGTGTAACGGGTGATTTCTTTAGGTTAGGGGGAAATTCTCTGTTAGCAGTGAAAATAATCAGCGAGATTAACGCTCGTTACAAGCTGCAGTTGGGTCTCAAAGAACTCTTTAGTTATCCTAGTATTCGCCGCTTAGCGGTACTTATGCAGCAATCTGGTTTGGGAGAAAACAACCCAGAGATCCCAGCGTTACCTCGAGATGGTCAAGCCCTACCGCTATCTTACGCACAACAGCGTCTTTGGTTTATTGAGCAATTAGCAACTCAACCAAACGCACAATTCAATATGCCATTGGCGTTAAGAATCCGTGGCCAATTAGAGACTAATACCCTTGAGCAGGCCATCGCAGCAGTTATTAAGCGTCACGAGATACTAAGAACAGTATACCAGCTCGATCAAGATGGCGAACCCCAACAAGTTATATTGCCAGCATTTGCGCCACGGATAACAACGCTTGAGTTAAATGGCAGTGAGCAAGAAAAGCTTAATCAGGCACACGCTAATGTCGCAGCCCAAGCCTTGCAGCCGTTTAACTTACAAAGTGACCACATGTTAAAGGTTCAGTTGTTGCAACTTGGCAAGCATGATTATGTATTGGCCATTGTGGTGCATCATATTGCTTGCGACGGTTGGTCATTGAATATTCTTCTTAACGATATCATGGCATTCTATGACGCGATAAGCTCAGCGCAAGCACCCACTCTGGAGCCATTGACGATACAGTATGCAGACTTTGCAAGTTGGCAACGTCGTTACCTAGGTGGAGAGCGGTTGCAACACGGACTTGATTTTTGGCTGAGTCATCTAGATCAAGCGCCGCCATTACATAGTATTCCCCTAGACCGTAATCGAGCTCCTGATCAGTTCAGCGGAGCAAGAGTAGATAGAACCATTGCACCAGATATCGTTAATGAACTAGAGCTATTTGCTCAGCAGCACCAAAGCACTCTGTTTATGCTCTTACAGACTATGTTCGCGGTTACTGTAGGTAGATTCAGTCGTGAGCAGGATGTTGTAATGGGGATGCCTGCGGTCAATCGTAATAATAAGTCCTGTCAGAATATGATTGGCTTATTTCTAAATACACTAGTCGTGCGTACTCAGTTTGATACACAACAACCCATCGGTGAATTGCTGCGCAAAGCCAAGCAAACCCATATGGAGATACATGCTCACAGTGAGGTTCCGTTTGAATTACTAGTCGAACAATTGAATCCAGAGCGTTCCTTGACACATGCTCCTATCTTTCAGTTGTTTATCAATATGGCCAATGAACAACTAGCATTGTCAACAGAAAGCCAACTCGAAGTGAGTGCTTTTTCCGCACAGCAAGAGTTTGACAGTAAGTACGACATTACTTTATATCTGCGACCGACTCACTCAGGGTTGAAGTTTATTTTTGCTTACAATGCGGCATTGTTTGACTGCTCAACCATTACTGCTTTGGCGAATGAATTTAGTAGTACGTTGTATCAGGTTGCAGCAAATCCACAACTTAACGTTGCACAGCTTAAGTGGTCGCAACCTCTAAAAGAGAATGCCGCAGTTACTCTTTGTGAGCATGAAGTCAGCTCAGTTCATCAATTATTTGAACTTAATTTGAGTAAGCACGCAGCTAGTGGTGCATTACATTATGCAGAGCAAAAGCTGTCATTTGAAGAGTTAAACGAACAGTCCAACAAGTTGGCTCATTATCTGATTAAGCAACATGCTATCAGTAAGGGTCAAACGGTAGGTATACATTGCCAGCGAAACGCCACGCGGATAATCGCTATGCTTGCTGTATTAAAGGCAGGAGCAACACTGGTTCCATTGTCTGTTGAACTGCCTGCATCACGATTGAAGTTGCAAGCAGAAGATGCAGACATTACTTTGCTATTACATGATGAGCAAACAGAGGCATCATTTTTTGGGCGCGCAACATTGGACTGTAGCAGTCTATTGAGAGAAAGCACGCTGGACCAATACAGCGGAGAAAATCCAGACGTTGAAGTCTTTAGTGATGATATTGCGCACATTATCTACACCTCGGGCTCGACGGGTAAGCCCAAAGGGGTGTTAGGGACTCACGGTGCTGTAGTTAACAGAGTCAGTTGGATGTTACAGCGTTTTCCACTGGCCTCAAATGAAGTAACCGTGATGATGACCTCAATGGCGTTTATACGCGGTATGTGGGAGTTTTACGTCAGCTTAGCTGCAATCAAACCCGTTGTTTTATTGCCACGAGAGCAGGTGAAAGATAACAATTTATTCGTCGCAGCTATTGAAAAACATAAAATCACCAGAATAGTTACTACGCCTTCTCATTTGCAGAGTTTAGTAATATCGGAAGCGCAGTATCGCTCGACGCTTAGCAGTTTGCGCTACTGGTTTATTAGTGGTGAAGCACTGTCTTTGAGCCTTGCTGAGCGATGCTGTAAATGGCTGGATGAAGTGGAGTTTTATAACCTTTACGGCTCCACCGAGGTTATGTCCGATGTTCTATACAGTAATATTAAAGAGGATGTCGCACGAGGTGTCATAACACTCGGACAGGCGATAACCAACAACCACGTATTACTCGTTGATGAGCAACTACAACGTGTTCCTACGGGAGCTGTAGGTGAGGTTTTGGTTGTGGGTAGTAATGTGGCAGCAGGGTATTTGTTACGCCCAGAACAAACGAAAGCCGCGTTTGTGGAGTATGATGGTCAACGCGCATACCGAACCGGTGACTTGGCAAAGTATCTCGCTGACGGTCGCTTGGTTGGTTTGGGACGTAAAGATAAGCAAGTTAAGATTCGTGGGTTCCGAGTTGAAGTGGATGAAATCGCCAGTCTACTGCGCAACCGCCCTGAAGTTGATGATGCGATCGTACTGGTCAAAGGCACTGAACTACAACAACGGTTGATTGCTTATCTTAATGTTGGTTGTCGAGCTGTTAAACCGTCACAGCTTGAACAGATTAAAGTCTATTTAAGTGATCATTTACCTGATTATATGGTTCCTAGTCACTTTGTTACCGTCGAAAATTGGCCTCTCACTATCAATGGTAAACTACAATACAGCGCCTTGCCTGAACCCACTTACCAAAATGATCAGATGCAAGTTGTTCCGAGTACAGAGACAGAGCGTCAGCTCCTAGAAATCTGGCAAGGTCTATTAAATGTGACAACAATCGGTGTTACAGATAGCTTTTTTGCGTTGGGCGGACATTCGCTTTTAGCAACTCGTTTGGTTAGCCAAGTTGAGGCGACTTTTGGCTTGACGATAGCGTTGAAAGCAGTTTTTGAAAACAGCACGATTCAATTGCTAGCGCAGCATATAGATAATCATGGTAAAGCCAGTCTGGGGGCAATAACACCGGCACCTAAAGGAAAGCAGATCCCACTTAGTTATGCTCAACAGCGTCTATGGTTTGTCGAGCAAGTAAGTCCTAGTAATCAGTACAATATGCCACTAGCGTATCAAGTAACAGGAAAGTTTGCACTGCAAGTGGCAGAGCAAGCGTTGCAGTATTTAGTAAATCGGCACGCGGTACTTAGAACTCAATATCAATTTGATGGCCAAACGGCATATCAAGAAGTGCAAGAAAGCTGGCAAGTCAGGCTGACGGTTTCTGATCTAACTCATTTATCTGAGCAACAACAAAAAGATAGCATTATTGATCTGCTACGTTCTTTCTATCAACGAGTATTCGTACTCGAAGAACAACCGCCATTTGAAATCCATTATATCTGCCGAAGTAGCGAACAGGGGATACTGTTGTTTAATCTCCATCATATAGCTGCAGATGCATGGTCTATGGGTATCTTGATGTCTGAGTTTATCCATTGTTACCAGGCTATCGAGGCGGGAGTTGATCCGCAGTTACCTGCATTGAGTATTCAATATAGTGATTTTGCGTACTGGCAACGACAGCGATTGGATGATGTATTTTTAGCTGAGCAATTAGCATATTGGCGTACACAACTACAAGATGTGCCAAGCATCCATAACCTGCCATTGGACAGGCCTCGACCTTCAGTCAGAGCACAGCAAGGAGCAATTTATGAGAGTTGTTTATCTGGCGAAATAGTTCAGCAATTAGAGAAAGTGGCGAGTCAGCATAATGTATCGATGTACATGCTATTTCATGCAGCCTTGGCATTTTTAGTTAGCAAATTAAGTGGACAGCAGGATGTGGTTATTGGTTGCCCTATCGCCAATCGAACGAATGTTGAAGTTGAGCCACTAATAGGACTATTTGTAAATACTCTGGTTCTGCGAACTCAAGTACAGCAAGAGAGTTTTAATGGACTTCTAGAGCATATTCGTACGGTCAATTTGGACGCTCAAGCACATCAAGATGTGCCATTTGAGCAACTCGTAGATTTATGTAAGTTACTACGCACTAGCAGTCACACGCCACTAGTACAAGTTGTTTTGAACTTGAACAATATCGGCCAATCTGTTGCGGGGATTGAAGGGCTGGAATTTACCCCGTTAGAACAACAAAGCACGATTGCTAAAACTGACTTGAATCTTGGTGTGGTATTTGCCGGAGGAAAGTGGGTCATCAACTGGACCTATGATGTTGCGTTATTTGATGCAGATACGATTGAGCGATTCTCGAGCTACTTTATACGTATCCTTCATCAAGTTGCACACAATCCACGGATCGCATTAAGTGATATCGATCTGCTCAATGAGCAAACACAGCAAGCATTAGTGGCAATGAGCCGAGGGCCAGAGCTTGCACCAACAAGGATACAACAAGTTCATCAGTTTCTTGAGTACCAGGTAACACGAACTCCAGAGGCGATTGCACTGGTTTCTGATACACAGAGCTATAATTATCAGGAGCTAAATTCAGCTGTTAACAAGCTATCCAACTACTTACTCAAATTGGAGTTACCGCGTCAAGCAACGGTTGGGATCTGCATGGAGAGATGTAGTGATATGGTAATTGCAATGTATGCAGTTGCTAAAGCTGGTTTAGTTTTCACGCCTTTGGATCCGGAGCAGCCACAAGCGCGACGTGCATTTATTATTAGCAATGCAAAAGTTCATTTAGTGCTGAGTCATCAGCAATTTGAGCCCATATTGCGACAAATCCCAGCACTGGCCGTCGCCTATATTGATAGTGTTGCGACCAATCAATTAATCACACAATGCTCAAACATAAATCCAGAAATTGGAGGTCACAATACGGATTTGGCTTATATCATGTATACCTCTGGTTCAAGTGGCGAACCTAAAGGTGTACAAATTGAGCATCGGCAAATCATCGCTGCAACACAGAGTCGTCTAGATGCTTATCGAGTACCAGCAGGGCGCTTCTTGTCTCTTTCATCTATCTATTTTGACTCTTGTTTATTAGGTATTTTTTCAGTGTTAGCACAAGGTGCTGAACTACATATCGTCAAAGATAGTGATGTGGTCGATATTGGAGCCGTTTACCGGTACATCATGGCAAGTGATATTACTCACTTGGCGATTTTACCGACAATGTATCGGGCGTTATTACAGTATGCCAACCTAATGGCTGCGCTACCAAGCCAGCTAAGATTAGTGATCACTGGTGGAGAAGGAGTAGAGCAAGATCTTCAACAGTTGCATTTTGAAAGCCAATGGAGTCAGGGGGCTCGATTTTTTAACGAATATGGGCCAACAGAGGCGACAGTTTGGAGTAGTCACTATGAAATCAAAGCGGATGATAGCTTTCAGGTTGCACCTATTGGTCGTCCGGCGGGTCATGTCAACCTTTACGTAATGGATCATTATGGGCACCTAACACCACAAGGTTGTGAGGGGGAGTTGCACATTGGTGGAGTTGGTGTGGCAAGAGGCTATATGGACAATGCTGAGCTTACCAATGGACATTTTTTCTCAAGACAACTCTACAGCGGAGAATCAGAGCGACTATATCGAACTGGTGATGTGGTGCGTTATAACAAGCATGGTGATATAGAGTTTGTAGGTCGTAAAGATAACCAAGTAAAAATACGTGGCTACCGTGTCGAGCTAAGTGAGATAGAACAACAGATCTTACACCACCCTGATGTACTCGATTGTGTCACAAAAGTGTGGCAGGAGCAGGGAGAAGAAAAGCTCCTTATTGCATACTTACAGATCCGCGAACGACAGTCCGAACAGGCGGTTGTTGCAGCAGTTAAAAAACAACTGGCTCAAACACTACCCAGTTACATGCAACCCAATGCGATAACGAGTATTGGTCATATACCTGTCAATCGTAATGGTAAGGTAGATAGAAAGGCGTTGCCTAAACCTAACCTTGCAGCACTAACCGGTGAATATTCGCCTGCGCAAAATAATACGCAGAAAAAGCTGCTGACCATCTGGGCCGAACTACTGCACTTATCGGCAGAGGAGATCAGCATTAATGCCGACTTCTTTGAACTGGGTGGACATTCGCTATTAGCGGTACAACTAGTGACCAAAGTTAATGAAACCTTTCCTGTTGACTTATCTATAAAAGAAATTTTTAGCTCACCCGTACTATGCGATTTGGCTGACCAAGTTGATGCTTTACTTCATTTAGATGAAGACGAGCTCGCGGCCGCTGAAGCTGAGCTAGCAGATATGTCTGATGAAGAAATAGAAAAGCTTTATCAGGAGCTGTGTGACGAGTAACGGCTACTTTGAATTATCGTCACCTCCGGATATAGCGCATAACAAAATAGGTATAACGAAAATGGATATTGAGAATACACAGTCAGTGGCAGAGTCAAATCGCAAGCGAGCCGCGCTGATTAAAAAGTTGGCAGAGCAAAAGCGCGCCCAGATGTTGGCTAAGAAACAAAGCAAAATTACAGCTCGGCAAATAGGGTCTAACACCTTGCCTTTATCGTTTGCACAGCAACGCCTGTGGTTTCTCGATAAGCTTTCTGACCAGGGCGCAGAATATAATATCTCCGGAGGCTTCACCGTTAGAGGAGAGTTTAACGTTGTGGCGGCCCAACAGGCAATACAACAGATCATCACCCGCCATGAAGTGCTTCGAACGACATATGATGACAAGGACGGAGAGCCTATTCAGATTATTCAAGCGACTCCTGAATTTGCAATGACAGTTTACGACTTGAGCCGTGACGAATGTGCACCAAATGCGAATACGATGGAGGAGTTACTCCAGCGCGAATGTGAAAAACCGTTCGATTTAAGTACCGATGTGATGCTCCGAGCAAGTTATATCTCTATGCCACGCGAGCAAGAACAGGCTGTTGGGGTATTACTGTTTAGTATGCACCATATTGCTTCTGATGGTTGGTCGATGGAAATTGTCACGCGTGAATTTGTGGCAGAATATCAGGCTCAACTTGATGACCGCCCAGCGAGTGTCGTTGAACCGGAGATACAATACGGTGATTTTGCACTTTGGCAACGCCAACACTTGGATCAGCAAGTGTTGCAAAAGCAACTTGAATATTGGCAGCATCAACTTGAAGGAATGCCTGCCGTTCATCGTCTACCCATGGATTATCCACGGCCAGATTTTAAACGCTATCAAGGCCTTAAACTTTCCAGACGACTCGAAGGCAGCGTAAGCCGTCGAGCGTTGATGTTTGCAAAGGAGCATGGACTGACTCCATTCATGTTATTTCATGCGGTGCTGAATCTTATGATGGCACGCTGTAGTAACCAAGCCGAATTTGTGGTGGGAACGCCAGCCGCTAACCGAATGAAGTCAGAGTTGAAGCAAGTGGTTGGCTTTTTTGTTAATACGCTCGTTTTAAAAGCAAATGTCGATGCGTCTAGTATTAATGCATATCTTGAGCACATTAAAGAAGTTAATTTAGATGCTCAATCTAATCAAGATATTCCTTTTGAGCAGATAGTTGAGCATTGCGTGCCAGCCAGAAGCGCCCAATACACCCCATTATTTCAGGTACTGCTAAGTACAACGAGCGGTCAAAACACTGCATTAGAGCTACCTCACCTTGAGTTACTACCTATTGAGCGCAAAGGGGTGGTAGCTAAATTTGATATAGATATTAACGTTGCTTTGGGTGAGCAAGGTGGCCAAATCAAATGGGTTTATGATAGTGCTATTTTTAAGCCTGAAACGATAACACAATTTGCTGAATTTTTTGAATGTACCCTAATCTCCCTATTAAATTGCGATGATCTTAGTTTGCCCTTAAGTCGCATCAATATGATCACTGATGCTGAGCGCACGAAGCTAGTTACTCCCAACCAACCGCAGTTTGAAGGTCAGCCACTAGCAGATCATGTTCATCTTCATTTTAGTGCGCAGGCCCAAAAGCTTCATAACCAAACCGCGTTAATATCGCAAAATAACCACATTAGCTATCAAACAGTTGATAGCGCCTCGACACAAATGGCTATACATCTTCAAGAGTTGGGGGTAGGTGCTGGCGATATTGTGGCTGTAAGTATGATTCAGAATGAGCGCTTAATATATACTATTTTGGGCATTATGAAGCTTGGAGCAGCCTATTTACCTGTCTCACCTGATTTACCTAAGGCGAGGTTACAGTATATTTTTGATGATGCATCAGTGTCATTGGTGATCACATCGGAAGAAAAGATAGGGCTCGACAAGCGTGATGGCCTCAAGGTCATATGTTTCGATGATGATTTTGAGCAACGAATATTAAATCATTATGTTACTGAAGGCTTTGAGCCCCACCAAGGTGACCCATCTACACTACCAAGTTATGTGATTTACACTTCGGGTTCGACAGGCAATCCCAAAGGCGTTGTCATTTCGCAGCAAAGTGCTTTGCAATTTGGGCTCTATATGGGACAGCGATTTGCAATTGACTCTAATTGCCGAGTACTACAATTTGCCACTATTAGCTTTGATGCTTTTATCATGGAATGGCAATGGGCATTATTAAATGGTGGCAGTCTACATTTTTGCGATCCGCAATGTAAAACCGATCCTGCACAGCTAAGCTCGTTTTTACAGCAACAAAGTATTACTCACACACTGTTGCCGCCGACACTTCTTCGCCACCTTCCTTATCATGATAATTATGATTTTAAAGCTCTGTTGGTCGGAGGCGAGGCTTGCGATGAAGGTTTGGCCGAGCAGTGGGCTGGGCGATACCCTATGTTTAATGCGTATGGGCCCACCGAGTCTACAGTGTGTGCCAGTATTGCTGAGCTAAAACCCCAGCATCAGGTCACAATTGGTACTCCTGTAGATTTCACCCAACTATTTGTCTTGAGTCGCGACGGTCAACCTTTACCGAAAGGCTTGTGTGGAGAGTTAGTGATAGCGGGAAGTGGGTTGGCTTTAGGTTATTTGAATAAATCAGAGCTGACTTTGCAAAAATTTATCACGAACCCTTTTGGGGCGGGGCGGTGGTATTTTACTGGAGATATTGCGCGGCAAAATAGCCGCGGAGAATTTGAATATCTGGGACGTATTGATGATCAAGTGAGTATTAAAGGCTTCCGGATTGAGCTTGAGGAAGTTAAGCAGCAACTACTGTTAGCTGTTGGTGTAACCGCAGCAGAAGTAGTTGTTGAAGAATTGGCTGCGGGACAGCGTAGGTTGCTAGCCTACATCGTAGCGAGCAATGAGGTAGTTGGCTCTGACGGTGAACTTATTGCATCGGTGAAAGCACAACTGCATGAGCGTTTGCCCAATTATATGATCCCTGCAGGTTTTGCTGTGCTTGATGCACTGCCTGTCACCCAAAGTGGCAAGGTTGATAAACAGGCACTACCCAAAATAGATATGTTGGCGCAACAAGAATCATACCAAGCGCCAAGCAATGATATAGAGCATCAACTGGTTGAGTTGTATGCTCAGTTGCTGGGACTTTCACCACAACACCTAAGTGTTACGAGTAACTTTTTTGAACTGGGTGGTGATTCGATCTTGTCTATACAGCTAGTGTCGAGAGCGGCAAGGGTTGGATTGTACTTTTCTGTTAAGCAGTTGTTCTCCTACCAAACCATAGCTGCACTGGCTGCCCATGTTTCGACTTCACAAGTACAGCAGGTCTCACAGCAGGCAAGTGCTGGAACCTTACCATTACTGCCTATTCATCAAGCTTTTTTTATGGATGAGGCTGGACTAAATCATTTTAATCAGGCTGTTATGCTCGGTTGCCAAATCCAGTTAACTAAAGAGTTTCTGACCCAAGTTGTTACATGCTTAGTGGTCCAGCATGATGCACTGAGGTTGCGTTTTAAACATCAAGATACTGGTTGGGTTGGTGAGTTTGCTGACACTTCAAGTTTTGATATTGACGCAGTACTAAGCGTAATCAATGTTGATAATTTAAATTCAATTACAGGTATTGCGGATGAGTTACAGCAAAGCCTCAACATTACAGTTGGCCCCTTATTCAAGGTGGTCTTGTTTACTGATCCAAAACAGCAGCAGCGTCTGCTGATTATTTGCCACCACCTTATTATAGATGGAGTCTCTTGGCGTATTCTGCTGGAAGACTTTGAGCGCTGTTTAGATAAGAGCCAAGAGCCCACTCATCATGCTCTATTTGAGCTTGGGCAAAAGACCACCGCTTATCAAACATGGTGCGAGTATTTAGACTCATGGCCAAATCTAGAACAGAACGCCAACGAGATTGCTTATTGGCGAGAGCGGTTAGCGCTACCTGTACCTAGTTATCGGCGCGGTGAGACGAGTGAGGCATACATAAGTAATGAGTTTGTTGGTAGTTTACAGTTTGCATTGGATAAGGATTATACAAGCTTGTTGTTGCAACGAGCTAATAGCACTTATAGAACACAAATAAATGAGCTACTCATTGCAGCGCTATTACGTGGTTTTAGTCTTTGGTCGGAACAGTCTATCATGCGCATAGATTTAGAGGGGCATGGTCGCGAAGAGCTTGATAGCGGCCATGATCTCAGTCGCACTATCGGCTGGTTTACTACCTCATACCCACTTACATTAGAAGCGCCTGATGGAGATCTTGAAGCGCTAATTTGTGCAGTAAAAGAGCAATACCGTGCCATTCCAAATAAAGGACTCGGCTTTGGGTTATTAGCTCGGGCAGGTCTGTTGGGGAGTAATGTTGAACCTCACGCTGAAATTGTATTCAACTATCTAGGCCAATTTAAGCAGGTGATCAATGAGCAATCGCTATTGTTTGCTGTAGAGGAAGGTACCGGGCGAGCTATCAGCCCTCATAGAAAGTTAACACACGGGCTTAGCTTCAACGGTAAAATTTTGGCCGAGCAATTACAGTTCAACTTGAGCTATGACAAAAACGGTTACTCCAGCGAGTCTCTCCAAAAGTTAAACCAGCTAATTGTCAGAAGTTTAGAAGAGATTATTCAGCACTGCTGTGATGTTGAAGCCGGTATTTTTACGGCGTCGGATTTTCCATTGGCAACTGTCCAGCCGCAAGAGCTAAAAAGCTGGACGCAAGGCCAAGCTATTCAAGATATTTATGCGACAACGCCAATGCAAGAAGGGATGCTATACCATAGTAACTTGGAGCGTGGTGCATACGCCAACCAGCTATTTATGGAAGTGATTGGTGAGGTTGATCTCGGCCATCTGCGTGCTGCTTGGCAGTGTCTGGTAGATAGGTACGACATTTTTCGAACTGGATTTAGAACGTCAGAGCTAGGAATAATCAATCAGATTGTCCATCAACAGGTGACATTACCTTGGCAAGAGTTTGATTTAAGTCAACTAGATGTGGCGGAACAACAAGCGATAGTCAATCAAATGCGTGCTGAAGACAAGGCGGAAGGCTTTAATGTCAATATGCCACCTTTAGTACGAGTAACCGTTTGGCAATTGGCGCCCCAACACTATCAGCTTTTGTGGACTCAGCACCATGCATTAATCGACGGTTGGTGTTCTGGTATTGTTTTCTCCGAGCTATTAGCGATTTATCATGCATTAAGTAACAAGCGAGATATACAACTATCGCCAGCCGTGCCTTACAAAAATTACATCGCCTGGCTACAAAGTAAAGATAGTGATAAAGCTGAGCAGTTTTGGCGTACTCAAGTGGGTCAAATTACTGAACGAAGTCATTTACCTTTTTCTCGTTACCTAGAGCAGCCTGACTATGTGGTTGCGAGGGAATATTTACAACTAACAGTCGAGCAAACTAATGCGTTAACTCTGCTTGCAAAGCAAACGCGCACCACCCTGAATGTTGTATTGCAAGCTGCTTGGGCTTTATTGTTGAGTCGAGCAAACCGCAGTAAACAGGTTACGTTTGGTACAACCGTATCCGGCCGCCCTGCAGATTTGAATGGGGTAGAGTCAATGGTGGGGCTATTTATTAACACAGTGCCCGCGGTCATCTCTCTTGACTCAGAGCAGAGCGTATCTGAGCTGTTACTACAGCTCCAATCAGATTATATTGAAAGAGATGAATACAGTTATTTTCCGTTATCAAAAATTCAAAAGTTATCTAGTGAACATGCCGGTCGCGGCCTATTTGATAGCTTATTAGTATTTGAGAACTATCCGCGCTCTTTATCCGATGCGAGTAGGCACACAGAGCAGTCACTGCAAATCAAAAATATTGAATCGCAGCAAGGCAACAATTTCCCTCTTTCTTTGATAGCCTCTCATGGCGAGGTACTCAAGATTAAGTTCGAGTACCATAGTAATCATTATTCAAAACACGGGATAGAACAGCTTCGTAGCTGCCTAGGCGAAATCCTTACGGCCATGTCACACGGATCAGATAAGCCAATATCGACATTAGCTTGGCTAACCAAAGCGCAGCAACAAGCTGTTTTAGTGAACAGTGGTTATGGCCGACAAACGCAAACTTCCCCGAGTTTTATTGCTACCTTAAAGCATCAATTTGCCAGTTATCCAGAGGCTGAAGCTGTTTATAGCCATGGGGTAAGTACGAATTATCGAGCATTAAATACAATTGCTAATCAAATCGCTACACAGTTATCAGAAAACGGTATCGGTAAACAAAGTCGGGTTGGAATTTGTCTCGAAAAGGGCGTGGGTTATTTAGCTTCAATTATAGCGACATTTAAAGTTGGCGCTGCATTTGTGCCATTGGAAAAGGAATGGCCAGCAGAGCGTCTAGCTTTCATTGCTCAAGATGCACAGCTAGACCTAACGCTCACTGAGCCCACGACTCAACATGCAATGACCAAGTCTCAACGACAGCTATGCATAACAAAACTAGCTTCTGAACATATCGAGTTTGAGGGGGACATCCCTCACGCTAATGATATCGCTTATATTATCTACACGTCGGGCACAACTGGTAACCCTAAAGGAGTGGCCGTGAGTCATGGCAACATAAGCCATTACGTTGATGCCATGTTATCTCGACACGCGATTGCCCAACATAGTCGCTTTGCTCTCCTTACTTCATTTGCCACAGATTTGGGTTACACCTCGATACTTCTAGCGTTGGCGACAGCAGGCAGTGTAGATATAGGTAGTCGAGAGTTGATCCAAAGCGGTGATAGTTTTACCCAGCATATCCTTGCACGTGAGATTAATGTGATTAAGCTGACTCCGAGTCTATTGGCTGCACTGTTAACGCATTATGATGGAAAATTAACATCGCTAAACCATGTATTCGTGGGTGGTGAAGCTATTCAATCCGATGCTCGTCAAGTCATTCGCACGCTACTTAATGATGGCGTGGAAGTAATTAATCACTATGGTCCAACAGAGACTACCATTGGGGCATGTACACAGGTTATTAATGATGTGGATGCTAAGCCAATAGCGATAGGTCGCCCTATTTCAGGAATGCGAGCTTGTGTGCTGGATGATAACAAAGAGTTGGTGCCTGATGGCATCGTAGGTGAGCTGTACTTATCAGGAAGCGGTGTTGCTTTAGGATACATAAAACAATCGTCGTTAACGGATCAGTATTTCACTCTTGACCCTTGGGCGTCCGATAGTTCGCGTCGTTACGCCACGGGGGATTTGGTATATAGAGATGAAAGTGGAGATTTGGTATATGTCGGACGTAAAGATAATCAAATCAAAGTTCGTGGTTTCCGCGTTGAACTGGAAGAGATCGAGCTAACTTTACTGCGCTCACCTAGTGTTAGTACCGCCGTTGTCATACTTAACAGCGAGCAAACTTTGGTGGCCTACATCAAGCTCAAAGCTGGGGCTGTAGAGCAACAAAGTAATCTATTAAATCTTGCCCAGCAATGGCTACCTCACTACATGGTACCAAGTGCGATTGTTTTTGTGGAAGATATCCCATTAAAAAGCAACGGAAAAGTAGATAAAAGTGCATTGCCAAGTGTACAAAAGAATGTTGAGAAAAAACGAGCTGAAACGCCTTTGGAATTAACCGTTGCTCGAGCTTGGGCGCAATATTTGGGCTGCGATGCTGAAACGATAGGAGTCGAAGAAAACTTTTATGATTTAGGTGGTGACTCCGTAAAAATGATTTTGGTGATTGGCTTGTTGAAGAAGCAGGGGATCACAATAGCAGCTCAGCAAATGAGCAAAATCAATACCATTGCTGGGGTCGTGGAATTGGTTGAAGGTCAAGGCCAAGCACCGAAACAGCCAGAGTCAGTTGTTTTATTGGGGCAACAAGCTGAAGAAGTTATCTTCGCGATTCACCCATATGGGGGGCGTGTTGATAACTATCGCCAGTTGGGAGCTAAATTGCAGCCTGAATATCAGCTACTAGGGTTACAAGCGCCATACAATTACCAATCTGACTATCGATTTGATTCTGCAAAGCAACTAGCTGAGCGTTATGTAGAAGAAATCCTCGTTACGCAACCAAAGGGGCCTTATAGGATCATAGGTTGGTCTGCTGGTGGCACACTCGCGCACTTGGTTGCTGCTACGTTACAGCAACGAGGCCGGAATGTTGCCTATTTAGGCATGATAGATTCACTTCCGATAGGCATATCTCGAAAAGTGAAAAGTAACCATGATTATCTGTTAAATAGCGCTCGCTATATTGATAAGCATATCGCCACGAAATTAGCACCAACTTGTAGCTACAGCTACGATGAGCTGATGCAAGCCATCATTGAGTCAATATTTTCCTCACAACCTGATTTCCCACTTTCACGCGATGTGCTAACCGCAGCGTTGCAATTTGGGGTTGATTTAGGGCGTAGTTTGGCGACTGCTCAGGCGATGCAAGAACCATTAGATTTAGCCGTTGAGTTGTTTAAAGCGACTGCTTCAGAAGGCGGGGTGATTGAGCCTGCGTCATTTACTCAGGCCTTTAAACAGCCGCTGAAGGTGCATGAATTTGAGACCACACATGCCGGTTTACTCGAAGGTGATGCTGTAGTCATGATAGCCGATCTAATAAAACAGAGTTTAAAGCGAAAGAATAAGAAAAATGAAGGAGTAACTGGATAATGTTAAAGACTAAACCACTACCCGAAGCACGAGATAGAGAAGTACTACTTGAAGTCGAGTTGTCAGGTATGAAATCACTCGATTGGGTGACACAGCATAAGGAGCAACTCAATGGCATGTTAGATGAGCACGGAATGCTGCTCATTCGAGGTTTAAACGTTGTGAGTAGTAAGCAGTTTGGGCAAGCGCTTAGCACGTTGTTTGGCTGTGAGTTAGCTTCGTACCAATACCGCTCGACGCCTAGGACCGAACTTAGAGGAAATGTTTACACTGCCACTGAGTATCACCATGACGAAGTGATACCGCAGCATAATGAATGTTCTTATGCGAATAAATGGCCTCAAAAATTAGGTTTTTTCTGTATGTTACCGGCAGGAAAAGGCGGAGCGACACCGTTGGCTGACAGTCGTGCGGTATATGAAAAATTACCAGCGGAGATCCGTGCCAAATTTGAATCTAAGCAAATCATGTATGTACGAAACTATAGCGACATTGATCTGCCTTGGACTGAAGTATTTCAAACCGACAGTAAAGAGGATGTTGAACGTTTTTGTCATGAAAACGGTTTTGAATTTGAATGGTTTGATAATGAGTTGCGGACCAAGCAGGTTAATCAAGCTGCAATTGAACACCCGCTACATGGCTTTAAAGTTTGGTTTAATCAAGCTCATTTATTCCACATTTCAAGCCTTGACCCTGAAACTAAACAGAGTTTTTTATCAATGTTTGGCACTGAAAGATTACCAAGAAATACCTACTTTGGAGATGGCAGTGACATTCCGGAAGCTGATTTGGCAAAAATCCGGGAAATTTATGAACAGGAAATGTTCCATTTCAATTGGCAAAAAGGCGATGTTTTACTGCTAGATAACTTACGTTTTACCCATGGCCGGCAACCTTTTGAAGGTGCCAGGAAAGTGCTTGTAGGCATGGCCTAACTTCAGGAGAGAGTAATGGTAGATACAATAATAGATGGTGCTGATATTAAGTCATTCGCGACGTTGATTGAGTCCAACTTAACGCCGTCCTCGGTCACTAACCCTACTTTTTTGTCCGGTATCGCAATAGCAGATCCCGTTTTATGGGCAAGTACAAATCGGGAAGCTATTTTAGATT
This sequence comes from Pseudoalteromonas sp. NC201, assembly GCF_002850255.1. NCBI lineage: Bacteria > Pseudomonadati > Pseudomonadota > Gammaproteobacteria > Alteromonadales > Pseudoalteromonadaceae > Pseudoalteromonas > Pseudoalteromonas sp. NC201. The sequence goes on from NZ_CP022522.1 coordinate 945,181, forward strand.
TATTGCAACGCGATGCTGCACTGGTTTTTAGAGACTTCTCATTACCAACTCCTGAGCACTTTGAAGCATTTGCCGCAGCCATTTGTCCTGACCTTTACGGTAACTATGGCGATTTACCGAAAAAAGAGGTTGGTAAGAAAATATACAAGTCCACACCATACCCTAATAACATGAAAATACTTTTCCATAATGAAAGTTCCAATACTGGGGTTTGGCCAACAAAACAATTCTTTTTTTGTGAACAGCCAGCGGCTGTCGGAGGGGCAACGCCATTAGTGGATTGTCGTGCTGTATACAAGGCTTTACCGGAGCATATCAAGCAGGATTTTTCAGCAAAGGGATTGAAATATACGCGTAACTTCTCTGCTGGGTTCGACGTGTCTTGGCAGGACTATTTCAAAACAGACAGCCTTGATGAAGTCAAAACTATTTGTGAACGGCTAGGGTTAACATTTAGTCACGACGCAGACGATACGATAACTACAGAGTTCATAACGGCTGGCGTACTGGTCTTATCTCCAGAAGAAGTAAGCTTTTTCAACCAAGTACAACTACATCACCCATTTTGTCTAGAACCTCAGGTGAGGGCCGTTTTGCTTGAGTTGTTGGGGCAAGATCGATTACCACGAAATGTTACATTTGCAGACGGGAGTGTTATTTCTGATGAAACAATGCAGCTGATTGCAGAGGCCTATGAATCCTGCGCTGTGCGGTTTACGTGGCAACAAGGAGATGTCGTAATGGTTGATAACCGCATTATTGCGCATGGTCGAGATGAATTCGACGGCAATAGAAAAGTTGTAGTGGCGATGGCAGATATGAAAAGTTGAACCATTTTGTATCATTTGTAAATTATTTATTTACTTGAAATTAATTAAATTAACATGTTAACCTGTTCGCAAAGTGTTCAGTTTTGGTCACTATTGACACATTTTTAATCATGATTGAACAGCTAAACGCTGAAAGTCAGGCGAGTGTTTTCTGCCCCTCCTTGCTTTCAAGCTATGTAGCCAAGTACTTGATGTAACGACTTCTCTTTACTGCAGTTCAAGTATTCCTAGCGAATTAATTACAAGTACTGTCTATAGGTAGGCAAGGAAAATGAAAGAATTGTATAGTCTTGAGGAGTACGACAAGCATTTATATGGTTATGTCGTTACTGAATTACTTGCTCTGTGTTTTAAATACAACATATTTGAACGGTTAGTTCAGGCACCAGGAACAAATATCGGCCAGCTAGCGCAAGAGCTGAACCTAGCACCTGAAGCTCTGCATCGAATGTTATTGACGCTTAATGCACTAGATATTCTCACGGAACGTGGTGATGGCTTCGCTGTTGAGGATTATTATCTTCCCTTCTTCGATAAAACCCACATACGTTATTTAGGAAACTTCACTCAATTTGTATGCGATCAAGGTCGCAAGTCCATATTTAAATTAGAAAACCTTTTGACTGGTGAGGAAAAACCTCGCTCGCCTTATGATGATATATACAGCCAAGACAAAAGCTATAGTTTTGCTGCTGCGATGTGGGAGCTGAGTCACTGCTCAGGCCAACCCTTAATCTCATTTTTACCTGACGCACTCGGAGATGTTGTTGACGTTGGTGGTGGTGCAGGTGCAGTAGCCAGTATGCTGATCGCTGCAAACAAGGCACAAAGCGTTACAGTATTTGACCTTCCTGAGGTTGCTTCTGAGTTTGATAGGTATTGTAATGATAATCCCCTTTTTCACCGCATTCGATTTAAAGCTGGCAGCTTTTTTGAAGACTCGATACCTAATGGCAATAACTATTTGCTGAGCAACGTTTTATCTAATTGGAATGAGAATTCATCAGTAGCCATCCTCACTAAAATTCACGCTCAGTTGGCCGCCGGAAATGGCGGTAAAGTATTCATTTTGGAAAGACTTTTTGATGTTGCTGGAAGTCGCTATTCAACTGCTGTAATGCACTTAAACATGATGCTCCATACCGAAGGCGCACATCGTAGCTTTGAGCAGTATAAATCTCTTTTACACCAGGCGGGTTTCTCTTGTGTAGAGCTGATAGAAACAGGGACTGACAGGCATATCGTAACCGGTAGTTTATAAAAAAATACAAAAGGAAATACCATGAATAATATTATCGACTTTCATATCCATGCGGGTGATTTCCCGCAACTGCGTGAAGACATCCAAGATTTAATACAAAAAATTCCGTTAGAAGATGGGGCTGATGTTAAGGAGCTATTTTCAAATGGTGAGGCAATGTCTGCCTACCTTCAAAACGCGGGTGTAAGCACAGGGATTATTCTGGCTGAATGTGGGCCGGGTACAAACTATTCTATTACCAGTGAAATGATCGCTAACCGTTGTAAAGATAACAATAGTTTAGTGCCTTTTGGTAGTGTTAATCCTAATTATCACAAGGATCCGATAGCTGAATTTCATAAAAGTATAGAGGCTGGAGTCAGAGGGTTTAAATTCTATCCTGCTGATCATGGTTTTGATGCATTAAGTAGTGACATGATGGAAATTTATAAACTCTGTGAACAGCATGGAGTGGTGATCATGTTTCATACCGGGTTTACGGCTCAAAAAGATACAGAACAAATGTACTGTAACCCCGCGGACTTTATTCCTATTTTTGAGGCATGTCCTGAGTTGGCAGTCGTATTGTGCCATGCAGGTAAGCCGCACTGGTACAAAGAATCTGTTGAAGTAATTACTAAGTACCCAAATGCATTTATTGATACTGCGTTAGTACCAATCGATGTGGTGACTGAGTTGGTTCGTAGTAACCCCAAAGTAGTAGACAAAGTTTTATTTGGCTCAGACTGGCCTGTATGTGGCAATTATGAGGCATTAGTTGAGCGCTATTTACACTCTGGATTGAGTGAAGTGCAACTGCAAAAAATAATGCGTACCAATGCATTAAGTCTGCTCACTCGTAGAGATTTTTAAGCATCACTGCTTGGACTCAACCGTCATCAAAAATTTGGAGTTTAACCGTGAATAGTACTGAACATAACACGCAACATATCGACCATATTATCATTGGGGCCGGACCTGCAGGGGTACAATTAGGATATTACTTTGAGCGTGACCAAAAAGACTACCTCATCTTGGAAGCCGGTGAGCAACCGGGGAATTTTTATAAAAAGTTTCCGAGGCATCGTAAATTAATTTCAATAAATAAGCGATTCACTGGGAGCGACAACCCTGAATTCAATATGAGGCATGACTGGAATTCATTGTTGTCTGATGATTATTCTTTGTTATTTAAAGATTATGATAAGGAGTTTTTTCCTCAGGCAGACAGCTTAGTTACGTATATGCAAGATTATGTAAATCACTTTGACATTAAAGTGAGATGTAACACTCGAGTTGTTAATATAGATAAGGAAGGTGCACTATATAGGCTAACAGATCAAAATGGGAACGTTTTTCTTGCTAAGAAGTTAATCGTTGCAAGTGGCTTTTTGAAACCACATATCCCACAGATTAAAGGAATTGAGTTAGCTGAAAACTATACTGAGATGTCAATTGACACAAAGGATTATGAAAACCAAACAGTACTAGTGATTGGTAAAGGTAACTCAGCCTTTGAAACTGCCGATCACTTAGTTTCCTCAGCAGCCATCATCCACCTTTGTAGTCCTAATTCTGTAAATTTTGCATGGAAAACACACTACGTAGGTCATTTGAGAGCGGTGAATAACAACGTGCTTGATACCTATCAACTCAAATCGCAAAATGCAGTCTTGGACGCAGAGATTATGTCGATTGAATGCGTAAATCAACGCTTTAAAGTATTATTTAAATACAAGCATGCTGAAGGGGAGCTAGAAGAACTATGGTATGACAAAGTACTTTGTTGTACTGGGTTTGCTATTGATACTAGTTTGTTTAGTGAAGAGACGAAGCCAGAGCTCACAATCAAAGATAAGTATCCAAAATTAAATAACGATTTTGAATCGGTTAATCAAAAAAATATGTATTTTGCGGGTACTTTGACCCATTCGTTAGATTATAAAATGGCGACATCAGGATTTATTCACGGGTTTAGATATAATAGTCGAGCATTGAATACGATATTAAACAAAAAGCAGGGCGAGCATTACCCTGAAGTTACCTGTAACAACGAAGATGTTGCTCAACTCGTGCTTGATCAGGTTAATGAGTCCGGTGCTATGTGGCAGCAGCCTGGATTTATAGGTGATTATTTTTACCCAGATGGTGACAAAGTACATTATGGTTTTTCTTTACCCATAAATCATGTGCTTGAATCTTTAGCAAAAGAGAAAAGACAGTTTTTCACCGTAACACTAGAATATGGTATAGATGCGGACTTTGACCCGTTTACTGCCAACCGGATCCATAGAGAAAATGTCGCGGCTTCAGATCACAGCCAATTTCTTCATCCAATAATTAGAGAGTATCAAGGGACGGAGCTAGTTTCTGAACACCACGTTATTGAGGATCTATTGGCTATTTGGAAAGAAGATATTCACTTACACCCACTACAATCTTTTATCAATGAAGCAATTCGTTTAGTACAAAAAACTGAAGAGTTGGCCTAATCCCCTATGAAACAGCCCCAAAGCAAGTGTTTCGGGGCTGCTTTCTTTTTGAGTCCTGCAAAACAAATTTTCCCCATGCGTTGTATTCCATCACCTTTTAAGGTGTCGATTAAAATGTTGGTACGAGCGCCAGTTGAGCTGTGCTGTTTAATACCAATTTGTCTTACTATTTGCTCAATTTGAAGAATCAAATCTGATGCTAACTGCGTTAAATATTTCTCATTTATTTGGAACTACTAAAGGGCAAGGTTATTGCCTTACTCATATGGACATAGGTAGCTTGTCGCTAGTAAGGAACGGGAGTTGAGCTCCTAACTTTACACAAATATTTCGCTATGTTGTTTAACCAAAAAAGGTAAGTGACGGTTTCAATAGCAAGGTTGGTGTACAATAAGCGTAAATAGCCTTTCTGCTAGAAAGGCATTAATTATCCGAAGTTCAGGTTAAATAGTACGCGATTCGGCAAACATTGATTGTTTATAAAGTCAAGATCAGCGAAAATAGCGGCCAACTACGATTAACATGACGGATTTGACAAGCGAAGGGCAAGAAAGAGCGTGCTTCCGAAAATATGTACAAATCCGTGTACAAACTAAAAGAATTTATACATGGCTACCCAAGATTTTCTTAATGAAATCAACAAGCGAAGGACCTTTGCAATTATCTCGCACCCGGATGCGGGTAAAACCACTATCACCGAAAAAGTACTCTTATTCGGGAAGGCGTTACAAAAAGCCGGTACGGTTAAAGGCCGTGGCTCAAATCAACACGCTAAATCAGACTGGATGGAAATGGAAAAAGAGCGTGGTATCTCGGTAACAACTTCCGTGATGCAGTTTCCATACAATGATGCTTTGGTGAACCTACTTGATACCCCAGGACACGAAGATTTCTCTGAAGATACTTATCGTACGCTAACCGCAGTTGACTCATGCTTGATGGTGATTGATGCAGCAAAAGGTGTAGAAGATCGTACTCGTAAACTAATGGAAGTAACACGATTACGTGACACGCCAATCGTTACCTTTATGAACAAATTGGACCGTGATATTCGTGACCCAATGGAGTTACTTGATGAAGTCGAAACCGAGCTCAACATCATGTGTGCACCGGTTACTTGGCCAATTGGCTGTGGTAAAGAATTTAAAGGCGTTTACCACATCCATCGTGACGAAACGATTTTGTACCAAACAGGCCAAGGTCACACGATTCAAGATAAACGCATTATCAAAGGGCTAGATAACAGCGAGCTTGACGCCGCTGTGGGTGAAAGCTTAGCTGAGCAACTACGTGAAGAGCTTGAGTTGGTAATTGGAGCCTCACACGAGTTTGACCGTGAGTTGTTTTTAACTGGCGAATTAACTCCTGTGTTCTTTGGTACGGCACTTGGTAACTTTGGCGTTGACCATATGCTTGATGGATTAACTGAGTGGGCACCAAAACCACTACCACGCCAAACCGATGACCGTGAAGTAACAGCCGACGAAGAAAAGTTCTCTGGTTTCGTGTTTAAAATCCAAGCAAACATGGATCCAAAACACCGCGACCGTATTGCCTTTATGCGTATTGTTTCTGGCAAATATAGCCAGGGCATGAAGATGAACCATGTGCGTCTTGGTAAACAAGTCAGTATTGCAGATGCGGTAACCTTTATGGCCGGTGATCGTGAACGCGCTCAAGAAGCGTTTGCGGGTGATATTATCGGTCTACACAACCATGGTACGATCCAAATCGGTGATACCTTCACACAAGGTGAAACGCTTAAATTTAGCGGTATTCCAAACTTTGCGCCTGAGCTATTCCGTCGCATTCGTCTAAAAGATCCACTCAAGCAAAAGCAACTTTTAAAAGGTTTGGTACAACTTTCTGAAGAAGGTGCGGTACAGGTATTTAGGCCGCTTATCAACAACGACCTGATCGTAGGTGCGGTCGGTGTGCTGCAGTTTGATGTGGTTGTGGCGCGTTTAAAGTCTGAATACAACGTGGATGCGATTTACGAGAGTATAACGGTTCAGACCGCACGCTGGGTAAGCTGTGATGATGAGAAGAAAATGGCTGAATTCCGCCGTAAGTGTGAGCAAAACTTGGCACTAGATGGTGGTGATAACCTAACTTACATCGCACCAAGTCGCGTAAACCTGAACCTATCTATGGAACGTTACCCTGACGTGAAGTTCCATGAAACTCGTGAACACTAATCGCTGCGCATTAAAGGAAAACAGATGAACATCAAAAGTATTTTAATTGAAAAAGCCAATGCAGCGATGCAAGCGGCTGGTATCCCTGAAGGTACAAACCCAGCGGTAACACAAAGCACGCGTCCTCAGTTTGGTGATTACCAAATTAACGGTGCGATGGGGGCTGCCAAAGCACTAAAAACCAATCCAAGAGAGCTGGCGCAGAAGATCATCGACAACCTAGATGTTGCTGATCTTGCAGAAAAAACAGAAATCGCAGGCCCAGGTTTTATTAATATTCACCTCAAGCCTGAGTTTTTAGCCACAAGCCTAGAGGCGGCAAATACGGATGCCAAGCTAGGTGTTGCTGAACATGCTACGCCTGACAAAGTTGTGGTCGATTTTTCTTCGCCAAACCTTGCTAAAGAGATGCACGTAGGTCACCTGCGCTCAACTATCATTGGTGATGCTGTTGTACGTGCCCTTGAGTTCCGTGGTGATACCGTTATTCGCCAAAACCACATGGGCGACTGGGGTACCCAGTTTGGTATGTTGATAGCACACCTTGAAGATTTGCTAAACCAAGGTGTTGACCTTGAAAATGTCGCACTTGCGGATCTTGAAAGCTTTTATCGTGATGCGAAAAAGCGCTTTGATGACGAAGCCGGTTTTGCCGATAAAGCCCGTGATTACGTAGTCAAACTTCAAAGCGGTGATGCGCATTGTAAGAAGCTATGGCAAATGTTTATCGACACCTCAGTTAAACATTCTGAAGAAGTATACGGCAAGTTAAATGTGACGCTTACGCGTGATAATATCATGGCAGAAAGTGCCTACAATGACCGTCTTGCCGGTGTAATTGAGCTATTAAAAGAGAAAGGCATTGCGGTTGAAGATCAGGGCGCTCAAGTCGTATTCCTTGACGAATTGGCAAATAAAGACGGTGAACCTTCCGTATTTATCGTGCAAAAATCAGGTGGTGGTTTCTTATATTCAACGACGGATTTAGCCGCCTGTGATTACCGCTCAAATGAGCTAGATGTTGATCGTATTCTAATTTTTGTTGATGCGCGTCAGGGCTTACACTTCAACCAAGTTGAGATCACAGCACGTAAAGCGGGTCTTTTAAAAGACAAAACCAGCTACGAGCCGAGCCTGTTCGGTACAATGATGGGTAACGACGGCAAACCGTTTAAAACTCGTACTGGCGGCACGGTGAAGCTATCAGACTTACTTGACGAAGCGGTGAGCCGTGCGACAGAAAAACTTGCTGACAGAGCTTCTGACTTATCTGATGAAGCACGCCAAGAAATCGCGCGTAAAGTGGGTATTGGTGCAGTGAAGTACGCCGATCTGTCAAAGCACAGAACCAGCGATTATATCTTTAACTGGGATACGATGCTGAGCTTTGAAGGAGCGACAGCGCCATATTTGCAGTATGCCTATACCCGTGTGCGTAGTATTTTCCGCAAGGCAAACATGGATAGCGCTAGCCTAACTGGTCGCATTCAAATTCAAGCACCACAGGAAAAGGCACTTGCGCTTAAACTGCTGCAACTGGAAGAAGTGCTTGATCTGATGATCAGCGAAGCAACGCCACACGTATTATGTAGTTATTTATATGAGCTTGCGAGCTTGTATATGACATTCTATGAAGCGTGCCCAATTTTGAAAGATGATGTAGCAGCAGACGTCCGTGAAAGTCGTCTCTTGTTATGTAATCTGGTTGCTAACTCACTGAAAACCGGTCTAGATTTGCTTGGTATCGAAGTGATGGAGCAAATGTAAGTTAGTTTTAACTTGCATTAAGGTATACTAGAAGCCGCTTTATAGCGGCTTTTTTGTAAAGGAAATAGTGATGAAACTTGAAGACATTCGCAGAGAATATACCAAAGACGGTTTACGTCGTGAGATGCTAAAAGACACACCCGTTGAGCAGTTTGAAACCTGGCTACAGCAGGCGATTGATGCCAAGTTTACCGACCCAACAGCGATGGTCGTTGCTACGGTTGACGAGCACGGCCAGCCGTCTCAACGCATTGTTTTACTCAAACATGTAGACCAGCACGGTTTTGTCTTCTTTACCAATACCGGTTCACGCAAAGCGCAAGAATTAAAGCAAAACAACAAGATATGCTTACACTTCCCGTGGCATGAAATTGAGCGTCAGGTTATCGTGTACGGGGAAGCAGTCCCGTTACCAACCAGTCGCGTTGCCAAGTATTTCTTATCACGACCAAAAGAAAGTCAGCTTGCTGCGTGGGCGTCTCAGCAATCGCGCCCCGTGTCATCTCGTCAAGCCTTGATGCAAACCTTTAGTAGCATGAAAGACAAGTTCGCTAAAGGCGAAATTCCACTACCTGATTTTTGGGGCGGTTATTGCGTGGAGCCCACTAAAGTTGAGTTTTGGCAAGGTGGAGAGCACCGTCTTCATGACCGCTTTATGTATGTGAAGCAAGCCGATGGCAGTTGGGAAATTGAGCGGCTCAACCCATAAATTCGCCTTTATAGATAGTCACTGTCACCTCGATTTTGACGAGTTGGCAGATGACCTAGCTACGCATATCAAAGCTGCCCGCAGCAATGGTGTTGAACGCTTTGTGGTGCCTGGCGTTACGCTCAAGCAGTCTCTAAAGCTTGTTGATTTTCAAGCACATCATCCACAATGTGAAATCGCCGCGGGGTTACACCCTTATTTTATTGGCGAACATTGCGACGACGATATGACCGCGTTGGTAGAGTATGTAATACACAATCGTACCCAACTGTGTGCGATAGGAGAGTGCGGCATTGATACAACCTGCGATGCACTTGAGCGGCAAATTGCACTGTTTGAAGCGCATATTTTGCTGAGTAATGAGGTAAAGCTTCCGCTAATCGTCCATCACCGTAAAAGTCATCACCTAATTGCCGCCGCGTTTAAACGTGTCAAACCAAAGTATGGCGGGGTGATCCACGCCTTTTCAGGTTCAAAACAGCAGGCTGAATATTATATCGCTCAGGGTTTTAAGCTAGGAGTAGGTGGCACAATCACTTATCCAAGAGGCGAAAAAACAGCGCAGGTAATATCACAGCTGCCGCTTGAAAGCCTAGTATTGGAAACCGATTCGCCGTCGATGCCGTTACATGGTTATCAGGGGAAGCCGAACTCTCCTAAGCGAGTCGTCCAAGTATTTGACAGGCTTTGTGAATATCGAAGCGAAACACCAAGCGAGCTTGCCTCAGCCCTCTATCGAAATACCACACAGTTGTTCGGCTTGGGCTAAATTGATGATGTCGAGATAAATCTCGACCTACGAGTCAATATCAAAAATGGGATATAAAACCATACCTATCAGCAATAGATAACCCGTGTAGGAGCCGGTTCACCCGGCGATCTTGATGCTTTTACTGCGATATAAAACCATACTTACCAACAATAGAAAAATAGGGTAGGAGCCGGTTCACCCGGCGATCTTGATGCTTTTACCGCGATATAAAACCATACCTACCAGCAATAGAAAAACAAGTGTAGGAGCCGGTTCACCCGGCGATCTTGATGCTTTTACCGCGATATAAAACCATACCTACCAGCAATAGAAAAACAAGTGTAGGAGCCGGTTCACCCGGCGATCTTTACGCTGTTATCGCGATATAAAACCATACTTACCAGCAATAGAAAAGCAGGTGTAGGAGCCGGTTCACCCGGCGATCTTTATGCTCTCCCGGCATAACACCAACAATACTCAAGCCAATTGCTGATTAATAATTGAGATCATCTCATCAGCGTATTGGTGAATAAAAAAGTGCCCACCAGAAAACTCAGTAAGCTGATATGGTTGTGCTGTTAGCTCTTGCCATGCTGCGACATGTTCATTCAAGATCTCATCATCAACACCATGAAAAACATGGATAGGGATGGGTAAAGCTCGCTGCTCTGCGACATAGGTGTCTGCTATTTTGAAGTCGGCCCTAAGCAATGGTACCAGTAACTCCATTAGTTCTTTATTTTCAAGAATCTCTTTTGGCGTGCCATTTAAGTCACGTAGCTCGGCAATAAATTCATCATGTGGCAGACCGTGTAAATGGCGTTTAGTTGAGGTGCAATGCGGTGCACGACTCGCAGAAGCAAATATTTTACGTGGAGTAGGTAAGCCTGCGTCTAATAATTGAAAAGCAAGCTCATATGAAATGCGACTACCAAGACTATGTCCAAAAAACGCGAAAGGCTTACTGGTCATATAGTCTTGGTGTACCATGAGTTCAGAGATAATATCCGGCATGTTGTCTATTGCTGGCTCTACCAGTCGAGCCCCTCTCCCCGGAAGCTGCACAAAAACGAGCTCAACACATTCACTTGCCTTTTCGATCCATGGCGTAAATATTGCTGGGGAGCCACCCGCGTAGGGAAAGCAAAATAGTCGCAACTCAGCGTTTGGATTGGGTTTTGGGGTAATAAAAAGTTTACTATTCATATCCTTTGTTGTTCGATTTTATTTTAGGTTAACTATTATGTTATCAACTTTATTACAATGCTAACAGCTTTACCCCTGCTCTAATTCTTCTGCCCGTTTTTCAGGCGCAGGAAGCATCTTTACTTTCTTGCGAATTTTGCGTTTTACTTCCCAGCGTTTTAATGCTCGACCTATTTGCCATGTGAATACCATCGTAATCACCAGCATCAGTAAAACGACTCGTCCAAGTTCGTGGAAATGAGAGTGGCTTTGTGACATAGCAGCTTCTGTCAAATAGACCATATTGACGAACCCAAGAGGCTGTCCGGTTGGCGTATATACTGGTTCAGAAATAATGCTTTTGGTTTTACTCAGTCCCGGTAAGGTTTGAGGCAGCTGCTGATAATCTGTGGGTGAGGAATTACCGTCGTTACCAACAACAAAGCGTCCTTGATAATCATAAATTGCGACTTGAAGCACAAAGTCATCGCTAGCGAGGTGATTTGCCAGTGCGCTGAGCCTTGGCGTATCACTGCGAGAGAGGGGCAATGCCACATTTTTTGCGAGCTGCTTGGTGAGACTTCTTGCGGTAAGGTCTGCGCCATTATGGAGCAAACGATGAGATTCAAAGCTGGTATTAAACGCAAGCCAAGTCACCATAATTAAACACGTCGCGGCGATGCACAGGCGAAATAATCTACGCCCTCTGGTCGAGTTTAACACTTCTAATACATGTAAATTTTTCATATTTATCGCATATTGCCCGCTTTTGCTAAGGTCCAGTGCTGACAGCTTAGCGCAATCATGTTAAAAATCGGCTTAACGCTATCAAGGAGCAACTTATGTCGTCAATCATTCAATTCGCTAATCGTGAACTAAACACACCAATTCAGGAACATATGGCGCTGGATCATTGGTATAGTTGCCAAAGTAACACAAGCCTCACACAAGTAAATCAATTACCTGAGCTGACGACCCAATCAATATGCTTTTTTGGCCCAAATATACAATTGCAACACCTTGTGGAAGTCGCGAAATTTCTTCGAACATTTGCTATCGAGCAAACTTATTTTACGGCATATCAACCTCATGAACAGCTCCCAGTTGCATTGGGCATGCGTTTTAACGCATCGCAACTGCCGAGCAAGGCTGAAGTAAGAGATTTTGCAAAAAGCATTAATACGCAGGGTGCGATTATAACGCAAGCACCTACTTTAGAAGAACCGGGGCTACTTGTGATGGATATGGACTCCACCGCAATTCGAATTGAATGTATTGACGAAATTGCTCGATTGGCCGACCGATATGATGAAGTGGCTTCTGTCACCGCACAGGCGATGGCGGGGGCACTCTCTTTTTCTGAAAGTCTACACCGCCGCGTTGCGTCACTCTCTGGCGTACCGTTATCACAAATTCAATCATTAAAAGAAAACTTACCGCTAATGCCCGGTATAGAGCTGTTGTGCCAGGCGCTAAAACAGCATCACTGGCATCTTGCCATCGCCTCGGGTGGCTTTACATGGTTTGCAGAATCATTGATAGAGCCACTCCAGCTAGACGCTGTATTTGCCAATACCCTAGAGGTGGAAAACGCGCACCTCACCGGCAAAGTGCTAGGAGATATCGTAGATGCCGACAAAAAGGCGGAAGTGCTAGGTCAACTTGCAACCCAGTATGCGATCCCAATGACTCAAACCGTTGCCATTGGTGATGGCGCAAATGACTTAGTGATGATGGCAAACGCCCAGCTAGGTGTGGCAATCCATGGTAAGCCAAAAGTGGTAGAAAGTGCCGACGCGGCTATTTGTGAAGGATCTTTGTTACAACTGTTATATTTGCTAGGTGTGCCGAAATAATATGCGCTATGAGACGTACCATGGAGGGTGATTTCTCCAATCACTCGAGACTATGAATTAAGTCAGCTCGTCTTCCTGACGGATTTCGACGCCCATCCATGGGCTACGACTACCTTTTCTTTGATGCCCAAAGAATCGTTGCGCAAAAGAAAGGGCACTCCCTCATCACCCGAAAAACATAACAGCTCGGCGGGTAACCGCGTCCTACAACACTATTTGAACTGTGAATTAGGAAGCATTCTGCGATGATAGTTTTTGCAATGCTTGCAAACGGCTTTATTGCTAAAATCGTAGAAGATCTCACAAGCAACTTTATTCCCCCTCCATCACACCCGAAAAGCATAAGTCGATATGCAATGTGCCGACAGGATGTCGGCCAAGTCTTGTCAGGCACAGGGACGTGCCTTACAAGACTATCGGCTTAGGGTTTGAGGATTGAGTGTGATGCTGGGGCGACGTTTTCTTGGTTCGTTCTTTTTCGTCGTTTAAAAAGAATGAACGAGGAGCGCATGGATGCGCTTTGATATGAACCATGGAGGGTAAGGCTAATATGTCCTCCTGACAGGTTTCGACGCCCATCCATGGGCTACGACTTACTTTTCTTTGATGCCCAAAGAACAAGTAAGCAAAAGAAAAGGCACTCCCAACATCACACTGACTCCTCAAGTAAATTGCCAATATGAACGTCACCTCGGTGTAAGGGCCATCCTTGGCCCTGTCACCGATTTTCACGCATCCATGCGTTGAAATGACTCATTGGCAATTTACTTTCGGGTGTGATGAGGGAGACACAAGGCGCTGATAAGTTCTTTTGGTGCTTGTAAGCGACTTAGCTGCTTCAGGAGATAAAATCAGAATTAACAATCAGCGCTACTTTCCTCTCTCCAGCACACCCAATAAGCATTCGAATGCTAAATAAAAAAATGAGTTAAAAATGCTTGCCTTTTATGTAACAATAGCGCGCAAATAAAAACCAATCGCAGCACACTAGGAAGTAGTACTGCGTATTGGTGGAACGGCTTTAACCAACAACAGTGGACATAAAAAATGCAAACAAGGATTGTGGTGTATGGTACTAACCATCCTGTACATGTCGTCGATTTTGAGCTCACGACCTGTATCAATAGCGGCTTTTTACTCAAAGCGAACCTAGAATCCCAATTTGACCTGGCTGATGAATTACTCGTCGGCAATATGCTCACGTTTGAAATTGAGTCACCAGACGCAATATCAACATATTTCACTGGTACTTTGTTTGATATCCAATCTGGTTTTGTGTCTGAGCACACCTGTGGTGCAGAGGTGGTCTTAAAGCCTCGCCTTGAGTTACTTAAGCAAACTGAAAAAAGCCAAATCTTTGTACAAGCCAATGTTCAGTCTGTCCTCAATAAGCTGATACAAAAAGCCGGCTATTCACAAGACCGGATAAAATGGCGAGTCACTAAAGATTTACCCACGCTACCGCAGTGCGTACAAGCACTAGAAAACGACTACACCTTTTTCACCCGACTCTTAGCAAAGTACGGCTTAATTTATTGGTTTGAATGCCATGACTTTATTGAGTCGATAGTGATTGCCGAGGGGAATCTTGCAAGCCCCTATATTGAGCGAGGCTTGCTGTCGGTAACGGATAAAGATGGTCTGGTTCACGAACATGAAACCGGCTTTGTTGGGTTTACGCAGTGCCAAAGCCGCCATCGTTTTAAAATGGGTGGCTCACAAGTGCATATGAATGCTCATCCACCAACCTCGGTCAGCTCGGCCCAGCGTAGCTATTTTGAGCCTGCTGCACAAAATCCCGCTGAGCAATTTGAGCGCACTGGCAATCTCGAGCTTGCCTATCAACAAGGTAAAAATGAAGTCACGCTGGTAGGAAACGTAGCCGAAGCCAATGCCGGTTATTCGTTTTCGTTAAATGGTAAATTGGGCACAGCGAAAGGTGGCGATTATACCTGTATTCGCAGTAAACAGGTGTATAAGCAAGGCAGTGCCAATGACCCTAAGCAAGTTGCGCATCATAGCGAGTCGGTGTGTGTACCACGGGGTGAGCCAATACGTATCGCGCCCCCAGAGCATAGCCCCAAGCCGATGGTGTTTACCGCCACAGTGCGCTCGCTGTCGGGGTCAAAGGCCAATCCTCACTTAGATGCACAAGGGCAATATGCCACGCAAGTACATTTTGATAGTCAGGTGACTGAATCGGTAAAGCGCCTCACACAATATGCCTGTCGTGGTCAAAAGCAACCGACAGGGTTACACTTTCCACTGCTGCCAGACAGTAATGTGCTCATCGGTTGTATGAACAACGACCCTGACCAAAGTTACTTGTTAGGGTTTGCGCTTAATGACACGCAACCATCTGTTGTTACCAGCGCCAATAACGCCCAAAACGTGCTCTGCTCTCGCGGCCAAAACCTGTTGATGTTTGATGACACCCCAAAAACCCCGCATATTGTGTTGCAAACCCTAGCAGGCAACCAGCACTTGGTGTTACATGGGGATAAAAAGCAGCCTTATATCCACTGGCTTGCGCAACTTGGCGCGATGAATATTTTTGCAGCCAAAGACATACAACTTGGCAGTGTTAAAAGCGCAATTCGACTACTCACCAATAAAACCTTTATTGCCAGCGCCAAACAACAACTGGCACTGGAGAGTAAAAAGTCGGTGATTGCTGATGCAGCAACCAACCTAGACGTCACCGCCAATCAAATTGACGTCAGCGCCGAACAAAATATCACCCTTAAGGCGGGTCGCAGTCATCGCAGTGTTATCCAAAGTGATATCAACCTCAAGGCAGACAACAACCTTACCATTACCGCCCCAGCGGGAAGTCAAATCATTCAAAGCCAAGGCAATATCACAGTAAAAGGCAGTGGCTCTGGCAACCTCACCCTTGCCAATGGCGGCAGTGAAATCAGTATTGACTCAAGTGGTAACGTCAACATCTTTGCAGACAAGTTACTGACCTTAAAAGGCAAAGCCATGACCGTGTTTGACGGTAGCATGGAGCAAGATATTGGTGGTAAACAAAGCGCCACGATGCCGAGTGTACCGCAAATTCAAGCGCTCTCTGAGAATGCTCGACTCTCACTTGCCGCCGATGGCATTGCCACCATGATGAGCAGTACCATTGAGTTGTCTTACACCTATCAAGATGGCAGCCCAATTATGGGCGCACCTTATACCATTCGATTTGCAAACGGCACAGAGCTGACCGGTTACTTAGACGACAGCGGTAAAGCAAAAATTGAGAATGCACCACCCGGTCAATACACCGTGCAATATGGTGAGGACAAACGC
The DNA here is from genome assembly GCF_002850255.1 of Pseudoalteromonas sp. NC201. NCBI lineage: Bacteria > Pseudomonadati > Pseudomonadota > Gammaproteobacteria > Alteromonadales > Pseudoalteromonadaceae > Pseudoalteromonas > Pseudoalteromonas sp. NC201. Next base: position 961,512 of record NZ_CP022522.1, read on the forward strand.
GATTACCTACCAGAAGATAATCGCCCTAAAAATCCACTGTATGGACAAATCACCCCAGCGCGAGCCGCTGAAATGGTACGCAGCGGCAATACTGCACCACTGATAGAAGCCAACGGCATCGCAACCCAAGCAGGCGATTGGTTATGGGGCACACTACAAGGCGACTTTAATCAAAACCCTTCTACGTCACAAATCGTGGTAGGTACCTTGATTTCCATGATACCGATTATCGACCAAGTCATGGATTTACGAGATATCACCGCCAATGTCATGTTACTGACCGACGATGATGAAGCCAACGACACCGACGCTTGGCTTGCCTTTACCCTAACGGGTATTGGTTTAGTGCCAGTTGTGGGCTCAGCAGTCAAAGGCGTGGGTAAGGTTATCTTAAAAAATACCGGAGAGTCTCTCTCCGCTGCGCTTGCCGTTTTACGCAAGCTCGGCAAAGGCGACCCAGTTAAATACCTAAGAGACATCAACTGGCAAGACCTAGGAAAACAATCCGCCACGGAAGTTAAAAACATCGTCAAAGGCCTGCGCGATTCACTTGATGACATGTCCACCAGTTGGCACTACGACCTACTACTTCCAGACGCCGCTATCGAAGGCATGCAAGCCACGGTAAAACGCCTAGACGAGGTCACCCCCAAAATCGACCAGCATATGCAACAAGCCGCCCAAGAAATCGGACAGCGAGTTAATAAAGCACTGGATGAGTATCAAGGCCAACCACCAATTCGAGGCGTTACCGATAAGCCCACCAAAGCCAAAGCTGATGAGTTGGAACCACCAAAAGGGAATGAGCTGCCGGGGGGTGGAGCTGCAGTGAATGAGAAAATTTCCAGCTCAAACTACAAAAAATATACACCTAATATGGTCAATAATCGCAAAATGTATAAAAGCGATCTTGATTTTACGTCAGAAATACCAGCACATATTGATTCAAGTGTTCATAAGAGTATTAGAGCTAAAATTGAAAATGGTTGGTCAAATCTTGATTTAATGAAAAATGGGAATGCTCCGATAGGGAAGGATGGTAAGCAAATAAATTTGCATCACATTTTGGGACAAGAACCGAGCCCAATGGTTGAGCTTCTATCTTCAACTCATAAAAAACACCACAAAGCTTTACACGGTCTAATCGAAGATGGTAAAAGTTTTAGGAATAACCAATCACTCCAATATCAGTATGATAAATTTAAAAAAGAGTACTGGAAACTTAGAGCAAAAGATTTTGAGTAGGAAAGTTATATGAATAAATATAGTGAGTTAATTAAACAACTTGATTTGAGCGAACACGAAACCTTTTGGCAAGGTGCGGCTGACCTGAAAGAAATAGCTCTACTTGAAAAGTTAATTTCGATTAGGCTTCCACCTTCACTAGTGAGTTTTTTAAGAGAGTGTGGCGGCGGGGGAGTGATAGACTCAGAGATCTCTGGCATTGAAGATAATAATGCCAACTTAACGCACGGTGGGACGATATTAGGTGACACTCTAGATTGCAGGGGAGAATTTCAATTACCTAAGCATTTAGTTGTCATTTTTTATAAAGAAAATGAAATCTGTTGGTGCTTAGACTCTAATACCCAAGAGGAAGAATACAAACTGGTTAATTATAACTTATTTAAAAAACAAGTTGACGAGGTAATCTCGGACTCCTTCTTCTCATTCTTTTGTGAATATGTTGAGATTAGAACCTCGTAATTTTAATTATAATTAAGTCAAAAATACTGAGAGCTGCGCTTAGTAGTCACGGTGGGATCGCCTTTGTAAAAAGACTTTAACACCCAGCTCTTTTCTGATCTAATAACGCCCACATTATCACTATCTACTTGTTAATTATGTCGTTATTTAGCTAACTTTAACTTGTTGAAGATAAGCGTTCTTCCATCAACCAACATCATGCTCTTACTGATGTCTTGTTTCTTATCATTTCGGCGGTTTTATCTAATTGAGAAGGCTGGAAAGATACCGAAATATTTGGGCGCAGTAAACTACCATGGCTCAGGCAGTTTGAAAATGGAGAAATCTATGGCTTTGTGCCAGCTCTTGCCCTTGCTGGCGAACCTAAGCTTGAGAATCTCCAAAAGGTAAAAGCCACGGAACATTTGGCATTCCTAGCTGACCTTGGAGAGAAGCGTGTTATGGCTGATATCGTTGCGCTATCTAACCAATTAACCCCATAACCAATAGCACTTTTTTAAGTCCTTTAAATACATAGATGTTGCAAGGCTAGGTTCAATCATCCTCCTAGCCTACATTTCTCATCAAATTTCTTTTGTTGCTTTCATGTACATTTTTAATTAGAGAAGCCGAGGTAGCTAACTTTCAACTGCTTTATTGAGATGGAATGCAGTGGTAAGACAAAGCCGTAAATAAAGACCCAAGACATATCATAACCATAGTCAAAGTTATCTTAAAAAAATACCGGAGAATCTTTCTCTGCTGCGCTTGCCGTACTGCGGCTTTTTACCCAAAGAAAAGTCGGTAAAGGCGACCCAGTTAAATACCTAAGAGACATCAACTGGCAAGACCTAGGAAAACAATCCGCCACGGAAGTTAAAAACATCGTCAAAGGCCTGCGCGATTCACTTGATGACATGTCTACCAGTTGGCACTACGACCTACTACTTCCAGACGCCGCCATCGAAGGCATGCAAGCCACGGTAAAACGTTTCAGTTTATAGGGAGTTTCCGGTATGGATGAGGCAGCAAGGTTTGCGTTGAGAACAATGGGCCCTACCACCCAAGTGAATATAGAATTAGAACGGTGTAAGTAAGGAGGTTAGAATAATGACCAAACAATTTGAAATAGATGAAGATTTCGAGTGGTTTCTTGAAAAATTTGAAGAGCCTACTGAAAAACATCAAGCCCCAGCAGAAATAATAAAAAAGTTTGAAGGTAAACTGCCTACTAGATTATTAGAATATTGGAGTGAATACGGGTTTTCTGGTTTCGGGGAAGGGCTTTTTTGGTTAACTAATCCCGATGATTATGATGATACCTTAGATGCATGGCTTGGAGATACAGTTATCGTCGAGCAAGACACATATTATGTAATTGCTCGCAGTGCATTTGGTGAGCTATTCTTATGGGGAGAGAAATTTGGACATAAATATCTAATCGACCCATCTCACGGTTGGATTATAGAGAAAGAAGGTAATGCCGAAGACATAGCAGTTGGAGAAGAAAACGATGCCATACAGTTTTTCTTTAGTGCAAAAAGGCCAACATCGCTGGATATAGATGATACGAGTGGAGGCTTACTTTTTGAGAAATGTAAACTTCGATTATCTCAATTAAAATATAACGAAATGTATGCTTTTGAACCCGCTTTTTTTCTTGGTGGGCAGCCTACCATTGACAATGTCAGTAAAGTAAATATTTTCGCCCATCTAAGTGTATTAGCATCATTTGGTCAGAAAGAAATACTAGACCAACAAGGGCTTATAGCTAAGGCTTATTCATAATAAATGCTCCTGTTATTAAAGTAGCAAATAAAAACCACTTAACTCCTTACCACTAAAAACACTTACTTATTAATTGAAAATGCGATGATGATTAACTTTGAACTCATCGCCAATCAAATTGACGTAAGTGCCACACAAAATATCACCCTTAAGGCGGGTCGCAGCCATCGCAGTGTTATCCAAAGTGATATAAAGCTCAAGGCAGACAACAACCTTACCATCACCGCCCCGGCGGGAAGTCAACTCATTCAAAGCCAAGGTAATATCACAGTAAAAGGCAGTGGCTTTGGCAACCTCACCCTTACAAGACGGTTGCACTATATCGGCTTAGGATTTGAGGATTAAGTGTGATGCCGGGGCGACGTTTTCTTGGTTCGTTCTTTTTTGTCGTTTTAAAAAAATGAACGAGGAGCGCATGGATGGGCTTTGATATTAAACATGGAGGTTTATTTTGCTAACGGCTGATAGCTCGAAATTTATCGTAAAGTCAGCCCGTCCTCTTGACAGTTTTCGACGCCCATTCATGGGCTGCGACTACCCGAAAAGCATAACTTCTCGGCGGGTAAAGCGCCTCCCACAACGCTATTTACACTGTGAGGCTGGAGCCGCTTTTGAGCTTATAAACTACTTTATTGCTACTGAGAAAGTGGAAATTCCACAAGCAACTTTATTCCCCCTCCATCACACCCGAAAATCCTAAGCCGATATGCAATGTGCCGATAGGATGTCGGCTAAGTCTTGTCTGGCATCATGGACGTGCCTTACAAGACGGTTGCACTATATCGGCTTAGGATTTGAGGATTAAGTGTGATGCTGGGGCGACGTTTTCTTGGTTCGTTCTTTTTCGTCGTTTAAAAAGAATGAACGAGGAGCGCATGGATGCGCTTTGATATTAAACATGGAGGTTTATGTTGCTAACGGCTGGTAGCTCGGAATTTACCGTAAAGTCAGCCCGTCCTCCTGACTGGTTTCGACGCCCATCCATGGGCTACGACTACCCGAAAAGCACACTTCTCGGCGGGTGGACCGCCTCCCACAAAGTTATTTGCATCGTGAATTAGGAGGCTGTGAATTGGGAGACATACTAGGTTGTTGGTTTCTTATAAGCCTCGACACAGCGTAATTGCTAAAATAATCCGTGCTTACTCTCACAGGAAGAGTTATTGCCATGTACCACGTTGAATTTGGCGAGGTGTGTTACGCCATCCCTCAAATTGTGATTCGACATTTTCATTAAAATTACGAAAGATTAGCTCGATGTTTTGTGCAGGTACAATATTGCACGGATTGCTGCTTTCTTGTCGTAAATACTCGAAAAAAGCGTTGCTGTTGTGCTCGACCATAAATCCCGTAAACAGATAACTATTGGCATATAAGGTGGTACTTTGCATGGTTTGCCACTGATTTTCGCTATTGAATAGGGTGTTAATATCAAGCTTGGCAAAGCGCGATTTCAAAATCCCTTCTTTCGTTAACCAATCTTCGTCAGAGAGGTAAACTGAAAATTGACCTGTTTCGGTAATTCTTAGGTGCTCAAAATACTCGGCTAAGCCTTCCGTTACCCATCGAGGGGTTACGCCGAAATAGTAAAAAACGAGGGCGTGCACGGACTCGTGAATGAGCGTTCTTAGCGTTTCTTCTTCAGTGCGACCGCCATTGATAAAGCCTTGGTTTTGAAACAAGAAGTACATGCCCAAGGTGCCAGCGGGCTCGGCATCGCGAGAGAGGATTAGCTCATTGTAGTCAGCGTCATTGGCGGCAATATGCATGTTCAACTGGATGGGAGATAAGGCTTTTTTATGCGCTAACTGGTTAAAAAAGTGCTTAAACATCATATACACCACGTTGAGGGCTTGCTGCGCCTGATACTCAACATAAGGGCTCACGGGTTCACCCGTTAGATTGAGTTTAAAATTTTCAATGTGGTTGAATTGCGTTTGCAAGGAAAATACTTCGCGCTTTAGTACCCCGCAGGTAGGTGTTGAGATACCGCTGAACATATTAACAAGATCACTGTGCCCGTTTAGGTTATAAAAGGTTTTTTCTGGTATTTCAGGTAGCTGCTGTCTTGTTACTTTTGGTGGTGCAACCGTTAGGTGAGGAGTGGTGTCTGGCTGACTTAAACGTTTTTCGGTATGGGTGTCTAGCTGTATGCCTAATTCAGTCAATAAAGGTTTGATAGACCTCATCGAGTTTGCTGCTGCACTTGGGTAGATAAAATAAAGCGCAAACAATATCAGCGTGATGATAAGTAGTAGGACAAAGACCCGCCAAACCAAAGTGATATCCTTGTGTAATACATGCCCAGAGACTCTGGTTATACTCGATTATCGGTAAACTTGGCAATCGGTAATTTGATTATCGACTTATTTCCATGGCATTAAATAACATCTACTTTAGTGTGTCATAGCGTATCGTTTGCATGATTTGCCATTCTTTTTTCTACAACAATGTACCCATAATCTAATTCGTTGCCTATACTTTTTGAAAAAATAACAGAGCATACAGATGAAAGTAGTTTGGCCGTTGATTTTACTGTGTTGTGTGAGCGGGAGTGCGAGCGCGCTTGATACTCAGGTGAATATTACGACGGGGCAATGGCCGCCGTACTTAGATCAAGCGAAACAAGATCAAGGCTGTGTGGCTGCTGTGATCCGAGATGTCTTTGCGCTCTCTGATATCAAAGTCCGATTTTTATTTATGCCTTGGGAACGCGCCTATCAAGAGGGAATGAAGGCGGCTTACATTGGTAGTGCTTATTGGTATTACAGCGAGCAAAGGAGCAAAGACTATATTTACACTCAATACCCACTCACTGAAGAAACAGCACGCTTTTATCATCATCGAGATTTAGCGTTTACCTATACGAGTTACGCAGATCTCAAGCCATTTAGATTGTTGCTCAATCAAGGGTTAACTTATCCGCCTTCTCTGCTAGAGGCGATAGAGACGCTTGAAATCAAAACTTCATATGCCACGTATACCAGTAAAAATGTGGCACTGATCCTACGAAACCGTGCAGATATTATGATTATGGACGAAAAATCGGCGAAGTCCTATCAGCAGGAACTGCCTGCGGAAGAAGCGGAGTTATTAGTGGCGCAAGCGATCCCTGCTTTTATCCAAAAAGGCTATTTGCTTATCAATAAGCATCATAGTGAATATGTCGAGTTGTATAACGAAGGGCTTAAAAAACTATGGGCGGATGAAGACTATGTTGCTCAGTATCGTGCTCGCTGCTCTCGTGTGTTTACTGATTGATTGCTTTTTGGTTTTGCTAAAACCAAATAATGTCCTGATCCGTTGCGAAATCATTCATAAGTTAGAATCTAAATTTGTTTTTAATGTTTTTCATAGCCTGTTGGCTATTTTGACGGTATATAAAGCATAAAGAATGTTATTACACATAAAGCCTAATAGTGTATTCAGTGGGATTTTAGAGCATGCTTTGCAGCCAACAATCGTAAAGACTATCTTGAATCGTCATTGGCTGCTTTAGATTAAGACTTGCCTTATCCAAACCGCCTTCCGGCAGCTTGATTTTACGTTAAATGGTATATGCCTATCTGGTCTGACCATTTAAATCACCTTTTAAATTTTCCCGATTCTTGGTTAAAGTTTATGCACGCCAACTGTTGTTTTTACACTCAGCTAATTATTGAATTGGGCTGAATTTTGACAGTTGTCATGGATTTTGATAACGTATTGTGCAAATTTGGTATGACCAATTTACCTATGAAGTTAATTCTTACCAAATTGATTAAAATAAGTCAGCGGTCTGGCTAGGTCACATCATAAAAAATTGGCGTTATTTCAATGTCTTTAAAGATTAAAGCAGCAAAATTATCCGACGTAATACTAGAACAGCTTGAGAATATGATCCTCGAGGGCTCGTTATTACCCGGTGCAAAGTTGCCGCCTGAGCGTGAACTAGCTAAGCAGTTTGAAGTGTCGCGTCCATCACTTCGTGAGGCTATCCAGAAATTGGAAGCTAAGGGGCTTGTTACCCGTCGTCAAGGTGGTGGCACGTATGTTAAAAATCAGCTAGAAGAAGGGCTGACTGATCCGTTATTTGACTTGATCAGTAAGCATCCAGAATCTCAGTTTGATTTACTTGAGTTTCGTCATGCATTAGAAGGCATCGCCGCCTACTACGCGGCACTCAGGGGCACAGAGAATGACTTTGCAAAGGTACAACAAAGCTTTGACAATATTGCAGAGATAGGTGATGACTTGATGCAAAAGGCAAGGGCAATTAATGCTTTTCACTTTGCCGTTGCAGAAGCGTCACATAACGTCGTCCTGCTTCATCTTGTAAAAGGGATGCAGTCATTGCTTGAGCAAAACGTGTTGCAAAACTTAACGGTCTTGGTGCAAAAATCAGACGTGAGTGAGCAGCTCGGTGAGCACAGAAAGTTGTTATTAGATGCGGTGATCAATGGTAACCCTGAACAAGCAAGACTTGCTAGTAACGCCCACTTAGCCTTTATCGAAGAAGCGTTATTAGAAGCCGGTAAAGAGCGTTCGCGAATAGAACGTTCACTGCGTAGAACAAAACAGCAGTAATCGGACTTGATTCAGTAAGAATTGGCACAAATAGAATAAATTCGTATTTTAAACATAAGGAACACTCCATATGTCTGAAGTCAATAAAATTGACGTAGACGCGCTAGAAACCCAAGAATGGTTACAGGCGCTTGAGTCGGTCGTAAAAGAAGAAGGCGTAGAGCGCGCTCAGTTCTTGTTAGAGCAAGTATTAGAGCAAGCGCGTCTTGATGGCGTAGATATGCCAACAGGCACTACGACTAACTATGTCAACACTATCCCAGCAGATCAAGAGCCTGCGTATCCAGGGGATGTGAACCTTGAGCGTCGTATTCGCTCTATCATCCGTTGGAATGCGATCATGATCGTACTTCGTGCTTCGAAGAAAGATCTTGAGCTGGGCGGGCATATGGCCTCTTACCAGTCGTCAGCTGCATTCTATGAAATGTGTTTCAACCACTTCTTCCGTGCACCAAACGAGAAAGACGGTGGTGACTTAGTGTATTACCAAGGCCACATCTCTCCGGGCATTTATGCTCGTGCATTTGTTGAAGGCCGCCTAAGCGCTGAGCAGCTAGATAACTTCCGTCAGGAAGTAGACGGTAACGGTATTTCTTCATACCCACACCCTAAGTTAATGCCTGAATTCTGGCAGTTCCCAACGGTTTCTATGGGTCTAGGTCCAATCGCGTCTATCTACCAAGCGCGTTTTCTTAAATACCTAGATGGCCGTGGTCTAAAAGATACGTCTGAGCAACGCGTTTACGCCTTCCTTGGTGATGGTGAAATGGACGAGCCAGAATCACGTGGTGCGATTTCTTTCGCTGCCCGTGAAAAGCTAGACAACCTATGCTACCTAATCAACTGTAACCTACAGCGTCTTGACGGCCCAGTAATGGGTAACGGTAAGATCATCCAAGAACTAGAAGGCCTATTTAAAGGTGCTGGTTGGAACGTGATCAAAGTCGTTTGGGGTTCTGGTTGGGATAAGCTACTTGCCAAAGATACTACGGGTAAATTGCTACAACTGATGAATGAAACAGTTGACGGTGATTACCAAACTTACAAAGCAAAAGATGGCGCCTTCGTACGTGAACACTTCTTCGGTCGTTACCCAGAAACAGCAGCGCTTGTTGCTGATATGACTGACGATGAAATCTTCGCGTTGAAGCGCGGTGGTCATGAGCCATCTAAGCTATTTGCTGCATTTAAAGCGGCACAAGAAACCAAAGGTCGTCCAACTGTGATCTTAGCTAAAACTGTAAAAGGTTACGGCATGGGCGCTGCGGCTGAAGGCAAAAACATTGCTCACCAAGTTAAGAAAATGGACATGACACACGTAGCACACCTACGTTCACGTCTAGGCCTAGATGACTTGGTATCTGATGAGCAATTACAAGAGCTACCTTACTTGACGCTAGAAGAAGGGTCAAAAGAGCACGAATATCTACATGCTCGCCGTAACGCGCTTCACGGTTATACACCTAAGCGTTTACCTAACTTCACAGAAACGCTTACGCTACCTGAACTAGATGCATTTAAACCGCTTCTAGAAGAACAAAAGCGTGATATCTCAACCACAATGGCATACGTTCGTGCGCTTAATATCTTGTTAAAAGACAAGAACGTTGGCAAGAGCATTGTTCCAATTATTGCTGATGAAGCGCGTACCTTTGGTATGGAAGGTTTATTCCGTCAAATCGGTATTTACAACCCGCACGGCCAAAACTACAGCCCAGAAGACCGCGATATCGTTTCTTACTACAAAGAAGCAACGTCAGGTCAGGTACTACAAGAAGGTATCAATGAGCTAGGCGCGATGTCTTCATGGGTTGCAGCGGCAACGTCATACAGCACGAACGACCTACCAATGATCCCGTTCTATATCTACTACTCAATGTTTGGTTTCCAACGTGTAGGTGATATGGCGTGGATGGCGGGCGACCAACAAGCGCGTGGCTTCCTATTAGGGGCAACTGCCGGTCGTACAACGCTAAATGGTGAAGGTCTACAGCACGAAGATGGTCACTCACACATTCAAGCAGGTACAGTGCCTAACTGTATTTCTTACGACCCAACGTTTGCATTTGAAGTAGCGGTTATTCTACAAGATGGTATCCGTCGTATGTACGGTCCAGAGCAAGAGAACGTGTTCTACTACCTAACGCTCATGAACGAAAACTACCATATGCCAGCAATGCCTGAAGGCGCTGAAGAAGGTATTCGTAAGGGTATTTACAAGCTTGAAAGCTACACAGGCGACAAAGCACAGGTTCAGCTAATGGGCTCGGGTACTATCTTGAACGAAGTACGTAAAGCGGCGCAGATCCTAAGCGACGATTACGGTATCGGTTCAGACGTATTCTCTGTAACGTCATTTAACGAGCTTGCTCGTGACGGTCAAGATGCAGAGCGTTTCAACATGCTTAACCCAGAAGCAGAGCAAAAAGTGGCTTACATCACCAGCGTACTTGGTGACGCGCCAGCAATTGCTGCTACGGATTACATGAAAAACTACGCTGATCAAGTACGTGCATTTATGCCGAGCGCATCTTACAAAGTACTTGGCACAGACGGTTACGGTCGTTCAGACAGCCGTGAAAACCTACGTCGTCACTTTGAAGTGAATGCCAGTTACGTGGTAGTTGCTGCACTTGGCGAGCTAGTTAAGCAAGGCAAAGTTGAAAAATCAGTAGTGACTGACGCTATCAAGAAATTTGATATCGACACCACCAAAACTAACCCACTTTACGCATAAGAGGACGAGTGATGGCAATCGAAATTCATGTTCCAGATATTGGTGCCGATGAGGTTGAAGTAACCGAGATCCTAGTAAGCGTAGGTGACACGGTTGCAGAAGAGCAATCGCTTATCACTGTTGAAGGCGACAAAGCATCAATGGAAGTACCTGCCTCTGTGGCGGGAACAGTTAAAGAAATCAAAATAGCGGAAGGCGATAAAGTATCGACTGGCTCTTTGATCATGGTTTTTGAAGCGGCAGGTGAAGAAGCACCGGCAGAGCAACCAGCAGAAGAAGCTAAGCCAGAAGCAAACGCCTCTGGCAAGACAGAAGTGAAAGAAGTTCACGTACCAGATATTGGTGGCGATGAAGTTGAAGTAACTGAAATCTTAGTAGCTGCGGGCGATGTTGTTGAAGAAGAGCAATCGCTTATCACGGTTGAAGGCGACAAGGCTTCAATGGAAGTACCAGCACCATTTGCAGGTACTATCAAAGAAGTGAAAATCAACGCGGGTGACAAAGTGTCAACCGGTTCATTGATCTTCATCTTCGAAGTGGCAGGTAGCGGTGATGCACCTGCGACTAACGAAGCTGCAGAAGCGCCTGCTCAAGAGCAAGCACCTGCTGCATCAGCTGAAAAAGAAGTGCATGTACCAGATATCGGTGGCGACGAAGTTGAAGTTACTGAAATCATGGTTGCTGTTGGCGACAGCGTTGAAGAAGAGCAATCGCTTATCACGGTTGAAGGCGACAAAGCCTCAATGGAAGTACCAGCTCCGTTTGCAGGTACGATTAAAGAGATCAAAGTCAATGCCGGCGACAAAGTATCAACGGGTTCTTTAATCTTCGTATTCGAAGTGAAAGGCGCGGCACCTGCACCTCAGGCAGCTGCTAAAACTGAAGAAAAACCAGCTCAGCCTGCGGCTTCAGCGGCAAAATCTGAAGCACCAAAAGCCTCTGCACAAAAAGATGATTTTGTAGCGAATGATCAGTATGCCCACGCATCACCTGTGGTACGTCGTTTAGCGCGTGAGTTTGGCGTTAACCTAGCTCGCGTTAAAGGTACAGGTCGTAAGAACCGTGTACTAAAAGAAGACGTACAAAACTACGTGAAAGAGCTGGTTAAGCAAGTTGAATCTGGTCAAATCGCAAAAGGTGGCAACACTGGCGGCGGTGAGCTTGGTCTTATTCCTTGGCCAAAAGTAGATTTCAGCAAGTTTGGTGAAATAGAAGAGAAGAAACTTTCTCGCATCAATAAGCTATCGGGTGCAAACCTTCATCGTAACTGGGTACAAATCCCACATGTTACGCAGTTTGACGAAGCAGATATCACTGAGCTTGAAGCGTTCCGTAAAGAACAGAATGTGCTAGCTGAGAAGAAGAAAATGGGTGTGAAGATCACGCCATTAGTATTCGTGATGAAAGCGGCTGCAAAAGCACTTGAAGAGTTCCCAACGTTTAACTCTTCACTATCTGAAGATGGTGAGAGCTTAATCTTGAAGAAATATGTTCACATCGGTATCGCGGTTGATACACCAAATGGTCTAGTGGTTCCTGTTGTTCGCGACGTGAACAAGAAAGGCATCATTGAGATATCACGCGAGTTGATGGAAATTTCTAAGAAAGCACGTGACGGTAAACTGACGTCTGCTGATATGCAGGGCGGCTGTTTCACTATCTCAAGCCTAGGCGGTATCGGCGGTACGGCGTTTACGCCAATCGTTAATGCTCCTGAAGTTGCGATTCTTGGTGTTTCTAAGTCAGACTTCAAACCGAAATGGAATGGTAAAGAGTTTGAGCCGCGCCTAATGGTGCCGCTAAGCTGTTCATACGACCATCGTGTCATTGACGGCGCACTAGCAGCTCGCTTTACTGTGACACTTGCAAACTACTTAAGCGATATTCGCCAGCTAGTAATGTAAGAATAGAAACCGCATGACTTAGGTGATGCGGTTTTCTTGTATTTTATTGTTCCGCTTGATAATTAGGCGGGACAATAGAGAGTGTGAATGATACACTTTCGAGCAATAATAACTCTCTCTGCCCTGTGCCCCGAATCGGGTGTTTGGCAGGCACTTTGGGTCGGCTACTCTCGACGAGTAAACCCGTTCAAATAACAGTTAAGGTAATAACATGAGCAACGAAATCAAAACTCAAGTTGTTGTACTAGGCGGTGGTCCTGGTGGTTACTCTGCAGCATTCCGTGCAGCAGACTTAGGTTTAGACGTTACACTAATCGAATCTCGCGACACGCTAGGTGGTGTGTGCTTGAACGTTGGTTGTATCCCTTCAAAAGCCCTTCTTCACGTTGCAAAGGTAATTGACGATGCAGCAGAAATGGCTTCTCACGGTGTTTCTTTCGGTGCTCCACAAATTGACCTAGACAAAATCCGTTCATGGAAAGAGTCTGTGATCGGTCAACTTACAGGTGGTCTTGGTGGAATGGCTAAGATGCGTAAAGTAACTGTAGTTAACGGCTACGGTAAGTTCACAGGTTCTAACACTATCGCTGTTGAAGGTGCTGACGGTGCAAAAACAGTGACCTTTGATAACGCAATCATTGCAGCGGGTTCTCAGCCTGTAAGCCTACCTTTCATTCCTGAAGACGAGCGTATCATCGACTCTACAGGTGCACTTGAGCTTAAAGACGTGCCTGAAAAGCTACTTGTACTAGGTGGTGGTATCATTGGTCTTGAGATGGGGACTGTTTACCGTTCACTAGGTTCAGCGATTGACGTAGTTGAGTTTGCTGATCAACTAGTACCAGCGGCTGACAAAGACGTTATCAAGATTTACCAAAAGTACGTTAAAGACAAGTTTAACGTGATGCTTTCTACTAAAGTTGTTGCTGTTGAAGCGAAAGAAGACGGTATCTACGTATCTTTCGAAGGCAAGCAAGCACCTGAAGGCCAAGTTCGTTATGACAAAGTACTAGTTGCTGTTGGTCGTACACCAAATGGTAAGCTAATTGACGCTGACAAAGCGGGCGTAAATGTTGATGAGCGTGGCTTTATCAGCACTGACAAGCAAATGAAGACTAACGTTGATCACATCTTCGCTATCGGTGACATCGTAGGTCAACCTATGCTTGCGCACAAAGCGGTTCATGAAGGTCACGTTGCTGCTGAAGTTATCTCTGGTAAGAAGCATTACTTCGATCCTAAGTGTATTCCTTCAATTGCATACACAGATCCAGAAATCGCTTGGGTTGGTGTGACTGAGAAAGAAGCAAAAGAGCAAGGTCTAAGCATTGAAACTGCGGTATTCCCGTGGGCAGCTTCTGGTCGTGCAATCGCTTCTGCACGTACTGAAGGTTCTACTAAGCTTATCTTTGATAAAGAGTCAGGCCGTGTGATCGGTGGTGCTATGGTTGGTATCAATGCAGGTGAAATGCTTGGTGAAATCGGCCTAGCAGTAGAGATGGGTGCTGACGGTGAAGACCTAGCGCTTACTATCCACGCTCACCCAACGCTGAATGAGTCAATCGGTCTAGCTGCTGAAATCTTCGAAGGTTCAATCACTGACCTTCCAAACAAAAAAGCAGTGAAGAAAAAGTAAGTTTTTCTGAGCTTTCAAAAACCCAGCCTTGTGCTGGGTTTTTTTGTTTTTGGGACCCTAGGTTGTAACTCGCTCTTTATAACCTTGGCAGACTAGTTACTAAACAGTATGCTTAGAAAAGGGGCAAAAGTGTTGAGTGTACATGGAACAAATTGAGATATTTGAGATCCCAAGTCCGTGTAAGGGGATCTGTCAGGTAAATAATCGCGGTTATTGTAAAGGTTGCTATCGCAGTCGCGAAGAGCGCTTTGAGTGGAATAATCTTAATAACGAGCAAAAACGTAAAGTTATTGCGCTGTGTCAGCAACGATATAAAAGGTACTTGCAACGTAAATCAAAAACGGAGCAAACAGATGAGCAAACAGGAGAAAACTTTAAATTTGATATTTAGCTTTGAGCATTTTTATTACCCCCTTTCGTTCGAATTCCTCTAGTTTTGCCTTGATTAGTGGAATTAATTGTTCATTGCGCTTATGCACGAAGTGAAAGCTCTCAACGACGGCTAAATTTTTTATTTGTAGGGTTTCTTCATTGATATTTTTTAAATGTGGCTTCAAGTGAAAGTCGAGAATAAGTGCTCCTTCAACTTGCTTCTGCATGACTAAATTGAGTTGTGCTACCGCGCTTTTCACCCCGATAACATAAGCTTGGATTTGGTGCTCAGCCAAATATGTGGTCGCTACAGGATAGCCGCTGCGAACCGTTAAGGATTGAAGCTCCCTAAGTTTACAATCGCCACAAAGGGTGAATAGCTGCAAGTTAAACTGAAACAACGGGTAATCAACACGACGCAAGTTTGGATACTCCTTTTCCACGCTCGCAACTCGAGCTAACTGTCCATCTAGGTTTCCTGCATTAGCTGCAATTAGAGAGCCTTTGTGATTAAATTCTTCAAGGCGTAGCTCTATGTCGAGAGATTGATAAACCATTCCCATAAGTTCAATTACATAGAGTGCTTGCGGGGTCTTTGGCGGTTGATTGAAATGCATAACTTTTGGCGTATCTGTGGCTGCTTGAGTCGCCGTTGAAATCATCATAATTAAACATAGTAATGCGGTTTTCAATCCAACTCCGTCAACTGATTACTTAGAAGTAGAGGCTATTAGTATACATAATTTTTACAAAAAAGTGCACAGCATCTCGGTTTAATCAAAACTAGATTTTGCTGCAATAGGTGTGTTGGCTTGTGATACACTTGTGGTTCCCTTCACTTAAAATTGAATGATGTGTAATGAGCCACAACCTATGTTTGCTACCTAGACAAGAAAAATACCAAATTCAACTTGAGTATGAAGCATCGTTTTGGGCGTACCAAATAAAACGAGGCAAAAAAAGTAGAGAAGCAATCTATGACGCGATCAATCAAAGGCCACTCTCTGAACAGGATACGTTGAAGCAAAAGTTTGAATTTTACTTGAGCCTGATGCTTGCTTGATGTATTCGGTTGAACTACTCCCAGCGATAATGACACCGCTCGTTAATAAGTTTTATGATGCTCAAAAAGCACGAGGACGAGCTGCAAAACACGACAACGTTTGGGTAGTTAAAGATAATAGTAAAATTATAGCGGCTTGTCGTTTACAGCCTGTAGATGGCTATTGGTTACTTGTAGGCGTTTATGTTGCACCGCAGTTTAGACGCAAAGGTGTTGCAAAAAAATTAATTGAATCAGCTGTTTATCATTTTCGCAGTGTAAACCCTGGGCAAACAGTTTATACCTTTGCATATCGCCACCTCTGTCATTTTTATACCGCACTTGGGTTTCAAAATAACTCATGCCAATTACCGTCTGAACTCGCTTCTCGCTTATCTAGTTATCTTGGACAAAACCGTCAACTCGTGGCAATGTATTACGTCTAATTAACAATCTCGGCCTTTTATGTTTCGCCTGTGTTTTATATTTTGCATTTGCCTATTTACTGCATTGGTAAATGCCGCGCAAATTTCACGACTTTCACCTGCTGAAGGGTTATCACAAAGTTACGTCAATACACTGCTTATCGACGAGCAAGGGTATCTATGGCTTTCCACTGAAGGTGGGCTTAACCGTTACGATGGCTATCAGGTATTGGATGTAAATGGACCCGATGGCGTACTTGATAAAGTGCAGGTAAATTATATCTATCAGGACAACCTTGGTGGGATTTGGATCACGACGGGTATTGCAGGGTTACTGCGATACGATCCGATGAAAGATGAGTATAGAAAATATATAGAACCACCGTCTACAGAGGACGAGTTTTATTCTAATTTGGTTAATATTGTTTTGACCAAAGATGATGATCATATGTGGGTTGTGCGTACCAATGATGTTGCGACCCTCAATATCCACTCAGGTAAGCTCAAGAGTGAGGTGACTTTACCGTTAGATGAAGAAAGTGGTTTTATACGCGCTGTTTATCAACATCAAGACATCTTGTTTATCGCCACTTCAGAGCGCTTGTTTGCATATCATTTAACAACGAAAAAATTAAGAACCCTCGATCACCTTGCTCCCATTGAACATCCTTATCAAACAAATACTAAATCACTATTTATTTTAGACCAGGATACCTTGCTCGTGGGTGCGGTTCAGGGGATGTATGAGCTAGATATTTCTCAACTACTAAAAGATTTTGACGCAGAGGTACAGTTTAAAACGCTGCTTCCCGAACTAAACATATGGAAAATGCTCAGGCATGATGAACATACCTTGCTGCTTGGTACTGACAAAGGTCTTGTTTATTACACGATTGAAGATGGTAATGCGGTTCGAGATAGCCGTTTGTCTTCAAGCGTATTTTTGCCGTCAAATACCAGTATTATCGATATTGTTAAAGACAACTATGGTGGCCTTTGGGTCGCCACAAAAGAAGACGGTGCATTTTACTTACCAGACAGTACGCTGGCGTTTGATAATGTTAGTGATCTTACCGTTGAAGGTGAAGGTTTTTCTCACAGTAATGTCTGGGCGATGCATGAATCTAATCAATTTTTGTGGCTGGCAACGAATGACGGCCTAACACGATACAATCCAAAAACCAGAGAGACTAAACAGTTTCTAAAGGGTTACTTGGGTGACGAAATTCTCTCAGAGTTTATTATCTGGAAGATTGCGGAGTATAAAAATAAGCTTTGGCTGACGACGGTAAAAGGACTGTTTGTCTTTGACCCTATTACTCACGAAGTAACAAGGCCCAAGGCTAACAATCCAGAAGATAAAGAGATATTGACATCCTTTGTGAAAGGTGGGGAGTTGTTATCTGATGGTAAGTTTTATTTCGTCAATAGTGACGTTGGGATGTTCGTTTACGATATTAATACAGCAGAGCTGACACACCTGACGAAGTCATTTGAAAATGTCGATCCGTTTCTTACTTATGGCTTCTACCCACCACTTCCAAACGAACCGCTTAAACCCCTTTACTACTATGCTGGCGTATTGCTGCAATATGATCCGCAGTTGGAAACGCTAACTGAGATCTATAAAGCGCCGAAAGCAAATAAGCATTTAGCGGTCGATATCACTACCTACACCATAGATAAAAATAATATCTTGTGGTTGTCGCTATCATCCTTTGGTTTGATTGGTCTGACGTTAGATGGTTACGAGCCAATTTATAACATCGATTTAAAAGCCCACAAAATAGATACTTTGATGTATGAAATGCGCCAAGACAAGGAAGGTATGATTTGGATGTCATCTCACAAAGGTATTTGGCGTCTAGACCCAGATAATTTGCATTTACAACAATTCACGACCGAAGATGGCATACTTTCTAATGAGTTTAACGGTGGCGCGTCGGTGATGTTGGAAGACGGTCGCATAGCCTATGGTATGTTGAAAGGGTTTGTGGTGTTTTCTCCCGATGACAACAGACCTAAAAAGCCATTACTTGATCATGTCAATATCACCAGCGTGGATTTAATTTCTCGCCCAAATCAAAAAGCCGGATTAAAGCAATTTGATCACATCGAGCTTGAGCATGATGACATTGGACTCGAAGTGTCATTCTCTGCAATGGCATTTAGTTATCAGGATCGGATTATTTATGAGTATCAAATATCTGGTGGTCAGAAGATCCTGAGTCGTAATCAAAATCGCGTGGTATTTCCTAAACTTAATCCCGGTGAATATGCGTTAAAAGTTTGGGCTAAAGATCCGTTAACGGGAGATTATACACCGCCTGCAAAATTAACCATTAATGTAAATTACCCCGCGTGGCGCTCACCTGTTGCGATTGCCGGATATGTTTTTCTTACGCTCTTACTACTGTCTCTTTGGAGCTATCGAAAGTATCGCGTTGAGCAACTTATTCTTGCCGCTCATAAGGAAACACAAGACCGCGAAGCTAGGTTGAAAATGGCGCTAGAGGGAAGTAACTCCGGCGTATGGGAGTGGCATGCGGGTAGTACCTTAATCTATCAGCCTCGATTAGTTACGGAGCTCGATTACGAGCTTGAGAGTGTTGGCTTGGATGATTATCTGCAAAAGATACATCCCTCGGATAGAGCCATGTTTCGCTTACAGTGGCTTGAGTTCGTCACAACGAACAAAGGCTTTATCGACTGTACTTATCGATTAAAAGACAGCAAAGGTCAGTGGCGTTGGTATAAGGACTTTGGCAAGGTACTTGAGTGGGATGAAGGTAATCCAACTCAGGTGGCAGGCACCTATACCAACTTAACGCGTGAGCGTTTATTTGAAGAGCGAGCCGCATTATTTGGGGCGGCGTTTGAGCAGACCCGTGACTGGGTAATGATCTTAGACAAAAGACTGCGTATTCAGGCTTGTAATCGGGCGATGCAAAATGCCTTTAACCTTGACTCTATCCCATCATCAAGCACTGCGGTGAAGCTTGGGATGTCGAGACAAAAACGTATGATGTATCTACGCCAGACGTTGGCGCTGGCTGTGCATCAGCATTTAAGCTCTGAGGAAGTGGTGAGTTTGCCCAATGGTGATGAAAGAGACGTACTTATAAAAATTAGTGCCGTGGCGAATAGCGATGGTGAACTATACAGTTATGTGGTGGTGCTTACCGATATTAGCCAGCAAAAGCGCACAGAAAAAGAGCTATACCAGCTTGCTAACTATGATTTACAAACTAAGTTACCAAATAAAGCGTTATTGATGGATAGAGTGCAGCACGCAATCGTGCATTCGCAACATACACATTTCGCACTTTTGGTCATAAAGTTTAACCGTTTGCAGAACCTATACGATATCTATGGTGCAGACTTTGTTGCTGAGTTGCTTCCTCTGCTTGCAACAAAGCTACGCTGCTGCTTCCGTGAGTTAGATAGCTTAGCGACGGGACATGATAAGTCGTTTTATGTGTTGATGGAGCACCTCGACAACCCTGAACAGGTTCATCAGTATGTTGAGTGTTTGGTTCACTCATTTAGTACTCCAATTGAAGCCGCAGGGCATACCGTACTTATGCAACCTGCCATTGGTATTGCAATGTATCCCGACGATGCGTCAGACGCTTTTGAGTTAAACCAAGCAGCAAAGGCTGCGCTTGAGCATGTTAATGTACAGCAAATTTCCAGTTATCAGTTTTTTCGCGAAGAAATGAATGGCAAGGTTAGGCGTTCACGAGAAGTCGAGCAAGCACTTATGAGGGCCTTAAAAAATGGTGAATTTAGTAATCATTATCAGCCTATTGTCGATGTAGAAAGCGATACTCTGCTTGGCTTTGAAGCGCTATTACGCTGGCCTGAAAATAGCGAGTTTTGTGCGCAGGAGTATGCGCTTGCTGCTGAACATGCCGGTGTCGTTACCGAGCTTACCTTACAAACACTTTCTCGGGCATTAGTTGAATTGAGACACTGGCAAACCATGAAGCAAGACCTATATATATCCATTAATCTCTCGGCCATTGATTTTGAATCCTCAAGCTTAGTCGAGGATATTCAACAAGCACTGTGCCGCAGTAAAGTGTCGGGTCATTCTGTGGCCTTTGAGATAACAGAAACAGCTCTGCTTTCTAACGTTGAGAGCGCGGTGAAAGTGATGAAAGAAATAAAAGCACTGGGCTGTCGTATCTATATGGATGACTTTGGGACGGGGTATGCCTCTTTGACCTATCTGCAACAATTGCCTATTGATGTCATCAAGATAGATAAAAGCTTTGTACAGCAAATTGCTGAGGATCCTGAAAGCTATTTAATTATTCGCTCATGTGTAAATTTAGCGCATGGATTGGGATTAAAATGTGTCGCAGAAGGGGTGGAAAACGATCTACAGTATCAACGCATCAAAGCAGAGCAAGTTGATTATTATCAAGGTTACCGTTTCAGCTCGGCGATTAGTGGCGAACAAGTCGCGCAGCTACTCTCTGAAATATAGCTGTAGTCTCTTTGGCTACAGCTTTTTACCACAGTGACGACAGTACATATGATGGACGCGTTGACTACTCATTAGTTTAATTGCTTGGTTTGCTTCCAATTGACTTAAGCCAAGCTCTATACGAAGGGCTTCTAAATGGGCTTGTTCACTTTTGTCGACATCACCATCGACTAACGCATGCAATACCGCTTCATTGAATGCATCTCGACGTTTGCGCATTTGGTCCGCAAAGCTTGAGGCCAAGAGGCCGGTGGGGATCGCGACCATGCCCATACTGAGTAAAGTGATAAGGCCACCAAAAAATTGTCCAAGCGGGGTGATAGGCACAACATCGCCATAACCCACGGTGGTTAGAGTAGCCATCGCCCACCACATCGCTTTAGGAATGGAGCCAAATTTATCCGGTTGCACATCGTGTTCAATAAGATAAATTCCGCAAGAGGCCATGATTAGCACAACGCTCATGATAAAAAAGGCGGCAAGTAATGAACTCGATTCTTCTTTAAATGCTGCGAGTAGCAACTGCATGGCCCGAGAGTAGCGCGTCAGCTTAAAGATCCTGAGTAATCGAATAACACGTAAAAAACGCAGATCAAAGGTGATAAAGGCCATTAATATGGTTGGCAAAATAGCGATGAGATCAATCACCGCCAGCGGTGATATCAGATACTTTAGGCGCTTTTTCCAATTTGGTATATCCAAATGGCGGTAATCAAGCTTATCGACACAGCACCAAAATCTCAGTAAGTATTCAATGGCGAAGATGGTCACACTGACTAACTCTAAGGTGAGAAAGTAGTGATGGTACACAGTTGCTAAGTCGCGCTCAGATTCCAACACGATGGCAACGACATTGGTTAAAATCAGCGTGATGAGGAAGATATCAACTGCCCGCCCGAGTCGGCGGTATTGCCCTGTAGCCTCGAGCACCGCAGCCGTTTTTTCTCTGATGTGAAGTTGCATCAAGTTGCCAGCATCCCTTATCTTTTTTGTGTTTAGTTTAAGTGTAACACCATCTGAATGGTGCCTTCCTCAAAATCTCGAGATACGGTGAATCCGAGCTTTTTGGCAAGACCTATCATACCGCTATTTTCTGGCAGAGTGATCCCTTCTATACTTTGTACGTTTTGTTTACGACAGTGTTTTATAGCAGCTTCCATGAGTATTCGTCCAAGCCCAAGTCCTTGGCAGTCTGAGCGTACCACTACGGCAAATTCAGCCACTTGGTTATCTGGGTCCATCAATACGCGTGATACCCCAAGCGTTTGGTAGCTAGATTTATTCGGCACAGTGACGATAAACGCCATTTCTCGGTCGTAGTCAATTTGCGTCATTTTGGCGAGTTGCTCATGATTAAATTGCGGCAGCTCGCCAAAAAAGCGGCGGTATCTATCTTCTTTACTTAAAGACTGGTCAAATTCTTGGTGCGCTCTTTCATCCTCAGGACGAATAGGTCTCAAGGTTGCAGGGCGGCCATCTTTTAATGTCACGGTTTTTACCAACTCTCGGGGGTAAGGTCGGATGGCCAAGCGTTTACGGCCTGATACTGGCTCGTATCGTCTTAGCGTAATACTGGCGTCGAGCACTTGGAACTGACCCGAACAGGCCAAAATAGGGTTGAGTTCCATATCAATAATATCGGGTTGGTCGACTACCATTTGAGAGACACGAGTGAGTAGGGCGCACAGACGGTATTTATCGACCTTTTCAGGCAGTGCTCGCTCCTTGATAAAGCCTTTGTCATGGGCGGCTGCAATCAGGTACTTTGCAAGGTTCATATTCAGTGGTGGCAATGCCACCGCAGCTTGAGAGAAATTAAGCCCGGTGCCCGCTTCACCTAGTAAAATAACAGGGCCGACACCGGGCTCGGTTTTTACTGCTATCCGTAATTCTTGTCCACCAGCGCGTTTTGCCATGCGTTGCAAAGAGAAGCCTTCTATTTCAGCTTCGGGTGCCGCCTCACGGATCCGTAGTAACATCGAAAATGCGGTTTGTTCTACTTCTTCTGCATCGTTGAGGTTGAGTACAACCCCACCCACTTCCGATTTAGAAGGAATATCATGGCTTATCAGTTTAAGTGCAACGGGAAAGCCAAGCTGCTGAGCTTGCTCTTTCGCTTCTGAGGGGGTGAGTGCGATTTGTGTCTCTATACATTCTATATCGTAATTAGCCAGCACTTGAGAAGCCAAATGGGTCGCGAGTTTATTGGCACCTGAATTTAAAAAGTCATTGATTAAACGTTTGCTTTGCAGGTGTTGCAGCTGGCCTTCATCACTGTAGGATTCTGGTGTCTGTGTGAGATGTTTTTGGTTTCGGCGGTAGCTCACCAAGTGCATAAAGGCACCAACTGCACCTTCGGGTGTACGATAAGTTGGGATCTTAGCATTTGCGCATACAAGCCTTGCAGCATATGCCGCTTCTTCACCCATAAAGTTTGTCATCACATAAGGGCGTGCCATTTTTGGAATTTTGGCTAGGGTCTGTGCAATGATCTCGGCATAAGCGGTACTTGGCGCAAGCGCTGAAGGAGTATGAATTATCAATAAGTTTTTGACTTCGTCAGCTTTTAACAGAACTTCTAGTGCTTGTTGGTAACGTTTTGGCGAGGAATCACCAAAAATATCTATAGGGTTACAAGCATGATCCGTTTGTGGGATCAGGGCGCTGAGCGCTTGCTTGGTCTGCTCGCTTAGTACCGCCAGTTTGCCTGAGTTCTGTAGTAAGGTATCGACCGCCATAATGCCAGGGCCGCCACCATTGGTTAAAATGGTCAGCTGTTCTACTTGCAGCAATTTGGGGTGTAAAGCAAGGGTTTGAGTGGCAGCAAATAGCTCCCTAAGATCGTTTACCCTCAGCATACCTGCACGTTGGAACATGGCATCATAAACTGCGTCATCGGAGGTATTGCCGCCGGTGTGATTCAGCGCAGCGATTGCGCCAGCCTTGGTTTTACCGGTTTTTATGGCGATGACGGGCTTACTAAATGCAGCGGCTCGAGCTGCGGAAATAAAGCGCCTAACATCGTCGATATTATCAATATAAAGCAAAATAGCTTGGGTTTTTGGATCCCGTCCGAGGAAATCGAGTAGTTCGTCGAAATCGATATCAAGGCAATCCCCAACGGAAACAAAGTAAGAAAAGCCGATTTTTTTATGTTGTGCCCAGTCCAGTATGGTTGAACATACCGCCGCCGATTGTGAAATAAAAGCAAGCTTACCGGGTGCTGCAACCGTATGAGAAAAACTAGCATTAATACCCAAGTGAGGAATGAGTAAACCGAGGCAATTAGGACCAAGCAAGGTGACTTTGGCTATTTTGGCGGCTTCTTTTAATAGTTGTTTATGCTGATTATCGAGACCCGCCGCGATGATGATTGCATGCTGACAACCAATTTCGCCAAGCTCATTGATGATTTGCACTAGGGTTTGTTTGTTGGTACAAATAACAGCGAGATCAGGGACTTTGGGTAACTGTCTAATAGTATTGTAAGCAAGCACTCCATGCACTGCGGTATGTTTTGGGCTGACGGGCATAATGGGCCCTTTAAAGCCGCCTTGCAGCAAGTTACGCATTACAATAAAGCCGGCGCGATCTGGATTGTTAGAAGCACCAATCACCGCAATAGATTGGGGGTTAAAAAATTGGCTAATACGCTTTACGCTCATACTGTTTCCTAGTTCAGCCGCAGCTCATAAGCACCACTCTACCATTTTGCTCGCAGTTTTCGAGTGCAATTAAGGTAGACTTTGATCTATCCCTATAATAATTGTACGAAAACCATGACTGAGGCGTAACGTTGAGGACAAAGATATGTCTACTATGAGTAAATATTTAGCTCCTGCGGCTTTGCTATCACTGGCGGTGATAGTGAGTGGCTGGATGGTAAAATCGACCATTCTAGAAGTAAAAGGAATGGAGCGAACGGTAAGTGTAAAGGGGTTATCGGAAAAGGAAGTAACGGCAGATACGGTGATTTGGCCTGTATTTTATCGTGATGCAGATAACGATCTGGAAGCGTTGGTTGAGCGCACTGAAAAGAAAAACGCAGCTATCCGCGCGTTCTTAACCTTACATGGCTTTGATGCTTCCGAGCTTTCGATATCAGCGCCTTCTATTACAGATAAATACGCCCAAGAGTACGGACAAAATAATCAGGGATTTCGGTATGTGGCAAAAGCTGGTGTGACAGTGTACTCCAATAATCCAGATAAGGTATCGCAAGCGCTAGGGCAGTTAAGTGAGCTGGCCAAACAAGGTATTGCCATCACCAAAGATGATTATCAAAATCGAGTTGAATATTTGTTTACTGGCCTTAATGATATTAAGCCTGAAATGGTGCAAGAAGCCACACAAAAAGCACGAGAAGTGGCGGTCAAATTTGCTAAAGATTCCGACTCTGTACTTGGCAAAATAAAATCAGCAAGACAAGGGCAATTTAGCATTCGCGATAGAGACAGTAATACACCGCAGATCAAAATTGTACGTGTGGTCACGAGCGTAGAATACTATTTATCGGATTAGTATTAGCGCTAACTGCATTGAATTCACTCCAGATGCCAGCTATTGGTGCGTAAATTTGCCTTGCCTACAGGAAGCAGTGTTACCACTAAAACTCTCTGGCTGGACAAGGGGGAAATTAAGGTGAACTTTAAAAACAATAAGTTAGCTTATTCCTTATCCAAGACTCAGGTTGATTACTTTGTATCATCAGTGGAATATCTTAAGCTGAGCCAGAGATAGTGCTTTTCTATCAGCGTGTATTGATTAGATGGGTAGAGCTAGTCAATATAGGCTAAAGGGTAATAATACAGACTTGATGGTAACGATTTGATTTTTAAATTTTTATGTGTTCTCAGGTGGATCATATTTCTTAGTAGTAATTAGCCTGATAAACAAATTGTTTCTCAGTTAAGGCTATACTCAGTGAGCTAACAGCTCTTTATAATCTTTTATGTAATGCTGGTGCAGCAATGTCTAATGACATCGCTGCTCAGTGAGTCAACTAACGATAGTGGCTCGCTTTATTTTTCCTCTTGCTCCTTAAGCACGTAGATCTCACCATCGAAACTACCTTGAATGGTCAATCCTTGGCCTGCCAGTTCCTTGAGATATTCAATATGCTCTTGGGTAATATGTTGACCCGGCACCAAAAGCGGAATACCCGGAGGATACGGGGTGACTAAACCTGCACAAATACGGTTGTTGCTCTTGCTAATAGGCACAGATTCACGTTCACCGTAGAAGGCATCACTAGGAATACAAGCAAGGTCAATAGCGGGTAAATTCTCAGGTAAGCGTGAGCGTCGCGTTGACTTCGATAGTTTTACCTTGCCGCCATCGAGCTTCTTTAAGGCATTGTATAAACGAATGATCTTTGAGCGTGTACCACCCAAGGTTAGTAAGACTAAGATGGTACTGTGGGTGTATTTCTCAATCTCCAGCCCAATTTCGTCTAGCAGAAACTTATGAATATCCTTTAATGAGTATGGCAGTTCACTAATATCGATGAGGATTTTAAGCGGATCATGACCCATATTATCGCCACTAAAATGTGGGAATATGTTCATAAAATCTTGCTTATCAAGCACTTTTATATGTTTGAGCGAGGCCATCTGCTGTTTGAACTCTGCAACATGGTTCAGCAGCGCATTGAGTAATTTATAGCCTTCCATCTCTAACTGCTTTTGGCACACATCCAAAGACGCAATCAGTTGGTATTTTGGCGAGGTGCTGGCGTAGATACTGTAAATCTCACGGAAGAAATCAGCATCAAAATCAGGGTCGTTAATATGGATATAAGACGCCTGCGAAAATGCTGATACGACTTTATGCGCCGAATGGGTGACATAATCGGCACCTGCATGAATGGCGGAGTAATGGCGCAAGCTAGGGTGAAATAGCGAGTAAGCAAACCAAGCTTCATCAATAAAGACTTTGATGCCATGCTGATGGGCAAATTCTACGACTTGTTTTAGGTCGCTCAGCAAACCATCATAGGTACAGCCTGTGAGTACCAGTAGTTTTGCATCGGTATTCTGTTCAATCGCCTGCTTGATGTCAGCCAGTGAAGGCGGTGCGAATATGCCATATTTGGGATTTAAAA
Organism: Pseudoalteromonas sp. NC201; assembly: GCF_002850255.1. Taxonomy (NCBI): domain Bacteria; kingdom Pseudomonadati; phylum Pseudomonadota; class Gammaproteobacteria; order Alteromonadales; family Pseudoalteromonadaceae; genus Pseudoalteromonas; species Pseudoalteromonas sp. NC201. The sequence continues at coordinate 988,266 of NZ_CP022522.1, forward strand.
TGCTCGATAAATAGATAGGGAAACTGGCCGATTGCAAAATGCCATAGTGCACAGACTTATGACAGTTGCGGTCGATGATCACCTTATCGCCCTTGCGAAGTAGGGTTTGCAAAATGATTTTATTCGAGGTGGACGAGCCATTGGTCACGAAGTAAGTGCGTTTAACCTCAAACGTTGCTGCAGCGGACTCCTGAGCGCGGCCAATGGTATTGGTACTGTCTGACAGTGAACCTAACGAATCAACCGATACCGACAAGTCTCCGACAAATACATTACGGCCATAAAACTGATAAAAATCTTTGATATAAGGAGAGTTTCTAAAGCTTGAACCGCCGCTGTGACCTGGAGTATGCCAAGAGTCGTTCGCTTCGCCGACATAACTGCGATACGCCGTCCAAAATGGCGTCTCGGCTCTGTCATCAAAGTCGTTGATCATATACCCTAAAATGGCTTCAGGATCTGAGATAACTTCATCTTTAAAGAAGAAAGACTCGATTTCCTCGGATTCGTTGACTATCTCAAGCCCTTTAGTGTCATCACCAATAACATAAACCGGTAATTCTAGACGAATACTTTTTAATTGCTCGATAAAGCGACTATAGGTTTGTTCGCCACTTTTCTGTTGCACATCCCAACTCAGCACGACAGCTTGAATATCACCATCTTCAGTGACATGCTCCAAGGCTTTTGAAAGTTCGAGACATTCAATAATATCGATTTGAACATCCTCTCGCTCAAAATTAGGGATCGTTTTTGACAGATTGCTTGAGAGCGCTTGCAATACAGCTGGCTCTTGTTCTATTAACAAGATACGAAGGACAGGTAGCATAATGATATTGGCATTAAAATTTAAAGACTTTCATTAGCATAAAGAAAGCGTAGTGATTTGTGAAATCAATACTTTGAAAATGTTCTAGAAATTGTAAAACGGATGTAGGCGAGGAAGTTGTTGCGAGTGATGGAAAGTGTGCTATTCAACATAGGAAACAGGAAGGTTTCGAGTATCAGGCGTGTCTGAGTTAAATTTGGGATAGGGTGTTTTTGAAGGCTGTATTACGATTGCTTTTCAATGATAAATACAGTAGTGATAAAAACAACAGGCCCTAGTAATCATTCAGGCTAACAGATCAATAGGAGTCAAAATGAGATTGGTTAATTATGTTGTGTATGTGTTCTTATTTGGGTGTTTAATTAGCTTCCCTTCATGGGCTGATACAAATAACTTGTCGGGAACATTGGTTGTTGTAAATAAAAAGGGGGACTCGGTTGATTTCATCGATCTTAGCAGCCGAAAAATTAAGCTGACGCTCGCAACCGGCAGAGGACCACATGAATTAGCAATGAGTGCCGACGGGCATACGGCTGTTGTCACTAATTATGCACGTGGCAATAGTCTAAGTGTTTTTGACGTTCGGCAAGCAAAAAAAGTAAAAACCATTGATTTGTCTCGTTATCCAAGGCCACATGGCGTGTTGTTTTTAAAAGACCAAAAACGCGTTGCAGTATCGTCTGAAGGCTCCGACAGTGTGGTAATCGTTGATATAGAGTCGGGGAAAATTGATAAAGTAATAGCAACAGAGCAAAGAGGCTCTCATATGGTGGCGCTGCCGGCGTCTAGCGAGCGTGTTTACACCACAAATATGCGCGCAGATTCAGTGTCTGAATTAGATGTAAAGTCAGGTGCCTTACTTCGCAAAATTTCAATGCCAAAAGTACCAGAGGCTATCACCATAAATAAAAGTGGCTCAGAGCTCTGGGTTGGTAGCAACGATGATGGCTTAGTTACCGTGTTTGATGTAGCAAATGAGCGTATAATTAAACAATGGAAAGGCTATAGCTTTCCATACCGTGTGTTACTTACCCGCGATGAGCAGTTTGCTGTGATCCCAGACTATAGGAATCACACCCTTGATGTGATCGATGCAATGCACAAAGAAAAGCTGCGTCAAATAAAGTTTGAGCCAGGAACAGGACCAAAAGGCGTGATCCTCCATCCAGACGATCGCACTTTATTTTTATCCGCTTACCAAAAAAATAAGGTCCTTGTTATAGATATTGTATCTGGCAAAACCTTATTTGAACTCCCTACTGGTAACGGACCAGATGGAATAGGGTATTCAGCAGTGGTATTGCCTTAGGCTAACCATCACGTCGATACGAATGTGGCTTGAAGTAGGAGCTGCTTTACGCAGCGATCTGTGCTTTCATATCGCTTGAACAATTTTACGAAACAACAAATTCACGGTAACCACCGCAAGTAAAAGTTGTTCTTATGTTAAAATAAAGATTAGCTATCAGTCTTCTCTTTAAACTCACACAAGTCTTCAATAATACAGCTGCCGCATTTAGGTTTACGCGCGGTGCACACATAGCGGCCATGGAGAATAAGCCAGTGGTGGACATCTACCTTAAACTCTTTTGGTACAACCTTTTCCAGCTTTTGCTCGACTGCCACTACATCTTTACCCATAGCAAATTTGGTGCGGTTGGAGACGCGGAATATATGGGTGTCTACAGCAATAGTCGGCCTGCCGAAGTATAAGGAAAGTAGATAACTAAGTTCGTAATCACCTGCTTTAACTGTATGAATATTGTCAATTTTTTAATAAAAATATACACTAAGCCGCCTTGAAGATATCAACCGGATTTGCACACTATTTACTTACTGTAATGGACTCTTAGATATGAAACTTTTCAAATATATTATATTAATCACCACATTCCTTTTAGTAGCTTGTGGAGGTAGCTCGTCTTCGGATGAACCTAAACTTACAACTAAAATAGAAAAAATTAGCTTAAACTCTGAACTGATCAGAGGCCAAAGTACCAGCGCAATAATAGAGTGTGTTGATTGTTTGAAAGATAAAGCCATTTATCGCTGGGAAATTGATAATGTTGTAGTGAGTCAATCTAGTTCATTTACTCCTGATTTTGAGCATTTGGATAAGGCGGTTGTGATCACGGTTCAAGTACCAAGTATTGATCAGGTGATGAGTGATGAAGTCTCCTATCAGGCTGAGGTTATTTCACGTAAAACTAAAATAGAAAAAATCAGCTTAAACTCTGAACTGATAAGGGGCCAAAGTACCAGCGCAATAATTGAGTGTGTTGATTGTTTGAAAGATAAAGCCATTTATCGCTGGGAAGTTGATAATGTTATTGTGAGTCAATCGAGTTCATTAACTCCTGATTTTGAGCATTTGGATAAGACGGTTGTGATCACGGTTCAAGTACCAAGTATTGATCAGGTGATGAGTGATGAAATTTCCTATCAGGCTGAGATTATTTCACGCAAAACCAAAGTCGAATCGCTAGAACTTACAGGGAAGCATACTCCAAACACGACAACCCTTGCGGATTTTACCTGTGATAATTGCCTGTCAGAAACAATATCAATGCAATGGTTTATAGGCGAGAAGTTAGTTGCAACTGGAGCGTCGTTTACACCAGACTTAAATAACTTTGATAAGCCAATCACTATAAAAGCAAAGGTGACTAGTATTGATAACATTGTTAGTGAAACGACTTCATTTGACTTTATCAAGCCGACTCCAATCAGTGGAAATATATACCTATCAGATAAATACATTTTGATGTCTAACGGCGAGCTAATTTTTGATAGTAGCCATGGAATACAGCCGGAAGATGGCAAGAGTGACTTCGTTAATGCTTATTATGGAAAACATGTATGGGGGACGGTTTTAGCTCAAGATACTAAAGGGAAATTTTTTAAATATGGTGACGGCAGAGAATTTTATTCTCATGAAAAAGAAAGTAGCTTTGAAGATATAAAAGAAAAAATAAATAACGTGAAAAGTTACTGGCTAGATTTCTACGGTGAGCACGTTTTAACAAGTGATGGAAAAGTTATTACTTGGGATAACACTCTCGATGATTCAGGTAATTTTGAATACAGTAAAGCCCAATTATCCCAAACAGAGCTTAACGATGTAAAACAAGTTTTGCATTCACTTTATGACTGTAGCAGCTCTGCAAATACTTCAGCAGTGCTTTACAACTCTGGACTTCTTGTTATCGACGGATTTTGGTGGGATAAAAAAGGCTCGCACCAACATAGTTATAAGCGAGTAGAAAAAACGGGTGTAAGTAAGATTCAAGCTGTTAGCTATGCTGGCGGTGGTGGGTACGATGCTGTCGCAATATTTGATGAACAAGATAATGTAGAAATTTGGACATGTAGTAATGAGCCGTTTTTATCTACACTAGAAAATGGAGAATATGCTACAGGTTTTGGAGATTTACAAAATGTAGCCCGTATTATCAGTCCGTTAGGTTCAAAAGCTATTCTTGCGATAAAAAAAGATGGTAGCTTTTCAATCAGAGGTTCTGGTTTAACCTACCATGTTTCGAGTCTAAACACTGAGATTAAGGTAAAAGACTTACTTAAAATTAGTTGGATGTATGTTCTGTTGGATGTTGAAGGTAATATTCATTATTTAGATAGCTATTGGAGCGAATACTTACCTGAACAGTTCCCAGAGTTTTCTTTTGATAACATAGCGTATAGTGTTCCTTCTGATCATTCTAATGGCGTAGTTGTTAAAGAGGACGGTTCGGCTTTACTTATTACACAAAATAATCCACAGACATTACCTTCTGTTAAAGATGTAAACCTCGTAGACAATTTTATGCTAATTACGGATAAAGAAGATAAGCTCATTACCTATTATGAACGTGATAGCGAAAGAGAGTTAGATGCGGATTACTTTTCAAATGGCATTAATCAAATAGAGGGCGTTTCAGAGGTTATAAATTTAGGAAATGGTTATATTATAAAAACAAAGTTAGGTGAGTTTATTTTAGTTCAAACGGGGGGGAGGTCTCTTAGTCACTTTCATGAGAAAATTAATCGGCCAATTGAAGCGGTAGATTAATTATTTTTTTAAAAATTAACGTCCCATAAAAAGAGAAGGCTAATCAGTCTTCTCTTTAAACTCACACAAGTCTTCAATAATACAGCTGCCGCATTTGGGCTTTCTTGCTGTACACACATAGCGGCCATGGAGAATAAGCCAGTGGTGGACGTCCACTTTAAACTCTGTTGGTACAACCTTTTCCAGCTTTTGCTCGACAGCCACTACATCTTTACCCATGGCAAACTTAGTGCGGTTAGAAACGCGGAAAATATGCGTGTCTACAGCAATGGTCGGCCAGCCAAAAGCGCAGTTTAAAACTACGTTTGCGGTTTTACGACCAACGCCTGGTAGCGCTTCTAGTGCTTCACGGTTTTCAGGAACTTCGGAGCCGTGTTTGTCAACGAGGATCTGACACATTTTATAGACGTTATTGGCTTTTGAATTAAATAAACCAATGGTTTTGATATAGTCTCTTAAGCCCTCAAGGCCAAGCTCCAGAATTTTCTCAGGTGTGTTGGCAACAGGGAAGAGTTTGCGTGTCGCTTTGTTTACCCCAACATCAGTGGCTTGTGCTGAGAGGGTAACGGCAACTAAAAGCTCGAATGGTGACGAGTATTCTAGCTCAGTTTCAGGGTGCGGATTTTCGTCCCTGAGTCGCGTGAGTATTTCTATACGTTTTTGTTTATTCATAAGATTTACTTGCTAAATTCAATGACGGTAGCATGCAGTTGTTTTCATTAAGCAGCGATAGTGACGGTATCGCTGCAAATTGGCATTATTACCGCATTAGTTTAAGTTAGTGACCCGTGCTCTTGGGCCTTTTACTTCTTCGGCTGTTGGCGCTGCTTTGGCTTTGAGTTGGGCGTCGATAATGTTTTTAGCAGCAATCAAAAAGCCAAGCCCTAAAAAGGCGCCAGGTGGCAGGATTGCAACTAAAAATTGATGATCGAATGAGAAGATCTCAATACGCAATACACTTGCCCAGTTGCCAAGGAGTAGCTCGGCACCATCAAATAGTGTTCCTTGACCAATGAGTTCGCGCATTGCACCCAGTACAAATAGCACCAGTGCAAAACCTAGTCCCATCATTAAACCATCCCAAACCGATAACAGCGGACTATTCTTCGAAGCGAATGCCTCGGCACGACCAATAATGGCGCAGTTGGTCACGATCAACGGAATAAATATACCAAGGGATTGATACAGACCAAAGGTATAAGCGTTCATGAGCAGTTGAATAACCGTAACAAAGGCAGCGATGATCATCACAAACACGGGAATACGAATGTCTTTTGGCACCCAGTTTCTCACCACCGATACGGTAAAGTTAGAACCAACCAGTACCAGTAGTGTGGCGATACCAAGCCCTAACGCATTGGTTACCGTTGAAGTCACCGCAAGGAGCGGACATAGCCCTAAAAGCTGTACCAGTGCAGGGTTATTTTGCCATGTACCTTCTTGAAAGAGCGATTTTAACTGACTCATTGTGACACCTCGCAAGTATTAGGCGCGTTAAATAGCGCATCAAAATGAGTTTTGGCAAACCATGCGGCCTGATTTACCGAGGTTACCACGGCACGTGGGGTAATGGTTGCGCCAGTAAATGAATCAAATTGACCGCCGTCTTTTTTCACATTCATTTTAGGATCTGCTTCACCTTCAACTTGAACACCGTTGAAAGTCGTTACCCAAGCCGATTTTGCCAGCTCGACCTTATCACCAAGGCCTGGGGTTTCTTCATGGCGCGTTACACGCACACCTGAGATCAGACCTTGTCTATCGATAGCGGTTAAGACATCAATATTGCCACTGTAGCCTTTGGGGGTGATGTGTCTCACTAAAAGAGCTGAGGGTTCGCCATTGAGTCTGGCTCTGTAAATTGTGTGCGGGCCACCAGGGCCGAGTTCTAAGGCGTTGCTGGTGGTGCAATCCAAATACAAAGTATTGTCGTACTTATCTGCTGCAATAACCTGAGAAAGTAGTTGCATCAGGTGCTGCTGCTCTTGGCTGGCAATTTTATCTTTAGTGAGGTCATTAATCAGTGCGACCGCTCCTGTTGTTGCCAGTGCAAATGCCGCGAGGATGATGCCATTTTTCTGCATCGATTGAATTATCATGATTTAGCTCCATGACCATAAGTACGAGGCTGAGTGTAATGATCGATAAGTGGTACTGCCATATTCATGATCACAACTGCAAATGCAACGGCGTCTGGGTAGCCACCAAATTGACGAATAACATAGACAGTAAAGCCGATTGCCGCGCCGTAAATCAGACGACCTAAGTTAGTGGTGGAGGCCGACACCGGATCGGTGGCAATAAAGAAGGCACCAAGCATAGCGCCACCACTTAACAAGTGGAATAGGGTGCCGGGCTCTGATTCAGGGGCAATGATATAGCCAATCGCACTAGCAAGGCCAAGACTGGCAATAAAGGCTACAGGAATATGCCAGTTGATCACTTTGGCTTTTAGCAGATAAAGACCACCTAGCAAAAAGGCCAGGTTAACATATTGCCAACCAAGTCCCGCAAGTGCTCCAAAACCCTGCTTACTCATCGCCTCATTCACGGTTAAGCCTTGCGAGACTGCGGTTTTTACCGAGTCTAATGGCGTGGCACCAGTCGCACCGTCAATCACCCCTGCACGCCATACGTCAAGTGAGACACCTTGGCTGGTGGACTCGGTAAAGATCATCGCGAGTTGGTCGACAAAGCTTAGCGACTCTAGCGTGAGCGCTTGAATAGGTGACCATGAAGTCATTTGTACAGGGAAGGAGATCAGCAATAATACATAGGCCGCCATGGCCGGGTTGAAAAGGTTAAAGCCTAGGCCACCGTATAGCTGTTTTACAATTGCGATGGCAAAAAATGCGCCAATGACAGTTATCCACCAAGGGGCTAGCGGCGGAATACTGATGGCCAGCAGCACAGCAGTGAGCCAAGCACTACCGTCGCTGAGGCTGGGCCATATCGCTCGACCTCTTAGCTTTAGCACTAGCGCTTCAGCAAGGCTTGCGGTAATAAGGGCCAAAGCCAACTGGATCAATACACCAAAACCAAAATAGTAGGTTTGGACTAAGATCCCGGGAATACAGGCTGCCATGACGGTCATCATGATTTTGTTGACCGACTTATGGCTATGATTGTGCGGGGATGAGGCCATGGTTAGTTTCATGACGGTTCATTTCCTTCTTGTTCTTTCGCTTGCTTCTTCGCTTTTGCTCTTGCAATTGCGGCTTTAACGGCGGCTTTTTTACGTGCTTCAGGGCTAAGTGCTTGTTGCTGCTCAGATGTGCCCTCAGCATCTTGCTCTGTACCGCTGGAGTCTGTTTCTGATCCCGCCGTTGGCTCATTTGCTTCTTTGTCTTGCTCACTCACGCTTTCGCCAGCTTCTTGTGCCTCTTTAGCGGCTTTTTTGGCCTTAGCTCTGGCAATTGCGGCGGCCACGGCGGCTTTGCGTGGATCTTCCTCGGCGCTTGCCGTTGGAGCGGCTTCTGCTTGTTCGCTCACGCTTGCGCCAGCTTCTTCCGCCTCTTTAGCGGCTTTTTTGGCCTTAGCTCTGGCAATTGCGGCAGCAACGGCGGCTTTACGTGGATCTTCCTCGGCGCTTTGTGTTGGAGCGGCTTCTGCTTGCTCGACTGTGCTCTCGCCAGCTTCTTGTGCCTCTTTAGCAGCTTTCTTGGCCTTAGCTCTGGCAATTGCGGCGGCAACGGCGGCTTTGCGTGGATCTTCCTCGGGGCTTTCCGTTGGAGCGGCTTCTGCTTGTTCGCTCACGCTTGCGCCAGCTTCTTCAGCCTCTTTAGCTGCTTTCTTGGCCTTAGCTCTGGCAATTGCGGCAGCAACGGCGGCTTTACGTGGATCTTCGTCAGCGTTATCGGTTTGAGCGCTTTGAGCAGCGTCTGCTTGCTCGCTTATGTTCTCGCCAGCTTCTTGTACCTCTTTAGCAGCTTTCTTGGCTTTAGCCCTGGCGATTGCGGCAGCAACGGCGGCTTTACGTGGATCTTCCTCGGCGCTTTCTGTTGGGGCGGCTTCTGCTTGTTCGCTCACGCTTGCGCCAGCTTCTTCCGCCTCTTTAGCAGCTTTCTTGGCCTTAGCTCTGGCAATTGCGGCAGCAACGGCAGCCTTTTTATCGCTTGGCGCTGCATTGGCTTCAGGTTCAGCTGTGTCTTCTGCGGCTGCTTTTTTGGCTTTAGCCCGGGCGATTGCAGCAGCTACGGCTGCCTTTTTATCATCTGCTGCGGCTGGCTCAGATTCAGGCGCAGTTTGGGCCGCGGCTTTTTTCGCCTTAGCGCGAGCAATGGCGGCGGCTACTGCATCTTTTTTATCTGTGCTTTCAGGCTGGTCAGTTTTTTCTTCTTTATATTTACGCGCCTGCGCTTTGCGTTTTGCACGCTCTTCAGCAATGGCGCTGTTATCCGGCTCTAACTCGCCGTTCTCACCTCGTTTGGCTTTGGCGCGTGCAATCGCAGCTTGGACCGCGGATTTATCTGACTGCTTATCTTTAACGCGTGAGAGTGCTTCTTGCACTTTTTCTTTATCTGCGGCTTTTGGTGCAGCGCCCGCCGAACGGCGTTTATGTTTATTTTGGCGTTCTTCTTGTTCGCGCTCTAAGCGCTCTTTTCTTGCCTCAAAACGCTCTTTAGCACGCTCTGCTTTGACTTGTTCGAGCTTTTGTTCGCGAATATCGGCTTTGGCTACACGATAGTATTGCACCAAGGGAATTTCGCTCGGGCAAACATAAGAGCACGCACCACATTCGATACAGTCAAAGAGGTTGTATTCCTCTAACTTTTGGTACTCTTTGCCTTTAGCAAACCATTGTAACTGCTGTGGTAATAAGCTTTGAGGGCAGGCATCTGCACAGGCACTACAGCGAATACATGCCTTTTCATCACCCGGGATCGCAAGTTCTTGGTTGTCTGGCGCGAGTATACAGTTGGTGGTTTTGACCACAGGGATCCTAACCGATGGTAAAGTAAAGCCCATCATTGGACCACCCATGACGACGCGCTGCGCCTCTACTGGCGAAAAGCCTTGTGAGTCTAGCAGGTGCTTTATTTCAGTGCCGAGTAAAGCCCACACGTTGCTTGGCTGAGTAATGGTATTACCAGTTACGGTAACTACGCGCTCAATAAGTGGTTTACCCTCAAAAATGGCTTGCCAAATTGCGAACAGTGTTCCAACGTTCTGCACCAGTACGCCGATATCCGCTGGTATTCCAGCACTTGGTACTTCTTTGGAAGTTAATAGCTTGACCAGTTGCTTTTCACCACCAGAAGGGTATTTGGTTGGCACACTACGGACTAAGATATTCTGATTATGCTGAGCCGCCACGGTGATAGCTGCAATAGCCTCAGGTTTATTATCTTCTATGCCAAACAGCACTTTTTGTGGCTTCAATATACCTTGTAGCACTTCGACGCCTGCGATGATTTCTTTGGCGTGCTCACGCATCAAACGATCATCGGCTGTAATATATGGTTCGCACTCAATGCCATTGACGACTAAAAACTCAATGGGCTTTGGGCTGTCTGCTTTAACATAGGTTGGGAATCCCGCACCGCCCATACCGGCAATACCAGCTTGGTGGATAATATCGATAAGCTGTTTGTTATCAAGCGTGCTAATGTCGCTAATAGGATTCAGTGGTGTCCACTTATCTTCACCGTCTGGGTGCAAAATAATACTGAGCTCAGGTAGCGCGGATGGATGCGCCGACGGCATCGGTTTTATCGCTTCAATGGTGCCAGATGTGGGGGCGTGAATGGGCAGCGACCAGTTCGTGCCTGGAGCCGTCAATGCTTGACCCTTAAGGACGTGATCGCCAGAGTTAACTAACAGGCTACCATTGGCACCAATGTGCTGCTTTAGTGGCAGGATTAGTTTATCAGGCAAAGGTAAACGAGCAATCGGTTGCTGGTTGGATAATGTCTTTTGCTCTGGTGGATGGATGCCACCTGGGAACTGCCACAGTTTTCCGCTTTCTATTTGTTCAAGTAATGTTTCCACTTAAACCTCTTAATCAATCTGTGTCACAGGAATGGCGTCTAGCTGCCACTTCCACGTTTGCTTGGTCTGTGCAACCGGGATCATATCAATACAATCGACCGGGCAGGGCTCGACACACAGATCGCAGCCTGTGCACTCGTCGATGAGCACGGTGTGCATTTGTCTGGTTGCACCAACGATAGCATCCACGGGGCAAGCTTGAATGCATTTGGTACAGCCAATACATTCGTCTTCACGAATGTAAGCCACTTTCTTGACCGGCTCTGCGTCTTCTCCGCCAGCCAGTGGCTTTGCTTCTACGCCCATTAAGTCCGCCAGTTTTTTCACTGTAGCTTCACCGCCGGGAGGGCATTTATTTACGTCATCGCCATTCGCAATCGCTTCAGCGTAAGGTCGACAGCCGGGATAGCCACACTGGCCGCATTGAGTTTGTGGCAGAATAGCGTCTATTTGTTCAACAATTGGGTTGCTTTCAACTCGGTATTTCACTGCTGCATAGCCAAGCACAATACCAAAAATAAGCGCCAGCGCACCCAGTGCAAGTAATGCGTAAAGTAATGTCATATCTAAAACTTAACCAATCCAGAAAAGCCCATAAACGCAAGCGACATAAGTCCTGCGGTGATCATCGCTATCGATGCGCCTTTAAAGGGTGTCGGCACGTCAGCGACAGCCAAACGCTCACGCAAAGCGGCGAATAGCACCAAAACCATAGAAAAGCCAACCGCGGCGCCAAAACCATAGACTGCAGACTCTAAAAAGGTGTGGTCTTTTTTGATATTAAGTAGTGCGACGCCTAGTACAGCGCAGTTGGTGGTGATCAAAGGTAAGAAAATTCCCAGTAATCGATACAAGGTTGGACTGGTTTTACGTACCACCATCTCTGTAAATTGCACAACCACAGCGATAACCAAAATAAAGCTCATCGTTCTTAAAAAAGTGAGATCGAGCGGCAATAAAATATACTGATTGACCAAATAGCTGGTGACTGAGGCTAGCGTAAGAACAAAGGTGGTCGCTAACGACATTCCCACTGCGGTATCCAATTTTCCAGATACCCCCATAAATGGACATAAGCCCAAAAATTGGACTAAAACGAAGTTATTCACCAGCACGGTGCCAATGAGCAACAAAATGTATTCGGTCATTCCTGCCTCTATAACTTATTCACTTTATGCGGGTTTTCCCGTCAAATCGAGGTGATAGTTAACTGTATTAAAGAACTTACTAGGTGCAAGTTTTGACTGGATTTAATTCTGCTAAAAATACTTTTTAGTAGAATTAAACCGATAGCACCGTTCCGCTTTGAATTTTTTAAGTGAAAACATGTGCTTTGCTATCATTTAAGCTAGCGTCTCACATTTTATGAGGCTGTAGCTTGTCATGTAATGCTGACAGTTTTCATTCAGTTATTAGCAAGTAATCCTAATTCAGAGTTTGCTTATCAGGCTAAATATATGATTTTTTAGCAATAAAATCATGGTGATAGAGTGATTTTATTGCTAGATATTGGATTACCGCTAGCGCCGAAATAATCTTCAAGCTTATCTTTGTGAACTTCTTAAGATCCCATGGACAAACTTGAATGATAATTCCTGCCAATAGTAACACAGATTGTAACAGGTGTGGCAAATGATAGTGTGCGAAAGTCAGCGTAATGGCAGCGGGAAAGTGAGGGGTAAAGAAGCTGCCCTTAGAGCTTTTTGCGAGCTTGGATAATAGGTGAATTATCCAAGCTCTGGTTACTTAGATTTCTTTCGGCTTTTCGATGTAATAGCCTTGTACACCGTCCAAACAAAGCGTTTCGACTATATGTTTCTCTTCTTGGCTCTCGATACCTTCGGCAAATACGTTGACACCGATACGGTGCGCAAGGTCAACCATTAAACGCATAAAGTATTGATTATTCTTGTCTTCTTCAAGACCACGAGTATAGCTCGCATCCATTTTGATATAGTCAGGTTTTAAGTCTCTAAAAAACTTAAACGACGTTAAACCCACACCAAAACGCTCAACGGTGATACGAGCGCCGGCACGATGCACCATGTCAATAAAGCGCTTACTGGCTTTAATATTTTGCTGTAAGCCAAACTCGCTAACTTCAAATACCAGTTTAGAGGCGAGATTGGTTTCTTTTAACAAACGACGCTCTAACCAGATCACAAATTGATCGTTATGAGCGCTCGATGCGGTGACATTGATCCCAAAATACTTTTCATTAAAGTTACGCGTTTTGATAAGTTCTAGCGAGGTGTCGATGATCAGCTGATCAATCTCGATGGCCATTTCCAGCTTTTCCGCCATGGCAAGGAAAGAAGCCGTTGGTAGCATCTGTCCTTCTTCAGTTTTGAAGCGAGACTGGATCTCAGCATAGGCCTTAGAATTTTTACCAATTGGCATGATATTTTGCATCATCAAGCTAACACGTTTGCTGTTGATCACATCGCGGATCACGCGACGCCAGTTTTGGTTGCCAAATCCAGCACTAACGTTATTCACTAGGTCAGATTCACGCTGAATATGCCAAGCATTGGCTTGCTTGCTTTGTGCCATACTCATGGCATTATCAACAACCGAGAGTAGCTCTCCAAGTGGTTTACCGTTCTCGTAAGGTACAATCCCAGTGTTTGCAACCGATGATAGTTCTTGGTTTTGCTGGAACTGAGTAAAACGCGCTTGCAGTGTTTCACCAAACTCTTCCGCTTCTTTACTTGGCACATTGGGTAAGATCACTGCAAAATCGGAACTATTTAAACGGAACACCTGGCTGCCGGCATAAGTACCGGTGACGTGTTTGATGATATCCGATACCGACTTAATGTATTCATCACCTTTTTGATAACCACGAGTTTGGTTAATGACCTGCAATTCAGAACAGCGGATCATCGCCAACGAGCCAAATGCCTTTTTAGCTGATGACTCGATATACTGCTCGTAATGTTCAACGAACATATTGCGGTTGCCAAGATCGGTGACTACATCTTTATACGCTTCTTGCTTGATAGTGTGAGCGGCATTTTTAATGTCTTCTTGCTTTGACTTTAAAAAGCTAGCTAATCGTTTAAAAGAGGGGACTAAATCATGCCCGAGTTCCGCCACTTTGCCATCATTAAAATCAAACTCAATATTGTCGGTAACTTGGTTTTGTGTGATGTATGAATCTACCGCACTGGCCACGGTCATACTGACGTTGCGATTGAGCTTCTTATAGACGCCTTGCATAAAGAAAACAGGAATAAAGGCAACTAACGCTGAAATAACGATAAGTAGCAGTAGGGCTTGTTGTAGTAATTGCGCCTGACTTTGTGCATTGATCAAGAATTCAATTTTGATGTCTTTGGTATCGTTAACAGCAAATTGGGGGCGAATAGCATTGATATTTGATTCTATGAGTTCGGCGATAAAGGGGAGGTTGCTTGGTGTGTTGACTTGCAAAACAGTTTGGCCGTCAAAGTCTCGTACGATAAAAGTTGAGAAAACATCCCCGCTATTTAAGGCCTGACGGATATGTTCAGGAGTAACTTCAGTGAGTTTCTTATCCTTTATATACTCTGTCACCATGGTATGGGCACTTTGTTGTGCTTTGTTGATTGCAGAGTCAAAACTTGTTGCGAAAAAAAAGCTACCAATCAAGGAGAATAATAGCCAAGAGGTGACTTGGAGTACGATAAGTTTTTTAAAACCAGCCATAGTACGCTTCTTAAAGAGAGTTATTCCATAGTATCGGGTGCATTGCCAATTTCTTTATCAAATTCATCGGTTTGATTTTTGTCTGGTCGATAAATTGCAGAGAAGGTTGTTATTCGGGCAAATGCAGTGAGAATATTGCTTGTAGAGTAGTGTAAATGCTGGAAAAAGTCTAATGCTTTCGTGGAATTGGCTCCCCCTCCCCGACTCGAACGGGGGACCTGCGGATTAACAGTCCGTCGCTCTAACCAACTGAGCTAAGGGGGAACAATTTGGAACTTTAGGAATGCTCTTTTGAGCACTATCTTATTGATTGGCTCCCCCTCCCCGACTCGAACGGGGGACCTGCGGATTAACAGTCCGTCGCTCTAACCAACTGAGCTAAGGGGGAACTACAATAAAATGTTGACTTTCCGGTGAAGGAGTGGCTCCCCCTCCCCGACTCGAACGGGGGACCTGCGGATTAACAGTCCGTCGCTCTAACCAACTGAGCTAAGGGGGAATAGTCAAGTGTGAGAATTTGGCTCCCCCTCCCCGACTCGAACGGGGGACCTGCGGATTAACAGTCCGTCGCTCTAACCAACTGAGCTAAGGGGGAAGCGTATCTCTCAACGGGGCGAAATATTAATGACGACATTGCAAGGTGTCAACCACTAAAATCACAGAAACGTAAAAAACTCTACTAAGCGATGAATTAATGCGCTATTTGTTGGCTTTTTAGCTTGTTTAGTATTATTGATATAGGTCCTGTTGACCTTTGCGGTTTGATTTTTGTTCCCCTGAGTGGGTTTTGAGCGCGGCGCTCGACTTGCCGCCTAGTAATCTAAGCAAAAGTTGAGTGATAGGTAATTTATCATCGTTAATATAATGACTCTTAGCGAGTTTCGGTTTCAAAAACCTCATATCATGAAGAGCTGCAAAATATGAAATAGAAGCTGTTGTATAAAATTCCTAAATCATCATGTAGGGGGATGTCGAATAAAATTAACATATACAGTGTTTACTGTTTATCTATACAGTGATATATTCTGTTTAATGTATTTTTTGAACGTTTTGTTTGAATTATATCCCTAACTGCTCATTTTATGATGTTTTCTTGAGATCTTTAAATCATTGCAATTGTCACGTGAATGAGATCAATGAGGGTGAATAGTGTGATATTGATAATCTCTATTTAAACGCGGTGTAGCAAACAGTAAGTAGTTACTATCGTCAAAGTGAGAATCAATAAATTAATAAAAAGTTCAATTAAAACAGTTGTATATGTGATCCTCGTTATTTTTAGTAGCTAGATGCTTTTTACTTCCAGAAGCAAGGTTAGTCTAGAGATCTAAATTGATCCAGTTGTTGTTTTAAGAATGATCACACTAAACTCGCCGTTGATCAAAATTACTCCAAGCTGAAAACCTTTATTCTATTGGCTTGGAGCGACTTATCCACGGAATCTGTGGATAACATTGTTTATTATTATTTGAGAAGTATTGCAAGACTATGAAATTAGGGCGCTGCAGCCGTTTCAAGTAAAATTCGATAAATATTTAATTTCAACAATATCAATAGCTTATATTTGATTGGTTATTTTTGTTTATTTGTTGCTCAGTGTGAAGCTTTTATGAACTTTTTACCTTTTTGGTTGTGCAAAAAACATGCTACTTTGCAAGCGAGGTTGTAACTTTTTTGTCAAAACTTACTGAATCGTTATTTTCAACACTAAACCTTAATCCTGTGACGTAACACAAGCTTTTTATAGGTAACTGTTGCTAATTTAGACTTTATAACGACTCTTAACGTTTCCCGCATAGCGTCAACATCTTGAATAGCATACAATGAGCCGCTTAAAGTATCAGAAATAGGTTGTTATGACTCAAGCTAAGTCAAATTCCAATGGCAACGATATCCTTTTTGGTGATATTGGGGCGACTTTAAAGCGAATGACGATCCCCATGATATTCGGGATGATCACGCTGATGATGTTTAATCTCGTTGATACTTTCTTTATTAGTATGCTTGGCACCGAGCCGCTCGCAGCAATCAGCTTCACCTTTCCAGTTACCTTTACTGTAATTAGCTTAGCCATCGGGCTAGGTATTGGCACATCCGCCGTTATCGCGAAGGCTTTGGGTAGCAATTTGCTCGACGAAGCTAAGTTTGATGCCGCAGTGGCTATTATTATCTCTGCCATTTTTGTTTCGCTGCTTTCTATTCTTGGTTTTATTTTTGTCGATGAGATCTTTATTCTCCTCGGGGCAGGTGAAGCGGTTATGCCATTTATACACGACTATATGTCCGTGTGGTTCATTGGCTCGATTTTATTGATAACGCCGATGATTGGTAATTCAGTGCTGCGTGCCAGTGGTGATACCAAAACGCCAAGTTTAGTCATGGGACTCGGGGGATTAGTAAATGCGGTGCTGGACCCGATATTAATCTTCGGATTTGGGCCAATTGATGCAATGGGTGTAAAAGGGGCTGCAGTGGCCAGTGTGTTATCTTGGAGTCTTGGGGTAACTATTATTTTATATTTGCTGATAGTTAAAAAACGTCTTATCTCACTGTCTGCAAAATACACCAGCTTCACAAATGCGGCAAAAAAAATTCTCACCATCGGCCTGCCTGCAGCTGGCGCAAATATGCTGACGCCGTTGGCAATGGCGGTAATGACCGCACTTATTGCCAGTTATGGACCAGAAGCTGTGGCCGCATTTGGCGTTGGGAGTCGTATCGAGTCTATCGCAAGTCTCGTGGTTTTGGCGCTTTCTATGACTTTGCCTCCTTTTGTAAGTCAGAACTTTGGTGCAAAACAATACCAGCGTGTGTCTGATGCCTATACCCAAACACTTAAATTTGTGCTTGCTTTTCAATTTGCGGTCTATCTATTACTGGTATTGAGCGCTTACTACATCAGTCATACTTTTGGTAATGAACCTGCTGTCGTTGAAACCATACAGTTATTTATTTATATCATGCCGCTAGGATACGGCCTTCAAGGCGTGATTATATTAACCAATTCGTCATTTAATGCGTTGCATAAACCGATGAATGCGCTCATTCTAAGTGTGATCCGGTTGTTCATATTTTATGTACCTATTGCTTATATAGGCTCACAGTTGGCAGGATTAGCAGGGCTATTTGCAGGCGCTGCTTTGGGGAATTTATTTACCGCAGCCATAGCCTACAATTGGTTTAAGAAAGTAATTAATGAAATTGCAGCAAGCGAGGTTCAAAAGGAGGCGTAATGGAAGATAAGTTTCAGCTAGTTTCTGAGTTTCAGCCAAACGGAGATCAACCAACTGCGATTGCTCAGCTGTGTGATGGTTTAGAATCGGGCCTTGCACATCAAACCTTGCTGGGGGCTACGGGGACAGGTAAAACCTTTACCATGGCCAACATCATTAATAATCTTAACCGTCCTACAATCATTATGGCGCATAAC
Organism: Pseudoalteromonas sp. NC201; assembly: GCF_002850255.1. Lineage (NCBI taxonomy): Bacteria > Pseudomonadati > Pseudomonadota > Gammaproteobacteria > Alteromonadales > Pseudoalteromonadaceae > Pseudoalteromonas > Pseudoalteromonas sp. NC201. The sequence continues at coordinate 1,006,272 of NZ_CP022522.1, forward strand.
AAAACACTAGCGGCGCAATTGTACGGCGAAATGAAAGAGTTTTTCCCTCATAATGCGGTTGAGTATTTCGTCTCTTATTATGACTATTATCAACCCGAAGCCTATGTCGTTGCCAGCGACACTTTCATTGAGAAAGACGCGTCTATCAATGATCACATTGAGCAAATGCGTTTATCTGCGACCAAAGCTTTGCTTGAGCGCAGAGACACTATCATCGTCGCCTCCGTTTCAGCGATTTACGGCCTTGGCGATCCCGACTCTTATATGAAAATGATGCTGTTGCTGAAAGTCGGTGAAACTATCGATCAGCGCGACATGTTAAGGCGTTTGGCAGAACTACAATACACGCGTAATGACATGGATTTTAGCCGTGGTACCTATCGAGTTCGCGGTGAAGTTATCGATATTTTTCCTGCGGAATCGGAAACCATTGCGGTACGGGTTGAGATGTTTGACGATGAAATAGAGCGGATCAGTTTATTTGATCCCTTGACTGGTGCCGTTGAAAAACACCTCGTTCGCGCGACTATTTATCCAAAAACTCACTATGTAACGCCAAGAGAAAAGATCCTTGATGCCATTGAGCGCATTAAGGTGGAACTTAAAGACCGCCGTACTCAATTATTGGATAAAAATCGCCTAGTCGAAGAGCAGCGCATTGCTCAACGTACACAGTACGACATTGAAATGATGACCGAGCTTGGCTATTGCTCTGGTATTGAAAATTACAGTCGATATTTATCGGGACGTGCACCAGGTGAGCCACCACCAACTTTGTTAGATTACTTGCCGGATGACGCGCTTATGATCATCGACGAGTCTCACGTTACTGTTTCGCAGGTTGGTGCGATGTACAAAGGCGATCGCAGTCGTAAAGAAAACTTGGTTGAATATGGTTTTAGATTGCCGTCTGCGCTAGATAATAGGCCACTAAAGTTTGAAGAGTTCGAAGCGATTTCGCCGCAAACTATTTATGTTTCGGCGACTCCTGGTGATTATGAATTGAACAAATCTGCGGGTGATGTTGCCGAGCAAGTGATCCGTCCAACAGGGCTATTAGATCCAGAAGTAGAAGTGCGTCCAGTTGCAACTCAAGTTGACGATTTGCTCTCTGAGATCTACAAACGGGTGGAAGTGAATGAGCGTGTACTGGTTACTACGCTAACCAAACGCATGTCAGAAGATCTGACCGATTATCTTAACGATCATAACGTTAAGGTGCGTTACTTACACTCTGACATCGATACCGTTGAGCGTATGGAGATCATTCGAGACCTACGCAAAGGCGTTTTTGATGTATTAGTCGGCATCAACTTGTTACGAGAGGGCTTGGATATGCCTGAGGTTTCATTGGTTGCCATACTTGATGCAGATAAAGAAGGCTTTTTACGCTCGACGCGCTCTCTTATTCAGACAATTGGCCGCGCGGCACGTCACTTACATGGTAAAGCGATTTTATATGGTGATAGGGTGACGAACTCAATGCGCCAAGCTATAGATGAAACGCAAAGACGTAGAGAAAAGCAAGAGGCGTACAATGAGACCAATGGCATTACCCCAACGGCACTCAATAAGAAGATCACGGATGTGATGGATCTCGGTGAGGAAGTGGCTGATGACAAAGTGGTTGATATCGATGCCAAATTTAAACCAGGTATGCCTGCAATGGATGCGAAAGAGATCGCTAAAGAAATAGACCGACTCGAAGCACAAATGATGAAGTTTGCTAAAGAGCTTGAGTTTGAAAAAGCAGCTCAAGCGCGCGATCAAGTTCAAATCTTACAAAAGCGTTTGATTAAAGCCTAGGGCTAAAACGTCGGCTTTAAAGAATAAAAAAGCATGTGAGACTCACATGCTTTTTTATTGGTTGGGTATTAGAAGCGGTAGCTGACACCTAGAGATAGGCTCGATGTATCCAAGTCACCCATATCAAGGTACTTATAGCCAAGGTTAACTGCCATGCCGTTATCCCAGTCATATTGCCAACCCGCTTCAGCGACAAAACCGATGCCATCGTCGGTAACTAATTTAGTGCGGCCACGAGTGATTTCGTAATCGTAGTAGTTCGCACCTAATTTGCCGTAAAAATAGCTGTTGTCAGAAATTTGATAGTAGCCTTTTGCGGCAACAACAAAGTTATCAAATTCTAAATTGTTAGCGCCAAGGCCAAACAAAGTTTTGTTGTTTTGCGTACAGGTAAACTTGCGATCATTTTCGTCCTCACACTTCCAATCATCTAAGTCTTCACCGCTGTTATAACCTAATTCAAGCGCCAAAATTGGCGTAAAGTGATAGTTGTAATACAGGTATGCTTGGCCTACACCATCACCATCTTTGCTTGAGCTTTTATAAGAAGCGCCGCCGCCAGAGATGTCTAAACCAACGCGATGCGTCTCGTTATTTTGTTCTGCAAAAGACGATAAACTTGTTGTGAGTAATGCAAGAGATAAAAGCGCTTTAATTTTCATAATCAATGTCCGTTGTGGTTAACTTGAGGACAGTATAAATAGGGTAGGTGTCAAGGTCTGTTGGGGGGCTGTCATAAAGTGTAAGAAGGCGTCTAGTTTGGTTCTCTTTATTTTACAAATATAAATAGTTGCACTTGTTAAGTGCTTTTAGTTGCCTTAGATTTTGCAATGAACGTTTGATATTTTAGTAAGGTCGTCAATGTCAAAATCGCAGCAATAAGTCCGCTCCATATATGATGCATGATCAAGTGACTTGCAATGAACATAGGTACGTCTTGCCAGCCATCAATAAACAAAAGTTTACCCAATAACAACAAGTAACCGAGCAGGTGCGAGAAGGTCACAAACTTAAAGGATTTAATAAATTCGCTTTTTGCATTGGTTGAGAGGGTGGGTATATTGAGATGTAGCGCGAGAATAAAGACTGTTGAGAGCACAATACTGACAAGTCCCAGCCCGAGTAATGAGGTTTTTATCAACACGATGGAGTAGATAAAAGCAAGTAACATGAGTCAGCCTAACAATTACAGAAAATGTAGTTTATATATGCTTAGGTTTTGAGTCTATTCGAATTATTCTAAGGATTAGGTAGTGATTTTCTGAGTGATCGCTCTATACTAAAGCCGATTTTATCAATAGTTTGTAAACCGATGTAACATTGCCCTATATTTTCGCGGCATGTTTCGTTATAAATGCAATGTTAAGTTGTAGTAAATTCGAATAAAACAATAACTATTACAGTAATTAAGACCAAGTTGGGAACTAGGGAAATGAAATTCGCTTTTAAGGATTTTTTGTTTGATAGCAAAGAACTGAAGCTTTATAAAGACGACAGAAAGCTCAATTTAAAACAAAAACCTGCTCAGATATTGGAGCTATTTTTATCTGCTCCTCAAACCATCCACAGTAAAGAAGACATCTTAGAGAAGGTATGGCCAGATAGAAAAGTAACCGATCAGGTCGTATTTCAAAATATTGGCCATTTACGTGCTTTGTTTGGTGATGATGCCATCAAAACCTTTTCACGAAAAGGGTATCAATGGCAGATCCCTTGTACGGCCTTTGAAGGGACTGCGGAAGCTCAGGCTTCACCTCAGACTACTCCCCATGAGTCGACTAAACCGGATGTAAAAACGGTGGAAGAAGAAACAGTAGTGACTGAATCACCTTCTGAAGTGTTCGAAAGACCAGAATCTATTGGTAGCAAACTGCCTATGTTTGGGCTTGCGGGTGCACTTGTGTTGCTAGCCTTGGGTATCTACTTTACGTTATCGTGAGTCAAATTTACTTGAGTTGAGGTTGTGTCATGTTGCAAACGTTGTATATCACAGGTGCTGGGGTGAGTGCCGAAAGTGGTATTCCGACTTTTCGAGGAGATGATGGTTTTTGGACGATAGGTTCGGCTAATTACACTCCTCAAGAAATGGCAACGCGAGCAATGTATAAATCGCAACCGGCGGAATTCTTAAAATGGTACTACCATCGTTTTGTGGCTTACCGTAATCACGGCCCCAATCAGGTTCATCAATGGCTTAGTGATAAAAATGTGATCACGCAAAATATCGACGGTTTAGATGGTAAAGCGGGAAATAATCATTTTATTGCGATCCATGGACGCGTTGATCAGGTGACTCCCTTTCATACCCAAGGTGAGCCCACAGCGTGTTTTACTGCCCCTTGGGATGAGGTAGACGAAAGTCGATTGGCCGAGTCGTTGTTAGCACTTTTCAAGATCGCGCGACAAGGCCCAGAAAAAGGCGTGTCACTTAAACCCTATGTATTGTTATTCGACGAATACTACACCGATCTGTATCGTATTAGCGAAGCACAGTCACGAATGTATGCTGCGGATAGAATCATTTTTATGGGCACTTCCTTTAGTGTCAATATCACTCAAATGGCCTTGGAAATAGCAAGGCACAAAGCAATTCCAATTGAAGTGGTTGACCCAAACCCTGCGCACTTACTTTACAAACAAGTCACCTATCACCGCATGACAGCAAGTGAATACATCGCCAGTTTGCCTGCCTCTTAATTTAAAGCCTGAGGAAAGTTAGCCTGCATTGCTTTGATAGTAAGTGGCTAGCAGAAATTGTTTATATTCACTGAGCCGGTGTTGTTGTTGGAGGTGTGATTCAATCACTTTAGCGTTGTGGGGTTCCACTGCGCTTATATGTCGCCTTTCGATTTCCATCAAGCCAAGTAACGCACTTAATTCTTGAATGCTCAGTGGCGCAGTATGGCTATTAAAAGCTAAGTAGCATTCTAGAGGTGTTAACTTTTTTGCATTTCTTTGACTCAGCGCATTTTGAAGTAGCTCTTTGCTTTCAAAGTGCAATAAGGTTCTAAGGTAATTTAGACCGTTATCTTTCGCGGACATTTGCGATAAAAGGATATGTAGTATGTTATTTCCTTGCGGGTTAAGGTTATTGATTTGCTCAGCTTGGATCAATGGTGTTGAAAAAAAGGCAAACTTCTCCAAGGAGTTAATCGCAGCTATCATCGCCTCTGGAAAGCGTGCTGCTTGTAAGCAAACACTCGCTATATCTTGATAGTGGCCATAGAGTACAGTGTTACTCTGCGCACTTTGAAAAAGAAACTTGAGGACCTCAATCTGCTCGTCTTTGGTCACCTGTGCATACACGGCTTTTATTTTTTCTATATCCGCGCTTTTTAACGCTAACAAAAACTGAGTTAGACAATTATTCGACATACATAGAACCACAATTTATTATTTAATGCTCACGCAATATGATAGCCTATTCGCCTGCTGTTTTGCTCAATTTATAATGATAATAAAAAAGAGACGATAACGTGTTGCACTTTAAGATAATCCTGCTTACTTGTTGCCTACTACTAAGCCCACTAGTTCACGCTAATGAGCGTTTATATGATGCTTTTATAAAAGAAATTCAGCAACAAGAAACACGTGATAGCGCGCTTCAAAAAGTCGACCAAGTATTAGAGTCAGGCTTAACGCCTGAGGAAATCGCTGACGTTCACCATAAGACCACAGTTGCATTAAAAAACGGTTTCCAGCTCGAAGAGGCACATAAATGGGTGGAGCGTTTTAAACAGGTATTACTCTCACATCACTTACCCGAATATGAAGCTAAATACTCGTTAACGTATGGTGACCTCATGCTTAAAGAGGGAAAGTTTAGCGATGCGATTAGTTATTTAAACCTAGCCGTGTCTCAGCTATCGGCGCTTGATATGCATCGATTGTTAAGCCACGCTTATCGCTTTCGGGCTGCTGCTTACAAAAGCAATGGCAGTTATAAAGACTCGATAGAGAGTTACGAACTCTCAATTGAAGTGGCAAAGAAGTATGAACTCCCAGATTTGCAAGTGTCTGCGATCACTCAGTTAGCAGATGTTTACTCGGATCTTTCATTACCGGACAAAGCACTTGAATTACTGCAGCAATCGATAGCGGTACTAAAAAGCCAAAAACAGGAAAATACGGTTTTACTTGGACAAGTTTACTATAACCTAGGTGGTGCGCATCAAGTGATTGGCGACCATGCAAAGTCGCTTGAAGCTTATCAAACCGCATATGACTATGACATTAAAGCGGGCAATGTCGTTTATTCAGCTTACACGTTGATCCGCATTGGTCGTGAACAAATGAAACTCAGCCAATATGATAATGCACAAGCGTCATTTGAAAAAGCATTTACGATTTTCGAGGAGAATGACCACACCAGAAATCAGGGCTGGGCCCTGAGCAATTTGGCTGAAGTTAAATTAAAAGCAAATGAAAAAGCTAAGGCTCAAGAGTATGTTGAACAGGCGCTAGAGTTAATTGATCCGGTACAAAGTAAAGTGCTTTATCAAGAGACGATGACTACCTATGCGCAAATTGTTTTACCTGAACGAGCTGATTTTTTTATTCAAAGTATGGAGCAAATTATTGCTCAAGATGAGGTTTATCTTGGCCTCAAGGAAACCGCATTACGAGTGTTAAAGGACGCCTACAGCGCGAAAGGTGATTTTGAGTCTGCGCTTAATTATCACTTACAATATGCGGAATCTAAGGTTTCTCAGCTTGAAAAAGAAGCCAGTCAAAAAGCCTTGGCCTATCAGATGGATACCGAGTACCAGAAAAATCAATATGAGCTACAAAGTCTAAAAACACAGCGTGATGTAGAGCTGGCCGAACAGCGCGTAGAACAAATAGTAACGGCAGCAGTGGTGGGAGTTTTGGTCGTTCTACTGAGCGCATTTTTACTACTTGCGAGAAACAAACGTCGCTCACTGGAACTCGAGAAGCAGCTTCTCAACAAAACCTTGGACTTAAAGCAGCAACTACTTGCAGATATTTCTCATGAATTAAGAACACCACTTACCGTACTTAAGCTACATATTGAATCTCTTGAACATAATTTGGTGGAAAATCCCCAGCAGAGCTACAAAGTGCTTAACCGCCGTCTTGATACTCTTAACACATTAATTAAAGATATCTACGAACTCGCGCAGGCAGATACCGGCAGCCTTAACTTGGCGTTAGAGCGCGTCAATGCCAAACAAGCCTTTATTGGTCTTGTTGAAGATATTGATGACTTTGTGACGGATGAAGGGCTTGAGTTTAATGCCCATATTGAACTACCTGATGAACTGGAAATCGACATTGACGTAACTCGGTTCGCTCAGGTATTCAATAACTTGGCTCGTAATAGTGTGAATTATACCGACAAGCCGGGAGAAGTCTGTGTGGATATTAGCTATCAAAGCCAGCAAATCCAATGTGTTATTGAAGATTCAAGCCCAGGCGTGGGCGATGAAGCTTTGGGGAGATTGTTTGAACGTTTGTTCCGCTGTGATAAGTCCCGTAGCCGAGATCTTGGTGGCTCCGGCTTAGGTTTATCTATTTGTCAAAAACTGGTTGAATTGCACGGTGGTAGCATTGCCGTTGTGCACAGCGAATTAGGTGGGTTGAAAGTGAGTGTTATCATACCTTGTGAATAAAAACGCAAATCTGCTTTTACATCGCGATATGGCATTAGATATCGCCGCGTAAAGCGGCTCCTACCAAAGGTTATTTATTGCATGTAGGAGCGATTTCACATCGCGATATGGCATTAGATATCGCCGCGTAAAGCGGCTCCTACGAGACGTTATATATTATGTGTAGGAGTGATTTCACATCGCGATATGGCATTAGATATCGCCGCGTAAAGCGGCTCCTACGAGACGTTATATATTACGTGTAGGAGCGATTTCACATCGCGATATGGCATTAGATATCGCCGCGTAAAGCGGCTCCCACCAGAGGTTATATATTACGTGTAGGAGCGATTTCACATCGCGATATGGCACAAAAGCTCGCCGCGTAAAGCGGCTCCTACGAGACGTTATATATTATGTGTAGGAGTGATTTCACATCGCGATATGGCATTAGATATCGCCGCGTAAAGCGGCTCCTACGAGACGTTATATATTACGTGTAGGAGCGATTTCACATCGCGATATGGCACAAAAGCTCGCCGCGTAAAGCGGCTCCTACCAGAGTTATATATTGTGTGTAGGAGTGATTTCACATCGCGATATGGCATTAGATATCGCCGCGTAAAGCGGCTCCCACCAGAGGTTATATATTACGTGTAGGAGCGATTTTACATCGCGACAGGTACAACACCGCAACTACAAAAAGTTGCGTTCAAATCGCTTAAGCACTATGGACTTTGCCTTTGCGGCGGTGAGTATCAGCAAAATAAAAGCGACAATAAACCAGATGGGGCGATTACCATGCTCTGCATACCAGCTCACTCCACTAATTAGTTTTACATCACTTTTCAGTATATTGGCTTCGAATTGTGGAATGGCATGCTGAACTTTGCTAAGTGGATCGTAAACACCAGTGATACCATTATTCGTTACTCGAATTAATGGGCGCTGTAATTCTAAGGCACGCATGCGAGCGATCTGCATATGCTGATGCGGGCCGTGGGAATCTCCAAACCAAGCGTCGTTGCTCACAGTAAAAAGAATATCTGACTCAGATGTAAAGTTACCTCTGACAAGCTCGCTAAACGCGATTTCGTAGCAAATAGCGGGTAACACATGCAAACCGTTTGCAAGTAGGTTTGGTTGTACCGCATCACCTCGAGTAAATGACGACATCGCTAAGTTAAAAAGAGGGGCTATAGGACGCAATAGGTCTTCGAACGGTACAAACTCACCAATAGGTAACAATTGGTGCTTCTGGTAGCGGTTTTTGTGCAGGTAGTGATATTGCCCTTCGCTGTCTTCTTTTTCCTTTTTACCAAGGGTGATCAGCGTGTTGTACGCAGTTCTGGTATCAAACTGATAATCGGGAATGCCCGTTATCAGCGCCGTGCCATTAAACGCGGCGGCTTTGTCCAGCCCTTCTAAAAATGGGTAGGCGATATCTTCAAATTCAGGAATAGCCGCTTCTGGCCACACCACTAAATCAACGCCTTGCCAGTTAGGTCTAGTCATATCTCGATATTTAGACATGGTAGGCCAAAATTGCTCAGGCTCCCAGCGCAGGCTCTGCTTGATATTACCTTGTACAAGTAAGGTGGTGATTTCATCTCCCGAGTATTTTAGTGGGCCTTGAATGATTGGCACACTGTATAAACCGGCAATGCCAGCAAAGCAGACTATGGTGAGATAAATCGCACGTTGTTTAAGTAGATAGTAAAGGCTTGTTGTCGCTAGAATAACTAGCAATGTTAAGCCAAATTCACCGATCCAAGGGGCTAAACTGCTCAGAGGCGAGTCAGTTAATGTGTAACCGAAGCTAAGCCAAGGGAAGCCCGTGAGCATATGGCCTCGTAGCCACTCGGTAATGGCAAACCCCGCAACAAGTGCCAGCACCCGTTGCCAAGGTGTGCGAGTAAAGTAGCTGGCAAAAGCAAATGCCAATGTCGGGTAGATGGCAAGATAAGCACATAGTAATGCCATCAACAGCACTGAGACAGGTAAGGGTAAACCACCAAATTCAGCGATAGAGACATGCACCCAGCTTATGCCAAGGGCAAACCAGCCAAAGCCAAATAAAAAGCCATATTTAGCCGCGAGCTTTGGACTGGGTTTATCGGTAAGCCAAGTCGCTATAATCAAGCTGACAAACGCGATGGGCCAAAAACCAAAAGGGGAATAAGCAAAAGTAAGTGCACAGCCAGAAATGAGTGTCAGCCATGCAAACTTATCTTTTGCGAGGTTACTCAGGTTAGATACTAGAGTCTTCAACATGTTCAGATTTAGGTACACTTACTTGAATTTGTAAGATCCTCCGGTTATCGGAGTTAGTTACCTTAAACTGAAGGGGATCTATGTCTATGGTTTCACCACGGCTTGGCATATGGCCAAATGCATGAAGAATAATACCGCCAATGGTATCGGCTTCTTGGGTGTCGTAGTTGGTTTTGAAAAATTCGTTAAATTCATCCAAGGGCGTGAGTGCTTGCACGGTATAAACATGTTTAGACAGCTGACGAATATCTTGTTGTTCTTCGTCGTCATCATGTTCATCTTCGATTTCACCAACAATGGTTTCGAGAATATCTTCGATAGTAACCAGTCCAGATACACCGCCGTATTCATCAATCACGATAGCCATATGGTAACGTTTTTGACGGAATTCGTTGAGCAGGGTATCGACACGCTTACTTTCAGGCACGACCACAGCGGGACGAAGATATTCGCGGATACTTGGCAAATCGCGCTCTTCGCGCAAAATCAAAGGTAAGAGATCTTTGGCAAGTAAGATGCCTTCTACGTGGTCTTTGTCTTCACAAATCACAGGAAAACGCGAGTGTGAAGATTCTACCATCATAGGGAGTTGAGCACTGAGCGGCTCATCTACATCAAGTGTAATCATTTGCGAACGTGGGATCATGATGTCACGTACTTTCAGCTCTGAAACGCTGAGTACACCTTCCATCATGTCTTTGGTTTCTGGGTCAATCAGCTGGCGCTCTTGCGCATCAGCGATGACTTCAGCCAATTCTTCTTTATTTTGGGGTTCCCCTTGCAGCATCTGTGTGATGCGTCCCAGCCAGGTCTTGCTAGAAGAACCCTGACTACTTTGCGAGTTATCGTCGCTCATTAGTTGTGTCTGCTCCGTTAATTTAACAATCGTCTCTGTAAGGATCTGCGATATTCAAAGAAGCGAGAATTTGCTTCTCTATTGTTTCCATTTCTACCGCGTCTTGTTCATTTATATGGTCAAATCCAAGTAAATGCAAGCAACCATGGATAACCATATGGGCGAAGTGGTCATGAAAGGTCTTTTCTTGCTCTATGGATTCTTGGTATACCACTTGGGGACAGATAATTAAATCACCAATAAGTGGTAACTCAATTCCCGGTGGCGCATCAAATGGGAAAGACAACACGTTGGTTGGCTTGTCTTTGCCCCTGTACTGGCTATTGAGCTCTTGGCTTTCGTGCTCGTCAGCGATGCGAATCGTTAATTCCGCTTCTTCGCGAAATTGCGTTAATGCATGTTCTGCCCATAATTGAAATTGTGCTTCGGATGGTAAGTTTTCAAACTCACAAACCAATTGCAAATCTAGCATTAAGTCCATGGTTTATTCCTCAGAAGGTTGCTGTTTCGCTTGATGCTTTTCAGCTTTAGCGAGACGCTCTTGTTCTTCTTTCTTCTCGTATGCTTCGACGATACGAGCAACCACAGGGTGTCTAACTACATCGTGAGATTTAAAGAAGTTAAATGAAATCTCTTCTACATCATTGAGCACTTCTATCGCATGACGAAGTCCAGAGCGCACACCACGAGGTAAATCGATTTGGGTGATATCACCGGTGATCACCGCTTTTGAATTAAAGCCAATCCGGGTAAGAAACATCTTCATTTGTTCAGTCGTGGTATTTTGGCTCTCGTCCAAGATAATAAACGCGTCATTGAGTGTTCGACCACGCATATACGCCAAAGGTGCAACTTCGATGACATTTTTTTCGATTAAGCGCTCAACTTTTTCAAAACCAAGCATCTCGAATAGGGCGTCATAAAGAGGGCGAAGGTAAGGGTCGATTTTTTGTGTTAAATCACCCGGTAAGAAGCCCAGCTTTTCACCAGCTTCAACTGCTGGACGAGTGAGGAGGATGCGACGTATTTCTTGACGTTCTAGCGCGTCAACCGCTGCCGCAACAGCAAGATAGGTTTTACCAGTACCTGCAGGACCAACACCAAAGGTAATATCGTGAGTTAAGATATTAGCGACATATTGGCTCTGATTTGGGTTACGAGGCTTAACCACACCGCGACGAGTCTTAATATAGACTTCTTTGTCCCATACGGTTGGGGCGTCTTGTTCGAGTACGTTCGCTTCTGTGATGGCCAGATGAACCTGATCCGGTTCGATTTCTGTCATTTTTCCTTTCACAGGCTGAGTATCAACATATAGAGACTTTAGAATATCCACAGCTGCTTTTGCCGTTACCGCTTGTCCGGTCACTTTAAACCAATTGTCACGGTGTGCGATTTCAACTCCAAGGCGACGTTCTATTTGTTTTAGATTTTCGTCGAACGGACCACAAAGTGAAGAAAGGCGGTGATTATCTGCGGGTTCTAAGTAAATTTCTATATTCTTTATCTGATTACTCAAAATGTCTTCCTATAAAAATGACGCTAGCCGAAGCTAGCGCACAATTTAAAAATGCTAGGGGGTAAAAGTACCAACACCTAATTCATTAATTTCAGGTTCTTGTGGTGCTTTATTTAGGATATCCGACGGTTTTACGTCACGACGTAAATCCATTTCTGCTTCAGTACGGATAAGCTCACCACGTAACGAGTTCGGTAACGCCTCAGTAATACGTACATCGACGAATTGGCCGATCACTGAGTGTGGACCTTCGAAGTTTACTACGCGGTTATTTTCGGTTCTACCACGCAGTTCCATTGGGTTTTTCTTCGATGGGCCTTCAACCAAAATACGCTGCTCGGTATCGTGCATCTTGCGGCTGATATCCTGCGCCATTTGGTTGATACGGTTCTGTAGAAGATACAGACGTTCTTTCTTTTCTGATTCTGCAACATCGTCAGGTAAGTCGGCTGCTGGTGTGCCAGGTCGCGCCGAGTAGATGAAACTAAAGCTCATATCAAAGCCGATATCATTAATCAGGTTCATCGTCGCTTCAAAGTCTGCGTTTGATTCGCCTGGGAAACCAATGATGAAATCTGAAGACATGCTTAGGTTCGGACGGATCTTACGTAGCTTGCGGATCGTTGACTTGTACTCAAGCGCAGTATGACCGCGTTTCATGAGGTTTAGAATACGGTCTGAACCACTTTGTACCGGTAGGTGTAAATGGTCAACAAGCTCTGGCACATCTGCATAGGCTTCAATGATATCTGGTGTAAATTCAACCGGGTGAGATGTTGTATAACGAATACGGTCAATACCGTCAATTGCTGCAACGTAGCGAATTAAGTCAGAGAAGTAACAAATTTCACCATCGTGCATTTCACCACGGTAAGCATTTACGTTCTGACCGAGTAAGTTCACTTCACGCACACCTTGCTCAGCAAGCTGAGCAACTTCAAGGATCACATCATCTAAAGGACGGCTTACTTCTTCGCCACGCGTGTATGGTACAACACAGAACGTACAGTACTTAGAGCAACCTTCCATAATTGAAACAAATGCACTCGGGCCTTCAGCCTTTGGCTCAGGGAGGCGGTCAAATTTTTCAATTTCAGGGAATGAAATATCAACGACAGCACCTTCTTTGCTTTGCACCTGCTTGATCATCTCTGGTAGGCGGTGCAATGTTTGTGGGCCAAACACGATATCAACAAATGGAGCGCGCTGACGAATGGTGTCGCCTTCTTGTGATGCTACGCAGCCACCAACACCGATAACAAGATCAGGGTTTGTGTCTTTTAGTAGTTTCCAACGACCAAGTTGGTGGAATACTTTTTCCTGTGCCTTCTCACGAATCGAGCAAGTATTGAGTAGGATCACATCAGCTTGCTCAGCTTCTTCTGTAAGCTGATAGCCATTTGTTGAATCCAAAAGATCCGCCATTTTCTGGGAGTCATACTCGTTCATCTGACAACCCCAGGTTTTAATATGCAGTTTTTTACTCATTTAAATATTGCCTCGTTTACAACTCGGTGTTTAGCACTACGCGTTTCTCGTGCAGGCGATGCTGAATTGATATCATTATGCCTAAAGGACGCGTATTTTATATGACCTATCTTGTCTAGCCAAGTATAGATTTTAACTTTCAAAATGTGGATCAATACAGAGTGTTTTAAGCAAACATCTGTTTTTATATGCGTTACAATGCGCAAAGACTCAATTAAGTGGAATATGGCATGAAAAACAAGGCTCTGATAGTCGGTGGTGGCATGGTTGGTGCAGCGTGTGCTGTTAAGCTAGCGAAGCAAGGTGTTGACGTAACCATTATTGAACATTCTCCCATCTCACCTGATGCAATACTCGCAAGTGATAAGGTAGATATTCGCGTTTCTGCTATCAATCGCTTTTCCGAGCAGTTACTAGATGAGCTTGGTGCTATGCCTGTGTTAAGAAGCACCAGAGCCGCGGTTTACAAGCAGCTAGAAGCCTATGAGGATAAGCCAGGGCAATTGATATTTGATTGTGAAGCGCTAAACGCCTCGCACTTAGGCCACTTAATTGAGAATAACCTCATTCAAGCAGCATTGTGGCAACAGTTTGAGGAATTTGATATCAAAGTGGTTTCACCAGAGGGGATCCCAAAGCGCATTGTTCATAATGAGGATTCCGTGACGATTGAGTATCAAGCAGCATCCTTTACCACCGATTTGTTAATTGCAGCTGATGGTGGCCGTTCTATCGTCAGACAAATGAGTGGCATAGGCGTGACGGGGTGGCAATATGAGCAACATTGTATGGGGCTGCTGATTAAACTCGACGCGCCGCAGCAAGAAAAAACATGGCAGCAATTTAAGCCATCAGGTCCCATTGCCTTTTTACCTATGCAGTATCCGTATGCCAATCTGATTTGGTATGACAACGGCAATAAACTCAATTTACTTAAGCAACTAGATAAGCAGGCGCTAAAACAAGAAGTAAAAGCTGCATTTTTTGAGCTACCCGGTGACTTTGAGATTGAAGAAGTGGCGGTTTTTCCTTTAGCAAGGCAACATGCTAACCAATACGTGAGCGAACGAGTGGTATTAGTAGGAGATGCAGCTCATACCATTAATCCGTTAGCAGGGCAGGGAGTAAATCTTGGCTTTAAAGACGTAGCGGCACTTGCCGAAGCGATTGAGGCAAAAGAAGATATTGGTGACAGCAGTGCACTACATCATTACGAGTCAAAGCGTAGGAAAGACAACCTTTTGATGATGAGTATGATGGATGCGTGTTATTTTGGCTTTTCGAATCAAGTAACACCGTTAAAGTATTTGAGAAATTTGGCGCTGAATGTGGCGAATAAAGCAGGGCCGCTGAAAACAGAAGTGCTTAAGCACGCCATGGGAGGAGTTGGTTTTTAATCTTTGTTCTCTACACTGAGCGTGTTACACCAATTTACTTAATTAAGTGATCTTTTTGAAGGGGCAAGTATTAAGATAAATTGGTATTACTGCACGCTTCATTATTTAGTGCCGAGATCATCTCAGCAGTGTTAGCTTATCGACGACATACATCAAGGTATTAATATCAAATTTGCCATCTAGCCTTAATAACCAATCACTGTTGGGCTGCAAAATGTAAGCAGTTTGAACCCCTGAAGGTCTGATAGAAGAAAAAATATGTTTTGCTCCGTGAGTAGCGGTAAATACATTTGCTTCGTCTATAACGCCAAGCTCAGCACTGACTTTCTGCATGTCTTCACTCTGTATATCAAACGTACCATTGAAAGCTCGTGTCATAAACTCAAGAGGTGTTAAATCGTACTTGTTAGGTAGACCAGCAAGCGCGGTAGCGCCAGTTATCCAGCTTAACGTTAGTTCAGAAGAGTTGTCGCGAATCACAACTGAGTAGGTATCGTTAATAAAAGTTTTAAATGAAACTTTATTTGCCTGCTCCGAGGGCTGACAGTAGCTAAAATGCTTGAGTGCTATTTCTATGTGTGATGGAGAGCAAATTGAGCTAGCCCTTGCTTCTACAAAGCTAGGTATACTGAAAATGATTAATGAGAATAAAAGAAATAAAGACTTTAGCACTTTCTTTCCTAACACGGAGAAAGTATAAAAGTAACATTAGTAAAATGAGCTTGGAATGAATAAAGAGAAAAGAAATTGTTACTAAATGGTGCGGAAAGAGAGACTTGAACTCTCACATCCGAAGATACTGGAACCTAAATCCAGCGCGTCTACCAATTCCGCCACTTCCGCACAGTAGAAATTTTATTTTTAGCTAACATCCCAAAAAGAGATGGCTGGAGTACCAGGATTTGAACCTGGGAATGGCGGGATCAAAACCCGCTGCCTTACCGCTTGGCGATACTCCAGCAATAGAGGTAAGTTCAAATCTTATTTAGCCCAGATTTGAGTTAGGCTACCTTACCGCTTCCACTTCGTGTCGAGGCAATACCCAGCAGTAGAGGTAAGTTCAAGCGTTTGAGTTCTACTTGAAAGAACATGGTGCGGAAAGAGAGACTTGAACTCTCACATCCGAAGATACTGGAACCTAAATCCAGCGCGTCTACCAATTCCGCCACTTCCGCATTTGTAAATGGTGGCTATGCCCTGATTTGAACAGGGGACCCCATCATTATGAGTGATGTGCTCTAACCAGCTGAGCTACATAGCCATTGGCTGGAGTACCAGGATTTGAACCTGGGAATGGCGGGATCAAAACCCGCTGCCTTACCGCTTGGCGATACTCCAACGAAAATTCGATTGTTTTAGTTCCAATCGAGAACATGGTGCGGAAAGAGAGACTTGAACTCTCACATCCGAAGATACTGGAACCTAAATCCAGCGCGTCTACCAATTCCGCCACTTCCGCATTTATTATCTAGAGTATATTGGAACCTAAATCCAGCGTCTATTTCAAGACATCTGCCAATTCCAAAACTTTAGAAATGTGGCTGGAGTACCAGGATTTGAACCTGGGAATGGCGGGATCAAAACCCGCTGCCTTACCGCTTGGCGATACTCCAACGAAGTAAAATCTTTTTGAGTTCTGATTTAAAAGAACATGGTGCGGAAAGAGAGACTTGAACTCTCACATCCGAAGATACTGGAACCTAAATCCAGCGCGTCTACCAATTCCGCCACTTCCGCACAGTGTAGCTAACATCTCAAAAAGAGATGGCTGGAGTACCAGGATTTGAACCTGGGAATGGCGGGATCAAAACCCGCTGCCTTACCGCTTGGCGATACTCCAACGAAAATTTGATTGTTTTAGTTCCAATCGAGAACATGGTGCGGAAAGAGAGACTTGAACTCTCACATCCGAAGATACTGGAACCTAAATCCAGCGCGTCTACCAATTCCGCCACTTCCGCACATCTTTTGGCATTAGTTATTGGAACCTAAATCCAGCGTCTATATTAAGACAACTGCTAATTCCGCCACTTCCGCACATCTTTTAGCGTTAGTTATTGGAACCTAAATCCAGCGTCTATATTAAGACAACTGCCAATTCCATTACTTACGCATATTTTTTGCGACAACAAATCGATGAGTTTTGGTAGTAGTTAAAGCATGGTGGCTATGCCCTGATTTGAACAGGGGACCCCATCATTATGAGTGATGTGCTCTAACCAGCTGAGCTACATAGCCATCTCTTTAACTTCTCATCATCGCTGATGCGGGGCGTATTATGCGTATATGCCCCCAAGCCGTCAACACCTTTTTTGCAAAAAATCTGCTAACACAGTTTGTTTGCAGATAAATTAAGCGAAACGGCTTGTTTTTATATCAAATCATGCGGGGCAATTGCAAATTTTTAACAAAACCTGTGAATTTTTATTCCTTTGAAGTCTATAACTTACTCTGAAGAACAAGGTACTTATTTGATTGAAAAGCAGAGTTGATAAAACTAAAAAGGAGCCGAAGCTCCTTTTATTGAAATAGCGTGTAGTAACTATAGTTACACATTAAATAAGAAGTTCATCACATCGCCATCTTTTACGATGTATTCTTTACCTTCTTGACGCATTTTACCTGCGTCTTTCGCACCAGATTCACCACGGAACTCGATATAATCATCAAAGCCGATAGTCTGTGCACGAATAAAACCACGCTCAAAGTCTGTGTGGATTTTACCAGCAGCTTGAGGTGCTGTCGCGCCAACAGGGATAGTCCATGCACGCACTTCTTTTACGCCAGCTGTAAAGTAAGTTTGCAGTTTCAACAACTCATAACCACCACGGATCACGCGGTTTAGGCCTGGCTCTTCTAAGCCTAAGTCATCCATAAACTCTTTCTTCTCTTCTTCTTCAAGTTCAGAAAGTTCAGCCTCAATTGCTGCACATACAGGGATCACAACCGCGTCTTCTGCTGCTGCAATTTCACGTACTTTGTCTAGGAATGGGTTATTTTCAAAGCCATCTTCGTTAACATTGGCGATGTACATAGTTGGCTTGATCGTTAAAAAGTTTAGGTAGCTTATTGCTGTCGATTCTTCTTTATTTAGCTCAAGTGAGCGAAGCGTTAAGCCTTCGTCCAAGTGCGCTTTCACTTTTTCAAGTACAACCAGTTCAAATTTCGCGTCTTTATCGCCGCCTTTCGCTTTCTTCGCGTTACGTAAAACTGCGCGATCTGCAGTATCCATGTCTGCAAGTACCAGCTCAGTGTTGATTACATCAATGTCTTCAGCAGGATCGATTTGACCAGCAACGTGCACGATATTTTCATTTTCAAAACAGCGAACTACGTGACCGATAGCATCCGTTTCACGGATGTTTGCTAAAAATTGGTTACCTAAACCTTCGCCTTTTGATGCGCCTTTTACCAAACCGGCAATATCCACAAACTCCATTGAAGTTGGGATAGTACGCTGAGGGTTTACAATTTCAGCTAGCTGGTCAAGACGAGCATCTGGTACTGGTACTACACCGGTATTCGGTTCGATAGTACAGAAAGGAAAGTTTGCGGCCTCAATGCCCGCTTTAGTCAACGCATTAAATAAAGTAGATTTACCTACGTTAGGTAAACCAACAATGCCACATTTAAAACCCATAGTGTTTATTCCTAAATTTCTACCGTATTATCTCAAGCACGCATCATGGCGAACGAGAAGCTTAGGTATTACTCAATCAATCGCAGCAGTGAACTGTTACGGTTTAAATGAATGTAGTCGATTTTGCGCTTTTAACACACCGTCTTTTGCGAGTATTTCCATACATCGGACTGCTTCATCCACAGCGGCATCAATTTTCTCTTGATCAGCTTGTGGTGCTTTGCCTAAAACCCACCCCGTGACTTTGTCTCTGTGTCCTGGGTGACCAATACCAACGCGCAATCGCATAAATTCTTTGTTATTTGCCATTTTAGCGATTATGTCTTTTAAGCCATTGTGACCGCCGTGACCACCACCTTTTTTGAGTTTGGCGATACCGGGTTCTAAATCCATTTCATCGTGAGCAACAAGAATGCTCTCGACGGGGATCTTATAAAAATTGGCAAGACTCGCAACCGCTTTACCACTTAAGTTCATATAAGTCGTAGGGATCAGCAATTTAAACTCTTGATTATTGATGAGCACTTTGCCGGTGAGGCCGTGATGTTTAGCGTCTGGTTTTAGGAGGCAGTTGTATCTTCTGGCTAGTTCTTCGATAAACCAAGCGCCAGCGTTATGACGGGTGTTTGCGTATTCGGGGCCTGGATTTGCCAGGCCCACAAGCATTTGAATATTATTCAAGGTGTTAACACCTGAACAATTACTCAGCTGCGTCTTCAGTAGACTCTTCAGCAGGAGCTGCTTTAGGAGCGTTTACTGAAACAACCGCTTGGTCGTGATCTGCACCTTTAGCAAGTTCAACTGAAACAACGCCAGCTGGAAGCTTGATATCAGATAGGTGTAGAGTTTCGCCAACAGCTAGAGTCGCTACGTCAACTTCGATGAACTCAGGAAGTCTTGCTGGAAGACAAGTGATTTCAATTTCAGTTAGTTGGTGAACGATAGTGTTGCCACCTTTAGTTGCTTTCTCTTCGTTGATGAAGTGAACAGGAACTTTAGTGTGAAGCTTTTGAGAAGCATCAACGCGTTGGAAGTCTAAGTGAGTGATCTTAGGCTTGTACGGGTGACGTTGCATATCTTTAAGAATTGCTTCAACAGACTCACCGCCAATGTTTAGCGTTAGGATGTGAGTGTAGAAACCTTCGTCTTCTTGCGCTTTCAATACTTTGTTGTGATCAAAAGTTAGTGAAACTGCATCTTTACCAGCACCGTATAGGATTGCAGGAACTTTGTCAGCGCGACGTAGGCGGCGGCTCGCACCAGTACCTAGGTCAGAACGTACTTCAGCGTCTAATTTGTATACAGACATGGATGTCTCCAAAATAATTTAAGTTAATGTGTCAGAGAGCTCGCGACCAAGCTCCCTGCCTAAAAAAGGCGCGCCAATATACCACTAACGCACTTGCAATGAAACCTATAAAACAAAAAAAGCACCAGAGGTGCTTTTTGGCTAATCAGTTTTGGTGCCGATTAGTGTTGAAACATCGCAGAGATTGACTCTTCGTTGCTGATACGGCGGATAGTTTCGGCCATCATATCTGCAAGTGTTAGTACTTTGATGTTATCAAGCGCTTTCAATTCATCAGAAAGTGGAATTGAATCAGTCACGATAACTTCATCGATAACTGAGTTGCGTAGATTTTCCGCAGCATTGCCCGAAAGTACTGGGTGGGTTGCGTAAGCGAATACGCGTTTTGCACCATGCTCTTTAAGTGCTGCTGCTGCTTTACATAAAGTACCGCCTGTATCTATCATGTCATCAACAATGATACAGTCACGACCAGCAACATCACCAATGATGTGCATAACTTGAGAAACGTTAGCCTGTGGACGACGCTTATCAATGATCGCTAGGTCTTTATCATCTAACAGTTTTGCAATCGCACGAGCACGAACCACACCACCGATATCAGGTGAAACTACTACTACATCTTCGAACTTACGCTCTTTCATGTCTTCGATTAGCACTGGGCTACCGAATACATTGTCAACAGGTACGTCGAAGAAGCCTTGGATTTGTTCTGCGTGTAGGTCAACGGTAAGAACACGGTCAACACCTACGCTTGAAAGGAAGTCTGCAACAACTTTAGCAGTAATTGGAACACGAGCAGAGCGCACGCGGCGGTCTTGACGTGCGTAACCGAAATAAGGAATAACGGCTGTGATACGACCAGCAGATGCACGACGTAGCGCATCAACCATGACGATTAACTCCATTAAATTATCATTTGTAGGAGCACATGTTGATTGGATGATGAATACATCTGAACCACGAACGTTTTCGTTGATTTGAACGCTAATTTCACCGTCGCTAAAACGGCCAACAACGGCATCACCTAACTCAATAAACAAACGTTTTGCAACTTTTTGAGCTAGCTCAGGTGTTGCGTTACCAGCGAAGAGCTTCATGTCGGGCACGGTAGGGTTCCTCAGGCACTGAATTTTTTGGACTAACATGCAATGACCATGAAATAAAAAAGTCAAAACAAGCTAACTTAAACAATTTACTTCTAGTTTTGCCAAGCGCGCAATTGTCGATGACAAATTGACTCACTTGTATTTTGGGCAATAAAGCCCTGCCAAGATGAAGGTAGAGTTTCGAGCACACGCAGCGCTGCCTCACGATTTTCAAACTCCGCGAAACAACAAGCTCCAGTACCAGTCATTTTGGTTGGTGCATATTTTAGCAACCACGCGAGGGTCTTTTCAACCTCGGGGTAAAGCTTTTTGACAAGAGTTTGACAGTCGTTGCCCGTATCCGAGAGTTTCCAACCACTTTTTAGCTTAGGCGTATTGCGCGGTAAGTCTGGGTGGGTAAAGACTAACGCGGTGCTGACATGAACGGGGGGGGCAACCACCAAATACCATTTTTTTTCGATGTCAATTGGCTCAAGTTGCTCGCCAACGCCGTGGGCTACAGCTGTTTTACCTTCAACAAAAACAGGCACATCGGCGCCTAGTTGGAGACCGAGTTTTGCAAGTTCTGGGATAGTAAGCTGACATTGCCACAGCATATTGAGTGCCAATAAAGTTGTCGCGGCATCGGACGAGCCACCACCAACACCTCCACCCATGGGAAGCCGTTTATTTAACTGAATATCGACACCAGCCGCAATTTTTTTATAGGGCTCAAGAATTTTGGCGGCTTTATAAATGAGGTTATCTTCAAGTGGAATACCTGCGGTGTTACCACAAATGACGATTTCCTGCTGGTTACTGGTTAGCGTAAATGCTAATTCATCACCAAAATCTAAGAAAGTAAATAAAGTTTCTAGTTCATGGTAGCCGTCTTCTCGACGGCCATTGATATGCAAAAAAAGATTTAATTTTGCCGGTGCGCTTAGCGTCAATGTCTTCATTTAAACTGCCATGAAGTGATTAATACTTTGACCTCAATATTGGTCGACGAGAGTTTCATGCGGCTAGGCAGCCACATTCCGTCTTGCATTTTATATTGTTGATAGGTGATTTGCCACACTCGGCCAGATGGGCTTTGCCACTGTGCATTGCTTATTCTGCCAAGATCATCAAGTTCACTGGCAGGCGCTTCAACTAAGCCCGTTAGCCATTGAGGGGCTTGATTGACCGGAAGAGAGAGACCACTTAAACGCTTAACTAAATCGCTACTGTCCATGCCTTTATGGACATTGTCTTCAAAGGTCAGCTCCGAATGTGTGTCTAATTCTTCTAGCTCGAATATGCGGGTGCCCACAAAACTGGTTAAAATCAGATTTTGTTTCTCTTCTTTTAAATACCAATTAAAGTTAGCTGATTGACGATTGTCTGGGGCAATAAATGCAAGTTTACCTCTCGCTTGCCAATTTTTTTGTTGTTTTAGCCTAGATTGCCAGTCTTGTGCTACGTTTTGCTGAGGTAATTGTTGCGCACAACCGGTTAAAATTAATAAAAATATGAGTAAAATCAAATGAAGTTGTCTCAAAGGCCTTTCCTTACTTTCCATATTCGATTGATTTTTGGTAAAATTGCCGGCTTTAAAGCAGGGCTCGAGCAATACTGGCATCTATGACCATCATCGCACTTGGTATCAATCACAAAACCGCGTCTGTAGAATTACGTGAAAAAGTGGCGTTTTCTCCAGAACAGCTTACAGAAGCATTGCACCAACTCCAACATTCTTCGCAGTTTAAAGAATCTGTGATTGTGTCGACCTGCAATCGAACCGAGATCTATTGTAGCCTTGAGTCTGCTGATCCCCAAGCACTACTCGGTTGGTTGTCAGATTTTCATAACATAGAGCAACGAGACTTAACAGAAAATGTCTATGTGCATATGAATCAGGATGCGGTGAACCATTTAATGCGAGTTGCCTGCGGTCTTGATTCATTGGTGTTAGGTGAGCCACAAATTCTTGGCCAAATTAAACAAGCTTTTAGTACGGCCAAACAACACCATGCAATTCAGCCAACATTTGAGCGTTTATTCCAAAAAACTTTTTCGGTGGCGAAGCAAGTGCGCACCGAAACCGATATTGGTGCAAGTGCTGTCTCAGTGGCGTATGCCGCTGTTAATTTAGCAAAGCATATTTATGGTCAATTGGATAAAACTCAGGTCTTGTTAATTGGTGCCGGTGAAACAATAGAGTTAGTTGCTAAACACTTATCGCAGCATAATCCAAAGTCAATCACAGTCGCGAACCGCACAATTGAGCGCGCACAAAACCTAGCAAAAGAAGTTGGCGGCAGTGTTATTTCACTGGCACAGTTACCAGATGCGCTACCAAGTGCAGACATTGTTATTAGTTCAACTGCGAGCACCTTACCAATTATCGGTAAAGGAGTGGTCGAGCAAGCGCTTAAAAAACGTCGCCATAAACCAATGTTATTTATTGATATCGCGGTGCCTCGCGATATCGAAAGCCAAGTGTCAGAGTTGGATGCTGCTTATCTTTATTCAGTTGATGACCTGCAGGCGATAGTCAATGAAAACTTGGCCAGTCGTGAACAGGCGGCTATTGAAGCGCAGCAGATCATCGATGTACGCACGCAAGAGTTTTCCGAGTGGCAACGTTCGCTGCATTCAGTGGATGTGATTAGACAGTATCGCCAAAGCGCGCAAGAAATTAAAAATGAGCTCGTGGACAAAGCACTAAATCAGCTACAATCGGGCAAAGAAGCAGATAAAATTATTATTGAATTAGCAAATAAGCTGAGTAATCGACTAACACACGCACCAACGCGCGCCATTCAAGAGGCTGCGAAAGAAGGCGATATAGATAAGTTAGCGCAACTCAAGCAAACATTAGGTATTGAGCAGGAATAACGTGTAAATGAAAGAGTCTGTATATCGTAAGTTAGAAACCTTAGTAGAGCGCTATGAAGAAGTTCAAGCGATGCTAAGCTCGCCTGAGGTGATTAGCGATCAGAACCGCTTTCGCGCCTTGTCAAAAGAGTTTTCAGAATTGGAAGATGTAGTTAAAGCGTTTACAGCCTACCAACAGGCTCAGGAAGACGTCGCAACTGCTGAAGAAATGCTAAAAGACTCAGATCCAGACATGCGTGAAATGGCACAGGAAGAGTATAAAGAAGCAAAAGCTGCCATTGCTGCGCTTGAAGATGACCTTCAAGTATTGATGTTACCCAAAGATCCAAAAGACAATAACAACGTATTCTTGGAAGTGCGTGCGGGAACCGGTGGTGATGAAGCCGCGATTTTCGCTGGCGATTTATTCCGTATGTATAGCCGCTATGCAGAAACGCAAAAGTGGCGCGTTGAAATCGTGAGCGCTAACGAAGGCGAGCACGGTGGCTATAAAGAAGTTATCGCTAACATTAGTGGCGACGGTGTTTATGGCAAACTTAAGTTTGAATCTGGTGCTCACCGTGTACAACGTGTGCCTGAAACGGAATCTCAAGGCCGTGTTCACACCTCTGCATGTACGGTTGCCGTGATGGCAGAGATCCCAGAGGCAGAAGCAATTGAAATTAATCCATCTGACCTAAAAGTGGATACTTTCCGTGCTTCGGGCGCAGGTGGTCAGCACGTAAACAAAACCGATTCTGCTATTCGTATCACTCACTTGCCGACAGGCGTTGTGGTTGAATGTCAGGACGAACGTTCACAACATAAAAATAGAGCGAAAGCGCTGTCTGTACTAAGTGCGCGCTTACAGCAAGCAGAAGATGAAAAACGTGCAGCGGCAGAAGCTTCTGAACGTCGTAATCTAGTAGGTAGCGGTGACCGCTCTGAGCGTATTCGTACTTACAACTTCCCACAGGGCCGTATTACCGATCACCGTATCAACTTGACGCTATATCGCCTTAATGAAGTGATCTCCGGTGAGTTGGGTGCTGTTATCGATCCGCTGGTTATTGAATATCAGGCTGATCTATTAGCAGCAATGAGCGAAAGCGATTAATGCCAACACTTAACATTGCCCAAGCCGTTGCTTGGGCAACCTCTGAGTTGTTACCACACTCCGAGTCAGCAAAGCTCGATAGCGAAGTGTTATTACTCCATGTGATCGATAAAAACCGCACTTATCTCTTTACTTGGCCCGAAGCTGAGCTTTCTGCACTAGAGCAGCAGCAATTCGAAGAATGTATTGCACGCCGTGTTACGGGAGAGCCTGTCGCACACATCACAGGTCAAAGAGAATTCTGGAGCCTGCCTTTAAAAGTGAACAACAGCACGCTTATTCCAAGGCCTGATACTGAGACTCTGGTTGAGCATGTTTTAACTCTCAGCATGCCAAATGACGCTCAGGTGCTAGACTTAGGCACAGGTACTGGCGCGATTGCACTGGCGTTGGCGAGTGAATATCCGGCTTGGCAAATCACCGCAGTAGATGCTTCAGCAGACGCCGTGGCGCTTGCAAAGTCTAATCAATCTCAGTTGGGCTTTAGAAACGTGTCGATTTTGCAAAGTGATTGGTTTAGTGCAGTTGCAGAGCAACAGTTTGATTTGATTGTGAGTAATCCGCCTTATATTGATGAAGCTGATCATCACTTATCACAAGGGGATGTGAGATTTGAGCCGCTCAGTGCGCTGGTCGCGGATGACCATGGCTATGCGGATATTTTTCATATCATCAGGACGGCTAAGCAACATCTGAACTCGGGGGGATATTTGCTGCTTGAACATGGCTTTGAGCAAGCAGATAAGATCCAACAGTTTTTTGCAGAAATGGCGTATATTAATATACTTACAATAAAAGATATGGCAGGGTGTGATAGAGTGACGTTGGCAATGTTGCCGTAAAGTCACGAACTCACACGAAAGTTAGGCGCTTCAATAGGATCCGCAATATGGATGATTTTTTGTTTTCAGACGAACCCGCTGACGTAGTTGAACCTGAAAAAGTAGGCACTTGGAAGGTTATTATTGTCGATGATGAGCCCGAAGTGCATGCAGTGACAAAATTAGCACTGAGTGACTTTGAGTTTCAAAAAAAGCGTCTGGAATTTATTAGCGCTTATTCGGGTGAAGAAGCAAAGAAAATCGTCGATGCCAATCCCGATGCTGCGGTGGTATTGCTGGATGTTGTCATGGAAACCGACGATGCTGGTTTGCAGGTCGCAAAATACATTCGTGAAACCGCCAAAAACAATCATATCCGTATCATTTTAAGAACTGGTCAGCCGGGCCAAGCGCCTGAGCGCCAAGTTATCGTGAACTACGATATCAACGACTATAAGTCAAAAACAGAACTCACCGCGCAAAAGCTCTTTACTGTCGTCATGTCGAGTTTACGTTCATATCGTGACATTCTCGCCATCGATCAATCAAGACAAGGGCTTGAGAAAATCATTAAAGCCTCCCGTGATATTTTTGCTACTCATTCAATTGAGAGTTTTATTGAGGGCGTGCTACAGCAACTTACGTCGCTGATAGGTACGGTCGACCAAGCTATGTATGCAACGTCACTTGCAGCGGGTAAAGAAGCTGGCCAAACGAACGATCAGCTGGTTGTATTTGCAGGGCGTGGAGAGTTTGAAAGTAGTGAAGGTAAGCCGATTTCTGAAGTGCTTAGCAGCGATCAAATGGATGCCTGCTTAAAAGCACTACAAGATAAAGATATTGTATATAAAGACAATTACCTATTTGCCTATTGCTCCAGTGACTATAACCACGCCTCAATGCTATTTGTGTCTGGTATTCCTGAGTTCTTAACCGAAACTCAGCGTCATTTAATCGATATTTTTGCCCAGAATATGCAATTGGCGTACGAAAATGTACAGCTACAAGCCGAGATTGAAGATACCCAGCAAGAACTGGTGATCCGTTTAAGTGAAGCGCTTGAGCTTCATTCCACCAATACCGGCAATCATGTTAAGCGCGTTGCATATCTTTGTCATACGCTTGCCAAAGAAATGGGTCTTTCTGATAAAGAAGCTGAGCTGGTGAAAATGGCGTCACCACTGCACGACGTGGGTAAAGTTGGTATTCCTGACGCGATTTTAAATAAGCCTAGCAAGCTGGATGACGAAGAGTGGAAAGTCATGCAAACCCATACAGACAAAGGCTTTGACTTGTTAAAAGACTCTCGCCGTGAGATTGTCAGTGCGGGCGCACTAATCGCTCGTGACCACCATGAAAAATGGGATGGCAGCGGTTATCCGAAAGGAAAAAAAGGCGATGAAATACACCTTTATGGTCGCATCGTAGCACTAGCTGATGTGTATGATGCGTTACGCCATAAACGTTGCTACAAAGAGGCATGGAGCCAAGAAGATGCACAAAAAGAGATTACTGCGCAAAAGGGAAAACACTTTGACCCCAAACTCGTGGATGTATTCAACCGTTGTATTAATGAGTTAGAATTGATCCTACAACGTTTCCCTGATTAGAGAATAATATGGATTACATGGCGTTAAAACATACGCACTTACTATTTGTGGTATTGAGCATAGTGCTTTTTTACACTCGCGCGTTTTCGCGTTTGGGTTCAGGTAAATTAGCAACAAACAAAGGCGTGTTTATTACCAGCCACAGCGTAGACACTTTGTTGTTAGTTACAGCGGTCATTTTGGCGGTAACGGCGGGGCTCAATCCTGCACAACAACCTTGGCTACTACAAAAAATCGTATTGGTGTTTGGTTATATCGCATTGGGCTTTGTAATTGCAAAAGCAAGTGTTAAAAAGACCAAATATTTGGCGCTAGGCGCTGCAACATTGGTACTAATGGCCATCGCGCACCTTGCCGTGAGCAAACAAGGCTTCTTTGCTTAACCATTTCAATTGGCGCTTGGTTTATCACCGAGCGCTTCAATATCTCCATAATAAGTAAACATTTTTACTATTTCAGCGAACGATAGATTGGTATTACTAAATTTCCCCCCTTGGGAATATGACAAAAAGTGGTAAACTAGTCGTTCTAAATGAAAGCAATTCAAGAGAAACCGAATTCTATGAAGAATGATATCTGGTTAGATGAGAATGACTTATCTCTCGATGACAATTCAGATGCATTTTCCTATCCGCCGTTGATCCGCTGTATCAAGGCTGAGCAAAGTTGGGATGCACAAGCTGACACCAATGAAACTTTGTGTCAGTTAGCAGAGCTTGAATTTGCCGTGGATGAAATTCGCCATAAGCATACAAACAATCATAAATGTTTGGATGAAATCTTAGACGCTTTTTATACCTTGTGGCTATTCAGTGGTAGCAGTCAAAAGGTGCCTGAATATAAGCTCAATAGCGTTTGTTACGCACTTTCTATGCGCAGTGGTACCAATACCGCACTGGGTCTTGTTTTAGTGCATCTGCTTGAACGAGCGAAATTAGAGGCCAGTCTTGCCCTAAGCCAAGGAGAGATTGTCGTACACGTCGCTTTTAGCGAAGAAGAAGGTTACGTCATTGAGCCAAGCTCAGGCCATCAGAGCTGGTACATAATTCCAGAAAACGAAAACAACCAAGACAAAGAGCAAGAAAAAGACCAAGAGCCGATGGAGCTTATTTTTAACGAAGAGTCGTTAAAGCTTTATTTGTCTCAGCAAAAGTGGGCGTTTATTGCGGCAGAAAAGTTTGGTCACGCGCTAAGTTGCGTCGAGCAATTGATGGATATCTTAGGCGATGATCCTTATGAACGTCGTGATAGAGGCTATCTACTCAACCAATTAAATTGTCCGAAGATGGCAAAAGACGACTTACAATTTTTTGTTGATGAATGTCCGGACGACCCAACCATTGAAGTGATCCAGCATCAGATCAAAGAGTTGGCCGATCATAATAATATTTTGCATTAAAAATAGTATATAAAAAATAATAACAGCGAGGATTTATGGAGCAAAGCGCTGCGCTCGTTACCAATAACGCGGTAATTATGGGCCTGTTGGCCGTTATTCTGGGGTTTGTTTTTTACACATCGAGTCAAAAAAGCGGAGTTTGGGCAAAGTTTTACAAGTACGTGCCAGCGCTGTTGATGTGTTATTTCTTACCATCTCTGTTAAATACCTTTGGTATCGTTGATGGCAACAATAACGATGTTTACACGGTAGCAAAGTATTATCTGTTACCCGCTTGTTTGGTGCTATTGACACTGAGTATTGACCTAAAATCGATAGCGGCTTTGGGTAAAAAGGCGATTATCATGTTCCTAACGGGAACGGTGGGTGTGGTGATTGGTGGCCCAATTGCGCTTTTACTTACTGCTACCTTTATGCCTGAGCTACTAGGTGTAACTGGCCCAGAAGCCGTATGGCGTGGTATGGCCGCGCTGGCAGGAAGCTGGATTGGTGGCGGTGCCAATATGGTGGCGATGAAAGAGATTTACGGCGCGGGCGGAGAAATCTTCACCATCATGGTAACGGTTGATATTGTTGTCGCAAACTTGTGGATGGCGTGCTTGCTCTATATGGCGGCGCGCAATAAAGAAATTGATGCGCGAACAGGGGCGGATACTTCTTCAATCAACCGCCTAATTGACAAAGTACAAGCATTTGAAGCTGAGCACGCAAGAAAGCCCGAACTTAAAGATTTGATGATCCTAGTTGGTTTTGCTTTTGGTGCAACGGGGTTTGCGCATTTTGCTGCAGACTTACTGGTGCCATTTTTTAGTAGTAATTACCCAGAGCTGAAGAAGTTTTCTCTTCATAGCAAACTATTTTGGATCATTGTTCTCGTTACGACCATAGGTCTGGCACTCTCGTTTACCAAAGCACGTCAATATGAAGCGGTTGGCGCGTCAAAAATTGGCTCAAGCTTTTTATATATTTTAGTAGCAACCATTGGTCTACACATGGATATCACCAAAATTGTTGAGGCGCCTAAATACGTCGTTATTGGTGTTATTTGGATGGCCGTACATGTTGGTTTGTTATTTATTGTTGCTAAATTAATTAAAGCACCTGTGTTTTATGTTGCCGTTGGCAGTAAAGCAAACATTGGTGGTGCGGCATCTGCGCCGGTGGTGGCCTCGGCATTCCACCCTGCGCTTGCTCCGGTCGGTGTGTTACTGGCGGTGCTTGGTTATGCCCTTGGTACTTATATGGCTTGGTTATGCGGACAATTGCTTCGTGTAATAGGCAGCTAAAGGATAAAAAATGAATACAGATATTATTAACGTTGCGGGACGAGAAGTCGCAAACGATAAGCCGTTTGTACTGTTCGGTGGAATGAATGTGCTTGAGTCTCGTGACTTAGCAATGCAAATCGCAGAGCATTACGTTGAGGTCACAAGTAAACTTGGGATCCCATACGTATTTAAAGCGTCATTTGATAAGGCTAATCGCTCGTCAATTAACTCTTACCGTGGCCCTGGCATGGAAGAAGGCTTAAAGATTTTTGAAGAAATCAAAAAGACCTTTAATGTACCGGTTATCACTGATGTACATGAGCCATTCCAAGCAAAACCCGTTGCGGAAGTTGCTGATGTGATCCAGTTACCTGCGTTTCTTGCCCGTCAAACTGACTTAGTTGTCGCTATGGCAGAAACTGGCGCGGTGATCAACGTGAAAAAACCACAGTTTTTAGCGCCACATGAAATGCGTCATATCATTAAGAAAATTAATGAAGCGGGCAATGACAAAGTTATCCTCTGTGAACGCGGCAGCAGCTTTGGTTATAACAACTTGATCGTAGATATGCTGGGCATGGATGACATGAAGCGTATGGCTCCTGTTATTTTTGATGCGACACATGCGCTACAGCGTCCAGGTGGTCGTAGCGACTCTGCCGATGGCCGCCGTGCTCAGGCTGCTGAGCTTGCTCGGAGCGGTATGGCACTTGGGTTAGCTGGACTCTTTATTGAAGCGCATCCGAATCCAAATGAAGCTAAGTGTGATGGTCCTTGTGCATTGCCATTGGCTAAACTTGAAGGCTACCTACAGCAGATGAAAGCGGTAGATGAACTAGTTAAGAGTTTTGCGCCACTGGACACCAGCGCAGCTGATTTATAATCTATACCCAAGCGACCTCATTATTAGATGTTGTTTGGGGATTTTACTTGCCCGCGGTTAGCGGGTTTTTTATAGGCATGAATGAATGTCACGACGAGTTCCACCATTAAATGCATTAAAAGCCTTTGAGGCGGCGGCACGACACCTGAGCTTTACCAAAGCAGCAGAGGAGTTGTACGTCACTCAAGCTGCGGTTAGTCATCAAATTAAAATCTTAGAAGAACATCTAGGTTTAAAACTGTTTTTGCGAAAAAATCGCTCCTTACTGTTAACTGAGGAAGGGCAGGGCTATTACCTCGATATTAAAGATATTTTTTCACAATTAATCGATGCGACTGAAAAGCTCCTAGCACGAGGCGCAAAAGGGTCGCTAACGGTGAGTTTGACGCCAAGCTTTGCAATTCAATGGTTGGTACCAAGGCTGAGTAACTTTAATGAGTTGCATCCTGAAATCGACGTACGGATCAAAGCCCAAGATCACGACGACAACTCGTTAACGGATGACGTTGATGTCGCGATTTACTATGGCCGTGGTAATTGGAATGGGGTGCAAACCCATAAGCTACATACTGAGTATTTAGTGCCGTTATGTAGTCCATTTTTATTAACCGGCCCAAAACCGTTAAATCAGCCAAGCGACCTAGCGCAACATACTTTACTCCATGACACCACGCGTCGCGCTTGGAAGGCATGGATGAAAACCGCTGGGGTCAGAAATGTGGCGGTCAATACCGGGCCTATCTTCAGTCACTCTTCTATGGTGTTACAGGCAGCAATTCACGGCCAAGGTGTGGCGCTGGGAAATAGCGTACTGGCAAGACCGGATATAGATGCAGGGCGACTGGTTATTCCGTTTAGTCACCACCTCGAAAGTAAAAATGCCTATTATTTGGTATTTAGAGAGTCGCAGTCAGAGCTGGGTAAAATAGTTTCATTCAAAGAATGGATGCTCGGTATGGTAGAACACGAACAAGAGTTAAATAGTTTATGAGCGCAGTAAATATTGAATGGCACTATGCTGAAAACCCAGTTGCACAGTTTATTTTTGCCCATGGTGCAGGCGCAGGAAGCGATAGCGATTTTATGCAAGAAATGGCTAAATTGCTTGCTTCTAAGGGCGTTCAAGTTGGGCTCTTTGATTTTGAATATATGCAGCAAGCCAAACAAGAAGGGAAAAAACGCCCACCAGAGCGTGCCCCTAAGCTACTCGCGTATTTTCAACAAGTACTGGCCGCAGTAGAACCAAGTCTACCGCTCTTTATTGGTGGTAAGTCAATGGGCGGGCGTATGGCATCTATGCTGGCCTGTGAAACCACTGTAAAGGTGGAAGGAGTACTTGCGTTTGGCTACCCATTCCACCCGCCTGGTAAGCCGGAAAAGCTCAGAGTGGACCATTTTCCTGAGCTGAAATGCCCGCTGCTCATTTTACAAGGCGAACGTGATACCTTTGGCAACCGCACAGAGGTTGATGCCATGTGCTTTCCAGAGCAAGTCATGGTGAAATGGCTCAAAGATGGCGACCATTCACTCAAGCCACGTAAGGTGAGTGGTGTAAGCGAGTCAGAGAGCCGCGCGAATGCTGCCGTGATTGCGGCGAATTTTATTAAGGAGCGCTGTCATGGCTAAGCTCTACTTGATTATTGGCAGCGTGTTTTGTTTATTGTCTGTGGCTCTAGGCGCGTTTGCCGCTCACGGTCTCAAAGGACGTTTGAGCGACTATGCCATTGGTATTTTTAATACGGCGGCGCAATACCAAATGACTCACGGCCTTGCCATTATTGCCACCGCGTTTTTAATCAAATGGGGCCTCAAGGTACAAGTTGCTGGTGGCCTGTTTATTGCTGGTGTACTGCTATTTAGTGGTAGTTTGTACTTACTTGCCTTAACGGGTATGAAATGGCTAGGGCCTATCACTCCAATTGGTGGTACCTGTTTTTTAATTGCTTGGATTTTATTGATAGTTCAAGCTGCTAAATCTTCCTTTTAATCTAGAGAATCTAATGTCGAGTATCGTTATCTATTGTCGCGGTGGTTTTGAAAGTGACGCCGCAGCCGAAATTAATCATTATGCTGCAAAGCATGGAATTGCTGGCTACGTAAAAGCTAAGCCGAATACTGCTTTTGTAACATTTGAGTGTTTTTCGCCAAATGATGCTGAGACCTTAGCGAAAAAAATCGACTTTAAGAAACTGGTGTTTGCAAGGCAGTGGTTTGTTGGCTCTTTACATACCCATATGCCGATTGAAGACAGAGTGAGCGTGATAAAAGCGGCTGTGGAAGATTTTCCTTTGTGTGGTGAGCTGCGCGTTGAAACGCCAGATACTAACGAAGGAAAGGAACTTTCTAAATTCTGCAAAAAGTTTTCAACGCCTTTGTCTAAGGCGCTCGAGAAGCAAAACAAGCTGACTCGTGAGGTAAAACCTGCCAAGCCTGTATTACATGTATTGTTCCTTGCCAATAACACCGCTTATGTTGGTTATTCGTTTAGTGATAACAATTCACCATTTTTTATGGGGATCCCACGTCTGAGAATGCCATCGGACGCACCAAGCCGCTCGACGCTAAAATTAGACGAGGCATTCCATGTCTTTGTGCCTAAAGATCAGCAAGAGATACGTGTGCGTGCGGGGATGCGAGCCGTTGATTTAGGTGCTTGTCCTGGTGGTTGGACATACCAACTCGTACGCCGTGGCATGTTTGTCGCCTCAATCGATAATGGCCCGATGAATGATGACCTGATGGAAACGGGACAAGTGAAGCACTACCGTGAAGATGGATTCAAATATCGCCCAGAAAAGCGCAATATTGATTGGCTGGTGTGTGATATGGTCGAAAAGCCAACGCGTGTTGCAGATTTAATGGTGGACTGGGTGGTGAATGCGTTCGCTCGAGAACTGATCTTTAACTTAAAGCTACCGATGAAAAAACGCTTCGATAGCGTGTATGAATGTCTTACGCTTATCCATGAAGAGCTGCAAAAGTACAATGTGGATTACGAGATCCAAGCAAAACACCTATATCATGACCGTGAGGAAGTCACAGTACATATTAATGTGCTTAAAGTACCGCAAAATTTGTATAGCTGATTTGTGGGAGCGATTTTACATCGCGATATTTTTCATCAAGCTCGCCGCATAAAGCGGCTCCCACACGGGTGTTAGCTTATTTGTAGGAGCGATTTCACATCGCGATCTTTTTCATCACGCTAGCCGCATACAGCAGCTCTCACACAGGTGTTACCTAATTTGTGGGAGCGATTTTACATCGCGAACTTTTTTATCAAGCTCGCCGCGTAAAGCGGCTCCCACACCTATGTTACCTTATTTGTAGGAGCGATTTCACATCGCGATATTTTTCATCAGGCTCGCCACGTAAAGCGGCTCCCACACCTATGTTACCTTATTTGTAGGAGCGATTTTACATCGCGATATTTTTCATAAAGCTCGCCGCGTAAAGCGGCTCCCACACGGGTGTTACCTTATTTGTAGGAGCGATTTTACATCGCGAGCTTTTTGTCTTAATCAATCAGTCTTAATAACTCGTTACGCGGTTGATTTCTGTAAGCGATGTCACCCCTGCGGCGGCTTTTTTCAGGCCAGATTTACGTAAGTTATCAAAACCTAACTGCTCTGCTTTTTCGGCAATCTCAAGAGAATTGCCCCCTTCCATGATCAGGTGCGAAAGCTCTGGCGTGATTTTTACCACCTCATAAATACCCACACGGCCTTTGTAACCGTCGGTACAGTTTTCACAGCCTTTAGGCGCGAAAAGGGTAATCTCTTTAATTTGCTCGGCAGTAAAGCCTTGCCCTAACAAGGCTTCTTCCGGCAGCGTTTCAGGTGTTTTACACTTAGGACAAAGGCGTCTTGCGAGACGCTGGGCAATAATCAAACTCACCGAGCTTGCTACGTTGTATGCTGGCACGCCCATGTTTAATAGGCGAGTGAGTGTTTCAGGCGCAGAGTTAGTGTGCAGCGTACTCAATACTAAGTGACCGGTTTGGGCGGCTTTTATCGAGATCTCAGCGGTTTCAAGGTCACGGATCTCACCAACCATCACCACATCCGGATCCTGACGCAAAAATGCTCTCAAGGCATTGGCGAAAGTCATATCTGCTTTGGTATTGATTTGTACTTGGTTAATACCCTCAAGGTTTATTTCGACAGG
The DNA here is from genome assembly GCF_002850255.1 of Pseudoalteromonas sp. NC201. Taxonomy (NCBI): domain Bacteria; kingdom Pseudomonadati; phylum Pseudomonadota; class Gammaproteobacteria; order Alteromonadales; family Pseudoalteromonadaceae; genus Pseudoalteromonas; species Pseudoalteromonas sp. NC201. Next base: position 1,041,388 of record NZ_CP022522.1, read on the forward strand.
GTCTTCCGCCGTGCTGATATTGCGCTCTGGCTGATTAAGAATATTCAAGCCAGTGTAAAGTGACACGGTTTTACCGGAACCCGTTGGGCCGGTTACCAAAATCATGCCCTGAGGCTGCTCTAGTGCGTCGAGATAAAGCTGCTTTTGCTCTGGTTCATAACCTAGCACGTCAATGCCGAGCATGGCGCTGGACGAATCTAGAATACGCATTACGATTTTCTCGCCCCACATGGTAGGCAGTGTACTCACACGAAAATCGATACTTTTGCGCTCGGAGATCTTTAATTTAATGCGGCCATCTTGCGGTTTACGTTTTTCCGCTATGTCTAAGTGCGCCATCACTTTGATACGGGCGGCGAGGCGAGTAGCCAGTGTGTTTGGTGGACTTGCCATCTCATGCAGCAGGCCATCGATACGAAAACGCACGCGGTATTTTTTTTCGTAGGGCTCAAAGTGCAGATCCGACGCGCCTTTCTTTATCGCGTCCATTAAGATTTTATTGATATAAACGATAATTGGCGCATCGTCTTTATCTTCGTTGGTGTTTTGCTGTTTAGGCTCGTCATCAACTTCTAAGTCGGCAAATTCTTTAAATTCTTCTTCAGAGATCGAGAGACCGCCCGTTGCATCAAACAGCTGATCAATCTTTGCTTCGAGCTTTTTGTAGTCGGCGACTAAGACTTCACACTGTAATCCAGTACTAAACTCAAAGTTCTCAAATGCGCCAAAATCAGTAGGATCGGAAGCCGCTACATAGAGTTTTCTACCTTTTTGTACCAGCGGTAAAATATGGTGCTTACGGATCAGCTTTTCTTTGACTAGCGCCGGTGGAATTTCACTAACGTTAAAGTGATCAAGATTAAAAAAGGGCACCTTGAATAAGTCTAGGCATTCTTCAGCTAGCTCTTTGGAGCTCATTCCTGAACTTAGGCAAATCAACTCGGCGGTGGTGTTTGCTTCTGACTGGCGAGACTTTATTTGCTCAGCAGTAACTCGCCCTAAGGTAATAAATTTACGCAGTAGCGGGGAATGATGTTCCATAGTACCTCTTTGCCTTCACATTGAATGCATATTCAATATTTATCATTAAGTTGGAAAAATGCCAAGTTATCACTGTGAGTGTAGATTAAGTTTTACAGCCAAGTCTAGCCTAATTATTTAGTCTTACTTTCACTTTTGCTAGATTGATAAACTCACTGTGTAATCTATCTGCCTCTTGCAGGCTTTCAAGTAGCGGTCGGTCGTTGTCTAGTATGTAGTCCGCTTTTGCTTGTTTATCTGAGCGCGGTAACTGCGACTCGATAATACGGTTTACTTGCGCTGCATCTACCGAATCACGGCTGGTTGTTCTTGCGATTTGCGTATCAACCGCGACATCAACAAGTAAAGTGGCGTCGCAGTAGCGCTCTAAGCCATTTTCGAACAGCAGGGGCGCCGCTAAAACCACGTAATCGCTTTGCGCTGCGTTTAACTGCGTGAGTATTTCATTACGGATAAGTGGGTGAAGTAGCTCATTAAGCCACTGTTTTTTGTCGGCATCAGCAAAAATAATGGCTCTTAACTTGGCCCTGTCTAAGTTGCCGTCAGGCTGTAAAATGGCACTGCCAAACTCATCAGCAATTGCTTGCAGGCCAGCGCTGCCAAGCGCGACTACTTCTCGTGCGACGATATCGGCGTCAACAATCTCTATCCCTTTTTGCTGCAAGTGGTTAGTGATGGCCGTTTTACCCGCACCAATACCGCCCGTCACCCCTAAAATCCAATTATTCGTTTTTAGCATTGTCTTACTTTACATTATTAAGTTTACGTACCACAGCTGCAGCTGCTCGCCGTACATTAAGGTGATCCAGCCTGCGATGGCTAAGTAAGGGCCAAATGGGATTGGGGTGGCTTTATCTCTGCCTTGAACACTTAATTGGATGCTACCAATAATTGCCCCGACCAGGCTTGAAAGTAGCACTATGGTTAGAATTGCTTGCCAGCCCATCAATGCCCCAAAGATGGCTAGCAGTTTAAAGTCGCCATAGCCCATGCCTTCTTTACCTGTAAGTAATTTAAAGAGCCAATACACACTCCATAAACTCAAATAACCTATGGCCGCACCAATGATGGCATCATTGGGCTCGATGCCAACACCAAAACAACTGGCAACCAGTACTAACCATAAGGTTGGTAGTGTTAACTGATCGGGCAGCAACATTTCGTCGATATCGATAACCGTAAGTGCGACTAACACCCAAGTAATTAAAATGTACAGAGTAGCTTCTAAAGTGGCACCAAAATGCCACGCAACCCATGTGGAGAGTAGGGCGGTTGTTAGCTCCACCAAAGGATAGCGGACAGAGATTGACGCGTCGCAGTGGTTGCATTTGCCTTTTAATAATAGCCAGCTGATCAGTGGAATGTTTTGCCACGCTTTAATCGGCGTTTTACAGCTCGGGCATTGAGAATTTGGTTTAATTAAATTAAATACGGGTGCTTCAGTGGTTTGTTTGGGTAGCTCATCGGCGAGCAACACGCGACATTCTGATTGCCAGCTCTGCTTCATCATTTTAGGTAAGCGAAGAATAACCACATTGAGAAAGCTACCGATGCAAAGACTAACGAGTCCGACAGTGAGTAACCAATACCATAACTGGGTTTGCATCAAGTTGATAATATCTTGCATAAGTTGGGCGCTTGCTTATATTTTTTGTTTAAATTACCGAGGCATGCTCGGTATAGGTTTTTTCAGTTTACCACACAGCACTATTGAGAGGCACAGCACGGTACCTCTAAATGGTGTAATTTTGTGAACAAAATTAAATAACAGAGCCTAGTTGGAATATCGGTAAGTACATGGCAATGATAAGGCCACCGATCAGTACGCCGAGGACCACCATAATTAATGGTTCTAATAGGCTAGAAAGGCCATCCACCGCATCATCGACTTCTTGCTCATAAATGTTGGCAACCTTTGCCAGCATACCATCTAGCGAGCCCGATTCTTCACCGATAGACACCATTTGCACCACCATATCAGGGAAGACCTTGGTGTTATGCATTGCCCAGTGCATTTGGTTACCCGAGTTAACCTCTGCTTTAATTTCTTTAATTGCGTTTTTATAAATAATATTGCCCGATGCACCTGCGGCAGAATCGAGCGCATCACCAAGGGGAACACCCGCAGCAAAGGTAGTAGAAAGTGTGCGAGCATAACGCGCTACGGCTGCCTTTTTAAGGATCTCGCCAATCACTGGGATACGTAACATCATACGGTCATTAAAATGCTTTACCGCAGGGCTGCGAATAAGCATTTCTTTATAGGTGTAACCAAAAAGGCCAATACCAAGTACAAATACCCACCAATATTCCTGCATAAATTCGGAAATCGCGATAACCATTAGCGTAAAAGCTGGGAGTTCGGCACCAAAACCGTTAAATATATCCTGAAACTGAGGTACAACGAAAATAAGCAAAATACCAGTAACAATTAGGGCTACAGCAATAACAGCGACTGGATAAAATAATGCTTTTTTAATTTTGGACTTTAGTGCTTCTGATTTTTCTTTATATAGAGCTACTCGATCAAAAATAGTATCTAGTGCTCCCGATTGTTCGCCTGAGTGGACAAGATCGCAATAAAGTTCATCGAAATATCTTGGATGAGCACGCAGTGATCTAGCAAGAGGTTGTCCTGCTTTAACTTCATCGCAAATGTGGCCAATTAACTTTGATAGGCTTTTATTTTTTATTCCTTTTGAGAGCATTTCTAAGGTCTGTACCAAAGAAACACCAGCCATCAACATGGTGGCAATTTGTCTGGTGGTAGTCGCAATATCTGCGGCGGTTATTTTCTTTGCGCCACCAAAACCAAATAAGGGTTTGGGTTTTCGCTTTACTTTTGACGGAATAACGCCTTGCTTGCGAAGTTGAGCTTTCACCAAAGCGACACTCTGACCTGTCATTTCACCTTGAAGCTTTTTTCCTCGGTTATTGACACCGGACCATATAAAAGTGTCTAAGTTATTAGCATTATTCTTATCTGATTTCATGGCTTAGCAGGTGCCTTCTGCGATGCAAGTACTAGATGAATTAAGAGACCAAATGATAGTGTTGTTGCTTTCAGAACCTTCAAGAATGTAGTTGTCATTTGTACCATTTGAAGCGCTCGGGTTAGCAATACCCGTAATTTTTATTGTTGAGTCAAAGCTTATTTGAACAGAGCTTACGTGTAATGGAGAACTTATTGATGATAAAGATAGACCAAGTTTTTGAAATGTATTGCAGTTTTCTAACTGATAAGCTCCTCTAGTTACGTAGCAAGTTTCAACTCCTTTCTTTACAGCTTCTACTGCAATTATCACTTCAACAAATCTTGCTTTTTTAAATTTGTTGTCAAAAAGGGGTATGGCTATACTTGCTAGAATGGAGATAATAGCTATTACAACCATAACTTCCAACAAAGAATATCCAAGGCTAACAGAATAGCCTTGGTATTTGTATGAATTTGCCCTACTAGCAAAGACCATCGGCTATACAGTCACCAGTTTGGGCCCATGTTAATGTTCCATTGGTTGCTGTCGGGGTAAGTACAAATGTACTGCTGTCAACTGATGCGGCACCCGTTGCTGTAATTACGGCAGTTGTTTCTGTAACTGCAACTGAGGCTACGTGCGTTCCAGCTGCTGCACCATCAGCATCCAGACCGATTTCGGCAGCAGTATCACAATTAGCTAAAACACCAGCGCCACGAGTTTGGAAGCAAATATCGACCAGTTGTTTTACCGATTCGGCCGCCAACACTACTTCTGTAAAGCGCGCTTTTTTCGTATAGTTTTGGTAAGCAGGCAGAGCTACTGCTGCAAGAATACCGATGATTGCGATAACAATCATTAGTTCGATTAGGGTAAAACCACCCTGTTGTTTTTGAGTCATGATGTGTCTCCTAAATTTTAAGTGTCTTAACCATAATAGGTTTAAGTTAAGCGTTTATTAAAACCTTTGCAATAATTACCAATCCATCGAATCAACAAACTGGTGTGCTCAAATTGACTTAACGGCGACCAAGAAGATGCAACAAGTTCATCATTCAAAAATCTTAAAAGCTAAACCCGTTAAGTTTGTGACCGTTCCCTAATCAACTAGAAGTGTAGCACCGATTTAGTTTCAGCGATCACAATTAACATTTACTTTAATAGTAAACGCTGAGCTCAGCAATTGAATTTTAATAATAAATTATTGATTCTCTTGCGGTAGCTCAAGCTTTCCTAATATCGGTTCAAAAAACGAACGGAATTAATCGTTACTGAACATTAAGATCTTGTTACACTCTAGTTCTTTTGTCGTATTTAACGGGTTTTAAGTAGGTTTGTCAACGAAATAGAAAACTTTCTCTATTACGGAGGGTTACAGAGTGAGTGCAACATTATTTGCTGGTACAAAGTGGTATTCTTTTTAAAAATGAAAAATCCGATATCTTAAGGAGCGGAAAAATCAACTGAGGTGAGTGATTTACTGGTTACTTGATAGCACTATAAAAAAGAAAGGGCCCGGCAATGAGCCCTATCAGAGCGCTTTTTTAAATTTAGCGAAAGTTATTCGAAGCGCATCGACAGGTCGATGCTTTGTACATGTTTGGTCAGTGCGCCGCTTGAAATAAAATCAACACCGGCTTGTGCGTAAGTCGTCAAAATTTCAATGGTCATATTACCAGAGACTTCTAGCTTAGCTTTGCCTTGCGTGATTTCAACCGCTTGTTGAATTTCACTTACGCTGAAGTTGTCCAGCATAATAATATCGCTGCCCGCATCTAAGGCTTGTTGTAATTCGCCTAGGTTTTCTACTTCAACTTCCACCGGCTTGTCTGGGTGGTTATTACGTGCAGTCGCAACGGCTTTGGCGATACTGCCACGGGCGGCAATGTGGTTTTCTTTAATAAGATACGCGTCGAAGAGGCCAATTCTGTGATTTTTACCACCGCCACATTTAACGGCGTATTTTTGTAGCGCTCTTAATCCTGGGATGGTTTTACGTGTATCTAGCAGTTTGGTTTGCGTACCACTTAACACCTCAACATATTTTGCTGTGGTGGTTGCCGTGCCCGATAGCGTTTGTACAAAATTAAGCGCCGTGCGCTCTGCGGTTAGAATCGCTCTCGCTGAGCCGCTTGCGGTAAACAAGCGAGTGTTGGCGGCGACAAAATCGCCGTCGTTCACAAGTACGTTGACGCTAACACTTGGGTCAACTTGTTGAAAAACTTCTTCGATTAACGCCTTGCCAACGAACACACAATCTTCCCTTGTGATCACATAGGCATTTGCTTGCTGCGTTTCTGGGATAAGGGCTGCGGTAATATCACCTTCGTTTGGTGTTTGATAATTAAGGTCTTCGTCTAGCGCCTGCTTTACCAATTGGCTGATAAGGTTTTGGTCAATCATAGGTTGTCTTTTCATTTTTTCTGCAATGGCCGAATTTTACGCGCGTTTGCCTAGGAGTACAATTGATGGAGAAGAAATCACGAAATTTGGCGGGGTGGATTTTATTTCGCGGGGTAAACCCGCTGCTACGGTTAGGTGTTGTTTGCTGTGATTTGATGTTGAACCCTTGTGTGTTTTGTAGCAGCGACTTTATGTCGCGACAGAGTATTTGAAATACAAAGCCGTGTTTGTAAAGAATGAGTTGATGGCCAAAACGGAGGTCGCGGGGTAAACCCGCTGCTACGATTATGTATTGCTTGCTGTGACTTTATGTCGCGACAGAGTATTTGAAATACAAAGCCGTGTTTGTAAAGAATGAGTTGACGGGTAAAACGGAGGTCGCGGGGTAAACCCGCTGCTACGTGTATGTATTGCTTGCTGTGACTTCCGTCGAAACCAATATGTATTTTCGTAGCAGCGACTTTATGTCGCGACGGTGTGTTTGAAATGCAAAGGCTTGTTTGTAGAGAATGAGTTGATGGCTAAAACGGAGGTTGCGGGGGAAACCCGCTGTTACGGTTATTGTTTGCCAGCTGCAATTTGATATCAAACTATTATGTCTTTTATGTCGCGGTACTATTGTTACATTACACATAAACCCATCCCTACCTTTTGTCTTATTTTGTCTTTATAATCGAATGCAAACCAAGGCTTGGAACTAATACTTTGAATTGGCTACCTTTTGCTAAACACAAGCAATCCCCGCATTACGATGAAAGACCACAAGCGTGTGAGATAGATTTACTGGTGATCCACAATATCTCGCTGCCTGCAGGGTGCTTTGGCACGCCTTATGTGGAAGACTTATTTATGGGCACGCTGGACTGCGGCGCACATCCAACTTTTTCTGACTTAGAGGGAGTAAGGGTGTCGGCGCACTGCGTTATACGTCGTGACGGTAGCATCACCCAATACGTTCCCTTCATTGAACGGGCTTGGCATGCTGGAGTGTCGCAGTGGCAAGGTCGAACGCGTTGTAATGACTTTGCAATTGGTATTGAAATGGAGGGCACAGACACCACGCCATATACCGAAGCACAATATGCGAGTTTAGTAAAAACAACGCGTTGGCTGCAGCAGCACTATCCAAAGCTGACGAATGATCGTATTGTAGGGCACAATGATATTGCTCCTGGAAGAAAGACAGATCCGGGGGCTGCATTTGATTGGCAGCATTATTTTACCTTGTTAAATAACCAAGAGAGCTAGGCAAGCATGATCTTAATTTCTATCATCATCGCGCTTATTATTGAACGACTTGGCGCGCGGGCGAATTACTGGCAAGTCGATTATTACCTGCAAAGTTACTATGCGAAAACCAAATCTTGGACCCAGCCAAATGCCATGTTGGGCTCGCATTTCGGTGTGATGCTTTGGTTAGTTATTCCTGCATTGGTCGTTGCTTTTATTTACAGTCTAAGTGACTTTGTATTTTGGCAGTTTGCAATCAATATCTGTGTGCTCCTAGTCTGTTTTGGTTGTGCAAAATATCGCAAGCTTTATAAAGGCTATTTAAATGCGCTGACCAGAGGTGATAACGAAGCGGCTACGCTTTATGCGTTACAAATGGGGCAAGACAAATTAGAAGATGAGCCGGGCGGCGAGACGTTTGGTCAGACGCTTTCGTGGATCAACTTTCAACATTACTGCGGAGTTATTTTTTGGTTTGTGGCGTTGGGCGCACCGGGTGCTGTGCTATATGCGATGGTAAGGCAAATTGTGCATTGGCATCATGAGCAAGAAAACCCGCCGCTACAGCATGTGTTTGAGCAGTTTTGCCGGTTATTTTATTGGCTAAATTGGCTTCCGGCACGGATCGCAAGCTTTGGTTTTTTGATCATTGGTAACTTTAGTAAAGGTACATCAAGTTGGTTGAAGTATGTACTAGATTTTAAAACCACAAATCGTCAAATCGTCACAAGCACTGCACTTGCGGCTGAGCAAATTGAACAGCAGTTTTTAGGTTGTACCTTTGAAGCAAGCTGTATGATGCGCCTCGTGAAGCGCAATATTTTGTTTTATCTCGTGATTATTGCTGTATTAACCTTATTTGGTTGGGTGGAGTAGCCCTAGCTGCAAATCACACCTACCTTTATAACAATGCTCCATATACCGTAAGCGTATAGGGAGCATTTGAAATCAGTGTTTAAAGTTGGTCTCTAACCAGCGTTTTTTCTGCTCTTCCATTTTGGTAACAAGCGGCGCATCAAAGCCCATATTTCGAATCACATAATCCGTAACGTCTATCAAATCACACACCCCAGTTACTGACCAAAGCGCTTCTTCTAGGTCTTTTGCTTTGTGGATTGCATAGTGGCTTACATAGCGCAGCTCATTCGCAAGATAATCCATATCTGGGCGGCCGGTTTTTGATACATAGAGCTGATAGACGAAGAGTAAGTCGTTGCGCAGTGCTTTTTTAGCATACAAGTACAAACTGTCAATAGACTCATCATGAGCGATAACTTGCGCACCGACCGCCTCATGTTGATTGGTTTGGTTTGGATTGAACTTAATAAACACCAAGTATTTAAGCGGTTTATCTTGTCGCGATTTCGCCTTTAGAATTTCTGTTAGCTTTTCTTCGACGAAGCGCTCGGGGAAAATCGCTTTGGCGTCCAAAGTGTTATCGTCATTATCACTAAACGAATGCAATAAGTGGTGAAGGGATGTCGGGTAAAGCCCCTGTCCAATTGCTCCCACCGCATTATGTGAGGTCTCTTTGTGTAAATAAAGTGGAAACTGACAAACGGATTTAGTCACCATGTTACGCAGTGCAAGTGATAGTCCCGGTACCTTTGGTGCTTCATCACAAGCAACTAGCTTGTCTTTATTACTCTCAATAAGGGCTTTAAAGAACCCCATGGCAGAATGGTCGAGTTGACCTATTTTCTGCACTTTCAAGTTAATGATAGTTTTAGTTTTATTGACCATCATCACTTCATAGCGCAAATTCGTTAAATTATGCTGCTTCGTCAATTTTTGTAAATCAACTAAGTCCAAATGTATCGAGTCACCTTTATTAAGCGGCATTTCTTGGCCGCACTCTATTTGTAAACCCATGACAGAAAAATCACGGGTAATGCAGTTGAAAGTGCCTTGACCATCAATATGAACGACGACATTGGTTTTATAAAGATAGCGCCTGTGTGCACGCAAGTTAACGTATTCTAACGCAACCACCTCAAGTGGAGGGGGGGTGGCTGACTTGCCGTGACCGAACTTCTTTAACTGATTAACTAAGCTTTGTTCATAACTCAGACGTTGGAATCGCTCAGTGATTGACGGGTTACCGATATCAGTCAGTAACATGAGATATTTTACGTCTTGGATAAAGCCTTGCACCCTCGGGGTGGGGCGTTTATTTAGCTTTTCGACATTTTTGCCTGCACTTGCGGGAAGCGAAAGCGGGATAAACGCATCCTCATGATGGCTTGGCATTAGTTGTACTTTAAACGTGCGCCAGCTGTCTTTTTGGCTGCCAAAGGCAAAAAACAGATCGTTTAGCTGCTGCATTTCTTCCAGCTCAAAGTCAAAGGCTGAGTAAAAGTACATTTTACCTTGACTAGAGTGAGTAAACACATGGCATACCGCTTCTTTTACCGCGCCACAAAGCGTTAGCAGTCGCTGCATTCGTTTTTGGTTGAAGACGGAATATAGGCTTGATTGCTTTCTTTCGTCTTCAAAGTAGTAATTGATGTAAGCGTTATTTTCGTTGGTAAGCACCATGCTTGGATAAAGTTGTTTTTGTTTCTCACTGATGAAAACAAACAAAGAGCAGACCCGTGGTAGATAGTATTGCTCATAGCCCTTACAAACAACGGCGTCCAGAGTGTTGTCGAGATTTATTTTATAACGGCGCTTATTACCGTGAATAAAGCTATTTAAAAAGTCATCAAACCCTTGGTTTTTCTCGATAAATGTACGTTTTAAGCGAACTTGATTATATTCAATCGTACCCGGTTCTACGGCGACGACTTCATACTGAATACCTTCTTTCAAGCCAAGTTCAAAGTCTTGCTCGAGACCCACCAAGCGGATCGAAATGATTTGTCCGGGATCTACTTGCTGATTGGTCGGTAATTTTATTTTAGCGCCGCTGAGGGAAATATCGGAGGTAGTAGCGGAAACCTTAGGACGATTTTTTGCCAGTTCCACTGTGATCTTAATGGAGTAATTCATGCGCTCTTCAGAGCGACTTTCGTATGACGCGAAACGAACGAGTTTAGTGTAGTTATGATTGACCGCGTCCTTTTCTACCTCTTCTTCGCGTGCTTGGGCCTGCTTTTGCATGACCTTATAATTATTGTCGGTACTCATTACGGATTCGTAAACTGCAAGGGTATAACCCCCGTGTTTAGCGACTTCTCGCTCGAATACCTCAATGGCCAAGTCATCCATAAAATGCTGTTTGCCTTCATATTCATAAGGCTTAACTTGACCTGCGACTTGTCCTCTGAGGTCAATAAATCGTGCCACGGGCTGAGATAGCCGCGACATTTCCATTTTTAGTAGAAATTGGTCCGGCTTGGACAGGTCCGCAGTACGTTGCTTAAATATGCGATCAAAAGCCGGATCGCCAAGATCCAGTTTTAAATCCTCAATTAAGCTTTGATATTTTTGTAATCTATCTTCAGGCATAAACAGTTTTACACGCGCTCATTTTATGTGACCAGTTGGGTCACCGCCAATATTATGTCAACATTGGCGCTTTATTAGTTTATTCTTAACCTATTATTGTGTTTAAGCAAGATATATACCTGTAATTTATGGCAAAAAAGAAAACAGCATTTGTATGTAGCGATTGTGGTGCCGAATTCGCGCGTTGGCAAGGCCAATGCTCGGAGTGTAAGGCATGGAATACCGTAACGGAGTTTCGCGTTCCGTCAGCAAAATCGGTCCCTCAAGGCGGTTCAACGTCAGGCTATGCCGGCCTTGTTGAAGCTAAAGTACAAACCTTAGATGAAGTTAACCTAGAGCAGTTACCGCGATTCTCAACTGGCTTTAAAGAGTTTGACCGTGTCCTTGGTGGTGGAGTTGTACCGGGAAGTGCAATATTAATCGGTGGTAGCCCCGGCGCTGGTAAGAGTACGGTGCTGCTGCAAACCATGTGTCGCCTTGCCGAAACCATGAACACTTTGTATGTCACCGGTGAAGAGTCGCTGCAACAAGTTGCCATGCGTGCGACACGATTGGGGCTGCCTACAAATAAGTTAAAAACACTCGCAGAAACCAATGTTGAGACGATTTGCCAGCTCGCACTTCGTGAAAAACCAAGCATTATGGTCATCGATTCGATTCAAGTAATGCATATGAGTGATATTCAATCTGCACCGGGGTCGGTTTCTCAAGTACGTGAAAGCGCGGCCTATTTGACGCGTTTTGCCAAAACCAATCAGGTCGCCATTATCATGGTGGGACACGTAACTAAAGACGGCACACTTGCCGGCCCTAAGGTGCTGGAGCATTGTATTGACTGCTCTATTTTACTGGAAGGCAGTGCCGACAGCCGCTTTAGAACATTGCGTGGCAATAAAAACCGTTTTGGTGCTGTAAACGAGTTGGGTGTGTTTGCGATGACAAGCCAAGGTCTAAAGGAAGTAAACAATCCTTCGGCCATTTTCTTAAATCGTGGTGAAGCGCAAACACCAGGCTCATTAGTTATGGTTATTTGGGAAGGCACGCGGCCACTCCTTGTGGAAGTTCAAGCGCTAGTCGACTATTCACAGCTCGCCAACCCGCGTCGCGTCACTGTTGGTTTGGAACAAAATCGTTTAGCCATGTTACTTGCGGTATTGCATCGTCACGGCGGTTTGCAGGTGTCGGATCAAGATGTGTTTGTAAACGTCGTAGGCGGTGTCAAAGTGACCGAAACCAGTGCTGATTTAGCCTTGATAGCTGCACTGGTTTCAAGCTTTAAAAATCAAACGTTAGACAGGCAGCTGGTGGTATTTGGTGAGGTGGGTCTTGGTGGTGAGATCCGCCCAGTGCCAAGTGGGCAAGAGCGATTGCGTGAAGCGTCCAAGCATGGATTTACAAGAGCAATTGTACCAAAAGCAAATAAACCAAAAGAAAATATTGAAGGGATGGAAATTGTTGCCGTCTCTAGCCTCAGCGAAGCGCTTGAGGCACTTTTTTAAATAATGGAGTGAAATATGAATAAGTCCACATTAGCAGTTGCCGTTGTGGTACTAGCGGGCGCAGGGTATGTTGGCGCCAACTATTATGTAAATGAGCAAGTGAAGCAAGAAATCACCAAGCAAATAGAAAACTTCGAACAAGACAGTGGCCTTACGGTGAGTTTTGCAAACAGCTCTGTTGATTTGTTTACCCGTGGTGTAGAAATTACCGACCTAACAATTTCACAAGTCGATGAAAATATTCCCATATTTACCATTGAGAAGTTAAATATTGTGGGTTACGAGCAAGACAAAATCAGCCCCTATACCGAGCTTGACCTAGTCGGTTTAAAATTAGCAAAAGAAGCTGAAGAGTTTACCCAAGGGATGTCGCCGGAGCTGGTGAATGCAACGTACCATTTGAATACAAGTCTCGCTTATGATGAAGCATCTGGCGCCAGCGAGTTTACATTCGCATCTTCTGCAGAAGGCATTGCAAAGAGCTCTTTTAATGCTGCGCTTGGAAACAGTAAGGCCCTTATGGATGCTTCATTAGCGGCATCAAAAATTCAAAGTGATACACCAAACCTTGAACAAGAGCTTCAAGTGCAGTCGCAAATGATGGCGGCAATGCAATCGCTCGAATTAAAATCGCTGGCTGTTAATATTGACAATGCAGGCAGCTTACCTCAGTTACTTGAGTCTGAAATTGCTCAGCAGGGTATGAGCAAGGCTGACTTTCAGGCGATTGTTGCCCAGCAACTACAAATGATGATGCTACCTGCTGAAATTCAAACGGCTGTGAATGACTTTGCCAATGGAATGGAGTCACTTTCTATATCTGTTTCGATACCACAAAGTCAAAGTATGATGGCTCTGGGGCAGCAATTATCTATGGCTATGGCGCAAAATCCAGAAACACTGTCGGAACTTATCGAGATCAACGCGAGCGGTAAGTAAAGCTAATCCAGCATGGTTAAAGGGATTTTGGGCTTGCTCCTAAATCCCTTCATCTCTCATAAGCCCACTCATTCGCAATATTAGTTTTACCAAATTGGTGAAATCTAAAGCAGCCTTGAGGTTGATCATACAATTCGTTGGAGTTGCAAAGGCTGCGGTGGTAGCATTGGAGTATCAATTGCTTGGGAATGTATTTATGAGCGAATTCAAAGACTACCAGCAAGCTCAATTGCTATTAGAAAAACACGAATTATTTATTGCCCCCGCCGAAGTTCACGGCACCATTTCTGGGCTATTGGCCTGTGGTCTGAATATCGAAGATTCAGAGTATTTAGGGCTATTGAGCGACGTATTCAACGACGGTCAAAAATTTTCAGCGCCAATTAGAGAATTTTGCATCGATTTATATAAGCAAGTTGCCGAGCACTTCAACGACGGCGAGTTCCAGTTTGAACTATATTTACCGCCAGAAGATGAGTCGTTACATGACCAAGCTAATGCACTGATTGCTTGGGTATCAGGCTTTTTACTGGGCTTTGGTTTAAAGCAAAAAGATTACGGTAAGTTATCTGCTGATGTTAAAGAAGTGATTAACGATTTTAGCGAAATAACTAAGCTTGATACTGGTTTTGAAGACAGCAACGACGATAAAGAAGCACTGCTCGAAGTGGTAGAATATGTGCGTGTTTCTACACTACTATGCTTTGCCGAGATGGGTAAAGAACCCCAGTCCGTTAGCACATCAAAGACGATACATTAATTATGATAAAAAACAGCGAGTTTGTAGCACGCCGTGCGCGTCTTATTGCGGCATTAGATAACAACGCCGTAGCGATTATTCCTGCGGCCGTAGAGTTAACCCGTAGCCGCGACACTGAATTTCCATTTCGCCAAGATAGCGACTTTTTTTACCTGACTGGATTTAAAGAGCCGGATGCGGTTTTGGTGCTTACGAAAGACAGAGACGGCAATGCGCAGTCTACGCTGTTTTGTCGTAATAAAGATAAGGTTGCTGAGATTTGGCATGGTCGCCGTATGGGCTATGAGCAAGCTAAATCGCAACTTGAACTTGACCAAACCTTTGCGCTGAGTGACTTAGACGACGAGCTATTAAATCTTGTGAATGGTCGCAAGGTATTATTCTACGGGCAAGGCACATATAGCGCCTTTGATGATAAGGTTTGGCAGTTACTAAGCACATTGCGTGGTGCACCGAAAAAGGGCTATCGCGCCCCTGAGATCATCAAAGATATTCGTCCACTCGTCCATGAAATGCGCTTATTTAAGTCGGCTGCTGAAATCGCCATCATGCGCGAAGCGGGCAGGATCAGTGCTGAGGCGCACAAACGCGCCATGCAGTTTGCCAAGCCGGGCGCAACGGAATACCAGCTTGAAGCTGAAATTCATCATCATTACGCAATGAATGGTGCGCGTCACCCAGCCTATGGCACCATTGTTGGCAGCGGTATCAATGCGACGATTTTACACTATACCGACAACTGTGATGCGCTACAAGATGGCGACTTAGTACTGATTGATTCGGGTTGTGAGCTTGAAGGCTATGCCGCTGATATAACTCGTACTTTCCCAGTAAACGGCCAGTTTACTGATGCGCAGCGCAAGATTTATGAGTTGGTATTGGCCGCGCAAAATGCCGCCTTTGGTGAAGTAAAACCGGGTGGTACATTAGTCAAAGCCAATCAAGTGGCGATGACCGTATTGACTCAAGGGCTAGTAGATTTAGGCATTCTTGCGGGCGACGTTAATGAACTCGTAGAAGCACAGGCATGCAAAGCTTTTTACATGCATGGTTTAGGTCATTGGCTAGGTCTTGATGTTCACGATGTCGGTGAATACAAGTTAGATGAAGCGGATCGTCCATTTGAACCTGGCATGGTACTCACCATTGAGCCGGGCCTGTATTTTGACGAAGATGCGCAAGTTCCTGATGAGTATAAAGGAATTGGCATTCGTATCGAAGATGATTTGTTGGTCACTGAGTCAGGCTATGAAAACTTAACCGTACTGGTGCCAAAAACCATCGCAGAAATAGAAGCATTAATGAATAACTAGTGGACACTTTGCGTGCAACAGTTTGATGTCGTCGTGGTTGGTGGTGGTATGGCAGGAGCCAGCGCCGCCATCGCCATAAAAAAAGTCTCTCCGCAGGCAAAGATTGCGGTTATTGAAGCCTTTGCGCCCAAAGGTAAGCAGCATCCAAGTTTTGACGACCGTAGTATTGCGCTTGCTGCGCAATCGGTCGCATTTTTGGGCGAGCTAAATCTATTTAATCCCGAGTGGCAGTACGTTGAGCCAATCACACAAGTGAATGTTTCAGACAGAGGTCACTTCGGTAAAGCGTGGATAAACCCTGAAGACTACAACCAAAAAGCGTTAGGCTATGTAGTTGAAGTCAATCCCTATGGCAGCTTTTTACACGAGCAGTTGAGCAATCTTGATATTGCACTGTTTTGCCCAAACCAAGTGGCGCATATACATCAACAACCAGAACAGGTTGAACTGACCCTCGATAATGGTGAGCAATTACAAAGCCGATTATTGGTTGTTGCGGATGGCGCGCAATCTCCCACGCGGGCTAAGCTCAATATCGGCTTTGATAGCATAGGCTACGAGCAAGGCGCATTGATTGCCAATGTGCAAATCGACACTGCTCATGGTGGTCAGGCGTTCGAGCGTTTTACCGAACATGGCCCGATGGCGCTGCTGCCAATGAGTGATAATCGTTATTCGCTGGTGTGGTGTATGCCAAATGAACACCTTAGCGAGTTTGAAGCGATGACAGCACACGAGTTTTTAGCTGCATTGCAGCAAGCCTTTGGTTATCGCGCCGGGCGCTTTGTGCAAGTGGGTATGAGAGCAAGCTATCCGCTAGTGCTTGGGCGAGTAGAGCAACTCACTCATCATCGCGTGGTGGTGATTGGCAATGCGGCGCATGCCATTCATCCCATTGCAGGACAGGGCTTTAATTTAGGTCTACGAGATATTCAAGTCCTAACCTCACAATGTCAGGCAAATACGCTTGAAGAGTGGGGAAGTTTTCAATTTACGCGTGCTTATCAACTGGCGCGAGCGCAAGATATTAATACGGTGATGACATTAACCGATGCGCTCGTTCGACTATTTTCAAACTCATCAAGAACCTTAGCCTTAGGCCGTAGTTTAGGTCTACTCACCATGGCGCTGTCCAAAACAGCAAGGGCGCCGCTGGCCAAGCAATTGATGGGATATAAAGGATAAAGGAGTTGGCATGCAACAAGTTCAAGTTTGTATTGTTGGTGGTGGATGTGTTGGTTTAACGCTGGCGCTAGGGCTTGCGCTGCAAAATATCTCGGTATTAGTGCTAGACAGTGGTGAAAAGCCAACACCATTGGCACAAGAATACAGCGCACGCGTGAGCGCGATAAGCGCTGCAAGTCAGGCTTTATTTGAGCGCTTGGGCGTGTGGTCTGATATTAAAGCGCAGCGCGCCGCAGCATATACTCGTATGGATGTACGCGATAAAGACAGCTTTGGTAAAATTGCCTTTGATAATGTCTCGTTAGACTTACCTGAGCTTGGTCACATCATTGAAAACGACGCCATTCGCTATGCCTTGTTAACAGCACTCGAAGCACAGCAATCGGCCAAACTGATGTGGAACACAAAATACCAAAGCTTGCACCAAACAGACACCGATGTGTTGCTAACGTTGGCTACTGGTGAACCTGTGATGGCGAAGCTAGTGGTGGCGGCTGATGGCGCACGTTCTGCTATTCGCCAGCAGTTTAATATGCCAATCACGTATTGGGATTATGACCACCATGCGCTGGTTGCAACGATAAAAACCGCAGCGCCACATGATGCAACGGCAAGACAAGTGTTCCTCCCTGATGGACCGCTGGCCTTTTTGCCGCTTGATGATCCACATACTCATTCAATTGTATGGTCTACCGCACCGGATAAAGCAAAGCAGCTACAAGCCATGCCGATAGAGGCGTTTAATAAAGCGTTGAGTGCTGCAATTGATATGCAGTGCGGTGTGTGTGAATTGATTAGCGAAAGACATGTTTTTCCATTGACCATGCGTTATGCAAAACAATGGGTGCAAGGGCGGATCGTTTTAATGGGCGACGCGGCACATACCATTCACCCGCTTGCAGGTCTTGGCATGAATTTAGGGCTAAAAGACGCTGCCTATTTGATCACCTTGTTATCAGCACCGCAAGAGCAATTTGCCAGCACACGGATACTGCGCCAATATGAGCGCAGCAGAAAAGCAGATGCTCAAAAGCATATTGCCATGATGCAAGGACTTAAAGAGCTGTTTGAAGGCAATCACCCGTTGAAAAAGCTAGTACGTGGCGTAGGCCTGAGTTTGGTCGACAACCTCGGCCCAATCAAACACCTGTTCGCCAAAGAAGCGATAGGCGGTAAATAAAAAGATTGCCGCGTAAAGCGGATCCCACAGAGGTTTTATATTGCTGGTAGGAGCGATTTTACATCGCGATCTTTTCAACAATCTCGTCGCGTAAAGCGTCTCCCACAGAGGTTTTATGTTGTTGGTCGGAGCGATTTTACATCGCGATCATTTCAACAATCTCGCCGCGTAAAGCGTCTCCCACAGAGGTTTTATGCTGCTGGTGGGAGCGATTTTACATCGCGATCATTTCAACAATCTCGCCGCGTAAAGCGGCTCCCACAGAGGTTTTGTGTTGTTGGTAGGAGCGGGCTTACCCCGCGATATTTTAACCTAACCTCAATGCGATAAACTCAGCGAGTTTATCTACGGCGTGGGCGGATTCTTGGGTGTTTTTGACAAGGCTGATACCGATTTGACCGAGTTCGGGTAATATTTGGGTTTGGGTCTGATAAGGCAGCTCTGCTGGCACGGTGCTTTTGGCTAGCACAGTGATCCCGAGTCCCTCTTTTAAAGCGGCGGTAAGGCCAGTTAAGTCGGCGTTGCTATATACGATACGGTATTGTAATCCAGCTTGCTGCAGCGCCTCGATAGCGCGGCGGCGATAAATACAGCCCTCCGGGGCGGTGACTAAAGTGACAACCGAATGCTGCGCAAGCGATAAATCGCCAACCCAGACCAGTTGGTCTTGCATAAACACCGGGTACTTGGATGAGCTAAGCTCTTCATTAAGCGCTAGCACCAAATCAAACTGGTCTTGCCTTACTACAGAAAGTAAGTGTTTACTTAATCTTGATTTAACTTCCAGCGCCACATCAGGATATAAAGAAACGAAATCGCCAATAATCGAGGGTAAGATCCTCGCTGCAAATTCGCTGGGAATGCCCAAACGCACTCGGCCTGTCACACTCTCAGAGGTAAATTGTTGAATAATTGCATCGTTCTGCTGCAACATTTGTTTGGCTAGGGGCAAAAGTAGCTCACCATATTGATTCAATACCTGTCTTTGGCCCTGCTTTTTAAACAGCTTGCAACCTAGCATGTCTTCTAAACGTTTGATTTGTAAGCTAACAGCTGGCTGAGATAAGCCAAGCAACTCACCGGCCTTGGCAAAGCCACCGACATCAACCACAGTGACCAGCGTTCTTAATCCATCAATTGATAAGTTTTTCATATAAGGAAATGCAATTTATAAAACCCAAGTACATTAATATTATTTATCAATTGATAAGTAAATACAATTTGTTGTTGAGTTTGCGCATCCTTATACTTTTGCTTATCGAAATTTCACTAAGGTAGTGCCATGAGCGTCACGCCAATTATCTTTGCAAAGCACCGTCAGGGCAGTGTTCCGGCGCAAAACCATTACATGCCAACTGATGCTGTTGTTGTACTCGATTTCAGCGGCTTTGAGACCACGCCTTTCTTAAGCCAAATTCTTGCACTTAACTTGAATAAGTTAATGGCACCGGGCTTAGGTTTTCAAGGCAAACTAGACAGTGGCGAAAATTTCGCCGTGTACTATTTTAGTGAAACGGCTTACCGTTTTGTTGTAAGTGAAAGCGCAGCTGCTGAGCTGGCAACACTGATTGATAGCCATGCTGACGAGTTTGATATTGAACTGGTTCGCCGTCATGATTTAGTTGCTGCTACCATAAGTGGTGAGCTTGCGTTTGAGCGTTTAGTCAGTGACTTTACGTTAACGCCAGGCCTTAGGATCTCAGATAAAAATGCCTGCTATGGCAAGCAAAGCGGTGAAGTATTTATTACGACCTTGCTGGTGGACGAACAGCAACAGTATCAGTTGATTGCGCTAGCTGCTGTGTTAGATAAGTGGCAAACGACGCTCACTGACGCTGGTTTTAAACTCGTTTCATAAATTCCGTGCAGTTATCGTAAGCGCGATAACAATAACCCCCTCAGCGCCAACCGATGGCGGCTGAGTAAAAAAGTGAAGGATAAGTATGACTTCTAAAACAGTACTACACGCGAAGCACCTAGAAGCTGGCGCGAAAATGGTAGACTTCCACGGTTGGGAAATGCCAATCAATTATGGCTCACAAATTGACGAGCACCACGCGGTGCGTACTGACGCGGGCATGTTTGACGTTTCACACATGACGATTGTTGATATCGAAGGTGTAGACGCAAAGGCATTTTTACAAAAGCTTGTTGCAAACGATGTAGCTAAGCTTACTGTGGCTGGTAAGGCGCTATACACAGGCATGCTAAACGAGCAGGGCGGTGTAATTGATGACCTTATCATTTACTTCTTCACTGAAACGCAATATCGCCTAGTAGTTAACTCTGCAACACGCGAAAAAGACCTTGCACATATCGGTGCGGTAGCAGCAGATTTTGAAGTGACAGTTACTGAGCGTCCTGAGTACGCGATGATTGCGGTACAAGGTCCAAACGCAAAAGCAAAAACAGCAACTATCCTAGACGAACAACAACAAGCGGCTGTTGAAGGCATGAAGCCATTCTTTGGTGTGCAAGCTGGCGACCTATTTATCGCAACAACGGGCTACACTGGTGAAGAGGGTTATGAGATCGTAGTACACAACGATGGTGCGGCGGACTTATGGCAAAAATTATTAGACGCAGGTGTGCGTCCAGCTGGCCTAGGTGCACGTGATACGCTACGTTTAGAAGCGGGCATGAACCTTTACGGCTCAGACATGGACGAGACGGTGTCTCCACTTGCAGCGAACATGGCATGGACAATTGCATGGGAGCCAGAGGAGCGTGACTTTATCGGTCGTGCAGCTATCACTAAACAACGTGCTGAGCAAAGCACTGATAAGCTGGTAGGTTTAGTCCTAGAAAGCAAAGGCGTATTACGTGGTGGTTCTAAAGTTATCGTAGAAGGTGGCGAAGGTGTTATTACTTCTGGTACATTCTCACCAACTTTAGGCTTCAGTGTAGCGCTTGCGCGTGTACCTCGTTCAATTGGCGAGACTGCACAAGTTGAAATGCGTAAGAAGCTAGTTGATGTTAAAGTAGTTAAGCCAAGCTTCGTTCGTAACGGCAAGTCAATTATCTAGTTTTTATAGATAATAAATAGAATAACATTGATGTCGCTCACGGGGTGACATCGCAACCGACCAAAGGAACAAAAAAATGAGCAACATTCCTAGCGAGTTAAAGTACGCTACTTCACACGAGTGGGTTCGCGCTGAAGGCAATGGCGAGTACACAGTAGGTATCACTGAGCACGCACAAGAACTTCTAGGCGACATGGTATTCGTTGAATTACCAGAAGTAGACGATGAAGTTGACGCGGGTGAAGACTGTGCAGTTGCTGAGTCTGTAAAAGCAGCATCAGACATCTACGCACCAATCGGCGGTACTATCATTGCGGTAAACGAAGACCTAGAAGATGCGCCTGAAACTGTAAACAACGATGCTTACGGCGACGGTTGGTTGTTCCGTATTAAAGCGTCTGATGAGTCTGAGCTAGATAACCTACTAGACGCTGAAGGCTACGCAAATTCAATCGACGAAGACTAATTTGTTGATAGTAATAAAAGCCCCTTTTTAGGGGCTTTTATTGTTGCTTTTTGGGCAAGGGTGCTTGCTCAAGGTATGACGAGCTCATGCCAACGTTTTTAGAATACTGCCGTTACCAAGGTATCTCATTTAGATAAAAACAGTATTCACCTTTTTCATTTGGATCATAGGAACCTGGACTAATGTCAAACGCCAAATCTCTTGAACAGTTAGAGCAAAAGCAAGATTTTATCCGCCGCCATATCGGGCCAAGCCCAGCACAGGTGAGCGAGATGCTAAGCGCTCTTGGAGTATCTAGTGTTGAAGAGCTGATCGGTCAAACTGTACCTGCTTCAATTCGTTTAGAAGAGGGCTTACAGATCGGTGAAAGCCGCACAGAAGTGGAAACCCTAAGTTACCTGAAATCAGTAGCAAGCAAAAACAAGGTTTTCAAATCTTATATCGGTCAAGGCTACCACCCAACTCACGTACCTCACGTTATCCTACGTAACGTACTTGAGAATCCGGGTTGGTACACTGCTTACACCCCTTATCAGCCAGAGATTGCGCAAGGTCGCTTGGAATCACTACTTAACTTCCAAACGCTGACTATGGACATTACCGGCCTAGACTTAGCCAGTGCATCACTACTTGACGAATCCACCGCAGCGGCAGAAGCAATGGCGCTTGCAAAACGTGTATCTAAAGCGAAAAAAGCAAACATCTTCTTTATTGCCGACGACGTACACGTACAAACTATCGACGTAGTATCTACGCGTGCTGAGCAGTTTGGTTTTGAAGTAGTAGTAGGTCCTGCTAGCGACGCTGCTAACCACGAGATTTTTGGTGCGCTATTCCAGTATCCAACAACATCAGGTGAAGTGGTTGACGTTACTGACCTAATCGCACAAGTACAAGACAAAAAAGCGATTGCCTGTGTTGCCGCAGATATCATGAGCTTAATGCTACTTAAAGCACCAGGAAAGCTAGGTGCAGACGTAGTGCTTGGTTCTGCACAGCGTTTTGGTGTACCAATGGGTTACGGCGGTCCACACGCGGCATTCTTTGCCACGCGTGATGCTTACAAGCGTTCACTACCAGGCCGTATTATTGGTGTGTCTAAAGACCGTTTAGGTAACGACGCGCTACGTATGGCGATGCAAACTCGTGAACAGCACATCCGCCGTGAAAAAGCCAACTCAAACATTTGTACTGCACAGGTGCTACTTGCGAACATGGCTGCGTTTTACGCGGTTTATCATGGTCCTCAAGGTCTTAAGATCATTGCTGAGCGCATTAATCGCCTTGCAAGCATTCTCGCAACGGGTCTTAAAGCAAAAGGCGTGGCACTGAAGCACGATACGTGGTTTGACACTATTACCGTTAAAGCGGACGACGCTGACAAACAAGCGGTTGTGGCGCGTGCAGTAGCAAAAGGCGTGAACTTTGCCCTTAACCACAACGGCGAATACTCAATTGCAGTAAACGAAACCACAACGCGTGCGGACGTAGCTGAGCTATTCGACATCATTTTAGGCGACGACCACGGCCTAAATGTAGATGCGCTAGACGCACAAGTATCAGGCGAGAACATCACAGGTATTCCTGCAAGCCTAGTGCGCGACGACGAAATTTTAACGCACGCAAACTTCAACAGCTATCACAGCGAAACCGAGATGCTGCGTTATATCAAGCGTCTTGAAAACAAAGATTTAGCACTAAACCACTCAATGATCTCATTGGGCTCGTGTACCATGAAGCTAAACGCAACCGCTGAAATGATCCCAGTAACTTGGCCTGAGTTTGCAGAGCTACACCCGTTCTGCCCAATCGACCAAGCACAAGGTTACAAGATCATGATGACTGAGCTGCACGACTGGCTTGTGAACATCACAGGTTACGACGCAGTATCACTACAGCCTAACTCAGGTGCACAAGGTGAATACGCAGGTCTTATCGCGATCCGTAAGTACCATGAGTCTCGCGGTGAAGGTCACCGTAATATCTGTTTGATCCCAAGTTCAGCGCACGGTACAAACCCAGCGTCTGCACAAATGGCAAGCATGAAAGTGGTTGTGGTTGACTGTGATAAAAACGGTAACATCGATATGGAAGACCTACGCGCGAAAGCCGCAGACGTAGCTGAAAACCTATCGTGCATCATGGTCACTTACCCGTCTACACACGGTGTATACGAAGAATCTATCCGTGAAGTATGCGACATCGTGCACCAGCACGGCGGCCAAGTATACATGGACGGCGCAAATATGAACGCGCAGGTTGGGGTAACTAGCCCAGGTTCAATCGGCTCTGACGTATCACACTTAAACCTACACAAAACATTCTGTATTCCACACGGTGGCGGTGGCCCAGGTGTTGGTCCTATCGGTGTTAAATCGCACCTAGCGCCATTTATGCCTAACCACAGCGTGATCAACGTGGAAGGCACAAACGTAGGTAACGGCGCGGTTTCTGCGGCACCTTACGGCTCTGCTGCTATTCTACCTATCTCGTGGGCATACATCGCGATGATGGGCAGCGAAGGCCTAAAACAAGCAACAGAAATGGCAATTGTAAACGCTAACTACCTAACGGCTAAGTTGAGCGAGCACTTCCCAATTCTATACCGTGGCCGTAACGACCGCGTTGCCCACGAATGTATTGTTGACCTTCGCCCACTGAAAGAAGCCACAGGCATTACCGAAATGGACGTTGCTAAGCGTCTACAAGACTACGGCTTCCACTCACCAACAATGTCGTTCCCAGTAGCGGGCACACTTATGGTTGAGCCAACGGAATCTGAGTCTAAGGTAGAAATCGACCGCTTTATCGAAGCCATGGTTTCTATCAAAGGTGAAATCGACAAGATTGCATCAGGCGAATGGTCTATTGAAGACAACCCATTAGTATTTGCACCACACACGCAAGCAGACGTACTAAGCAACGACTGGAACCGTGCATATGACCGCCTCGCAGCGGCATTCCCAGTACCAAGCGTAGCAAAAGACAAATTCTGGCCAACAGTAACCCGTATCGACGACGTATACGGCGACCGTAACCTAATTTGTTCTTGCCCAGCGGTTGATACTTACCGCGATGCGTAAGGGTTTGTAAATCGCGCTTTAGCGCGACTTAGCAAATATTGAAAAGCCGCCCTTTGTAAAAAAGGGCGGTTTTTTTGTGGGTGTGAATATGGTGAAGACTCATGTTTGACTCTTTTCTTGGTTTGTGGGAACGGCTTCACGCCGTGATCTTCTTTGTTACTGTCATGATTGACAGCAACTCCCTTCAACCGTAACTCGGGCTAAATAACTTGCTCGTTATGATGAGCTAGTTTCAGCATTCGCCTAATTGTTACGAATGAATAAGCAAATTTACCTGTGTCGCCCCAATATCAGGCTTTATCTTCAAATAGCGCATCCATGCGCTGGCATTACTCATCAATCGTTTGTTTTCAGGCATGATAAAAGAGGGAGGAGATCGCCTGCGAGCTTTGTGTTTTGGGTATTCAATCACGTGTTGCATTGCATCATAAACCTGCTCGTCATAATGAACTTGTTTCGGAGTCTCGGTTGACCCTTCAGAAGTTTCTAAGTGCTGTTAGTCGAGAATGTGTTGCTTGATGAATACAACCTGTATATCTTGGTAACTTAAAACTTTATTAACATTAAAGGGACTCTGCAAAAAAGAGTAATAATCGAGGATGACAAACAAAGGACGATTGCCAACTCTAGGCACTGATGACCCTGTTATCAGTGAAATAGCTTGGTTTATCAACACAATTTACCAACCCGCACAAGCTAAATATTCTAGGTTAAGCAAGTTAACTAGAACATTAAGTGCAGTCTCTATTCTGCTAGCTCTAGTATTTCTAAGCTACTTTGCTTTAAGTGTTTTGTTTCCAGAGCTGAAGCTATTCGCCACCTCCTTGATCTATGATGGTTATGAATATAACTTGGCTATTTTCCCCTCACTGATGCTTTTTCTTGCTGCAATTATTCTGAGTTTACGGATTCAGATTGTAGAAAAAAGCTGGCGAAAAACTGTTTTAAATAGCATGCCGTTGGTACAAGCTAGCGCATTCCTTTTGCTTTTGATGTTTTGCTTTAACCAAGCCG
Organism: Pseudoalteromonas sp. NC201; assembly: GCF_002850255.1. Lineage (NCBI taxonomy): Bacteria > Pseudomonadati > Pseudomonadota > Gammaproteobacteria > Alteromonadales > Pseudoalteromonadaceae > Pseudoalteromonas > Pseudoalteromonas sp. NC201. The sequence goes on from NZ_CP022522.1 coordinate 1,066,952, forward strand.
TAGTGGCTGCAGCAGGGCTACTCAACTTAGTTTCCTTTCTGGTTACTTACATGGTGAATCGGCTTTTTGGTTATACCTCGGCCGCTACGAGAAACCAAACTATGATTTATAACCTTAAGCGGTTGAAAAGAGAGTATGAAATAGCGAGTGTTGGCTGTGATGGATATGAGTTAGAAATTTTGCAAGAGGCAACATTCAAAGCTTTATTTCAACTAGAAAAAGATAACGTAAAGCGCTTAGATAAAGAAATTATGGGTGATCACTATACAGTTCACGACAGCGCGTTTAATGCATTAAAAGGATTAAGGAAGCCGTAATGAGTGATAGCGATGAGTATATTTTTGATTTAACTAGGGCTGAATATGATGACAGTTTCGGCGCTTCGAACAATTCACAAGAGCTCTGGCAAAAGTACGCTAAAGGTCAATTAGTTAACAATTTAAGGGCTATTTTAAAAGACGCAATAAGTTATGGCAATCAGCGAAATCAAAACAAGTCGGAAACTTGGTTATCCCATAACGCGATTTTAGTCACCAGCCCGAGAGGCTCAGGCAAAACCGTCTTTTTACGGAATTGCCAATCGATGTGGCAAAGCCGTGAGGGCAGCAAAGCGGACGAGTTTTCAGATGGCGACCTGTTATTTCTTGATGTTATCGACCCTACCATGCTGATGGCGCAAGATTCCTTTGCCAATGTTATCGTGGCGCAAATTTATCAGGTCGTGAGTAAAAAGCTTGATGAGTCAAATTGTTGTAATGACGAGGGAAGAGAGCAGCGCGATAAGTTTCACCGACGACTAAGGAAACTCGCGGATGCCATGGGTAAAACTAGTGAATTTAATGGTGCCAGTGGCATAGATAAAATTCTTAAATACAGCTCAGGTATACAGCTTGAAAACTATTTCCACTTATTTGTTGAATCCGCCATAAGCATACTTGGGTGCAAAGCGATTGCCGTTTCCATAGATGACGTTGATATGGCGATGGAGCGAGCATTCGAAGTCGTTGATGATGTTAGGCGGTTTTTAGGGTGCCCGTATTTAATTCCAATCGTCAGTGGTGAACTTAAGTTGTATGAGCATATGACCCAAAAGCATTTTGACGATAAAGCCTATGAGAATTTATGTCGGGATTCCGAATTGAAAAGAGAGGGGAAAAATATAAGTAAGGAATTAACAAAAGCCTACTTAACCAAGGTTTTCCCTTCACCAATGCGGATCACGCTTTTCTCAATTGAGCGTCTTCTAAATCGTATGCAGCTTAAATATGGTGATAAAAAGCAAGTCTCTTATTTAGATTATCAAGAGCATGTACTTAATCAGTTCTACTTTTTATGTCATAACCGAGATGCAAGAAGAAATTGGACACCGCCAAAGTCGGCTCGCGAACTGACTCAGCTGGTTCGAGCAATTCCACCACAGTATTTAACAGGGCTAGAAAGTGTAAGCAACATATCAAGTTACAGTGGCGAGAAAGAGGATGATGGTTATAAAGAACAGTTAATCCAAAAATATAGTAACTATAAAAACTGGGCATTACAGCAAGAAAATGGTGAAGCTCTATCCTTAGCCGAATCAGCAATCACTTTACTGCATGATAATGGTGGTTTATTCGATATTCGCAAGCTACTAGCATTTGACTTACTGGGTCAAACAGATGCTAATCTTTACCCTTGGGCAGAGTATAATGTTTTAGCCGAACAATTAGAGCGGTTGAATGAGTTACATAAACAAGGTGGTGATAAGATCAATAATAAAAAACTACTGGAAGATGTACTGAACCATACTGAAAGAAATAATAGAAATTGTTTAAAGTCAATGCCTCCACTAGAACCTCTCATTGATAAACTTTATATAACCCAGGGAGTGGCAAAGTATTATATAAAAAGATTGAAGACTAAAGAGGTAGATGAAAAAGAGTTACTTAAATCCGCCAATAAAATGGGCTGGAAAGTAGATTGGAAAGTAGAGGAAGAAGAAAAAATACCTATAAAGTATTATAATCCTGGTGAGGTGGTGCTTGACTTATATACAGAGTCAAGTGTTTATTCTACATTGAATAATAACTTCAAATTTGCTTTTTTCAGCCGTGCTTTTGAAATTTTAGCATACTCTCTTTTAATTGATAACGAAGAGAAGTCATTGTTAATAGATGTTTACTATATTTTACAGAGAAAGCCGTTTTATAGTTTACTTAGTTTAGCGGAAACTAAAATTGCCTTAGAGGGCGAGTCTGACGAGGACTCAAGGGAAGAGCTTGACCTTACAGTCCAGACCAGTGCCTTGGTATTGAGTGTAAAAATAAAAGAATGGCGACAAGAATACCGTGAGCTATTTGAAAAGCTTAGACCCGAAAAGCTTTTGCCTCTTTTGTCTTATTGTTTTAATGGTGCGTTTACCGCCTTGCACGTTATTAAAGGAAACTGCAGTAATGAAAAGGGAGGCAGTCGTCAGAAAAATAAAAATTTTACAGATGAACATCTTTCTGACACAGTTTTGCGCTTTAAATATAATGTTTTGAATGCAATTTATCGTAGTGGAATCAGAGGTGAAGCTGTTTATGCAAATGTACTGGTAGGTGCAAAGTCTAAAACCGTTAGAGATAAAGAGCAATTAAAGAAATATGAAAGAACCTACTCCAGAAATAAAAAAATAATTGAAGAGGAGCTAGAAATAACTCGAGCTGAAAGCTGCAAGGGAAATGATCCTTATGATACGGGAGAAAAGAGTGTAAATGTAGAAATGGTGCGAGCTAAAAAGTCATGTGAAAAATTAAACTTGATAAGAAAACTCCACGATGCTGTAGCTAAACACCCCATATTTACAATATTTCCTGAAGATGAAAAGTTATTTATTCTAGGGGAAATTAATAATCCCATAGTGAACGAAACAATTGTAGTTAATAAGCTTGGTGCTATTGTAAAAGAGGTTAATAGCAATAGCGCTATTTATACAATGCTTGAGAAAGTCGGAAATATATTGCCAAATGACAACCTTAATAAGGAGAGAGTTAAAACACTGGCGACTATATTAAGTAAGCATATTTCGGGCAATACAAGCAAACAAGCGACATTTTTAAGTTCAATTAAAAAATTGTTAGAGGAAGGCTCGCCGCTCACAGCAGCGGAAATTGAACGCTTACGCACGTCCCTTTTAAAGGTTCAAAGAGAACTAGAGGCAATGGGTGAAAGCTTTTTAAATTCAAAAGAGTTTGAAAAGCTAGACGAGAAACTTCAAAACCTAATTAAAGCAATTCTTAATTTGGATCTGGGTAATGATAAAGGTTAGTGATAAAGCGGCTGTATTCGCCGCGTTTTTATCATCCGATAGGTTTGTTGTGCCAGACGTCCAACAAAGATTCGATGACAAGGGTTGTAAGGTGCTAACCAAAGCGATTTTAGATTATCAACCCTACATTCATCGCAAGCTTCGCACGGATGATGTAGAAGCAATGATACAGCTGTATCAGTTGTCTGACGCTAGCTGTAATTTTCGTCCTCTATTGTCCTCACTAGCAGAGGAGTTTCTGGAGTGGCAGGGCAATTGTTTTGTGGTGAAACCTGAACGATTAAACGATTGGTTAGCACTATTGTCATTAGTGGACGGCAGCTGGGTTATCGCCATGGCCTATGCCAATTTACATCTGAGTTTTGGGTTTTCATCCCATGAACTTTCGCATTGTATAGAATCATTTCAATGCCCTTTTTCGCTACCAAGACAGGCCACCAAAGCGTTTGCGGATAACCATGTGCATCTAGGTGGACATGGTTATTTAGGTCCAAGTATGCTGAACTTTTGCTTATATGGTGCCAAAATTAATTCGGAAAGTTTTAAATGGCCAATACGCCCAGAATATACTGTGTTTGAAAGTGGCTTTATGGAAAAAGCAGACATTGCTGCTTATTGTGGATATCTTGGCGATGAGTTGGCTTATAGGGCTTTCTCCACTAAAGAGCAGAAAAGTTGCTTTGAACTGTTGCCAATCGGAGCATTCGAGTATAAAACCCTTGACGCTCTTACTTGTCAGAAACTTACCTCTGAAGCGCAAAGATTTATCTCCAAGGCAAATTGCGAGGTTATCCCATCTGCTAAGCGCTGGTTATTATATTTAACGGGATTACTAGTTGAACCTAGTATTGATGCTAAATCAATGCTGAGGTTAGTACGCTTTAGTAATATTTTGCGCAACTATATGGTGGTCTCTGGAGTTGGTCTTACGCAGTTTGTTAAAACCTTTGGTTTCAAGAGCAGAAAACAACGTGGTGATTACTTCACCTTACCAGATGGAGTAATAAATGAATCTTTAGCTGCTGATATCGATAGCGGTATTTACAGAGAGTTTCGCTCATCACCAGATACGCTAATTAGTGAGGAAGAGAGTTACCACTTAAATGTAGATAGTTTTTCAAAGTCGCTAAAGCAATTATATTTTAAAGCTTTAGCTGAAAACGCCCATTTTGTCTTACACTTTACACGGTCGGGTGATCGCTTTGACAAACTACAAGAAAGTACTCGCCAAGTATTACGTCAAAAAGTAGAGCTACTGCAGGACTTTTCCCATTCAATTAGTTTCTCTGAGCACGAGTTAAAAACGCTTCCGCAACTAAAACACGCAACCAGTTTTGATTTACGTAAAGCGATCCGGGGCTATGATGTTGCTGGCAATGAGAATGAACTACCTGTCGAGGTGTTTGCGCCAGCACTAAGAGTTCTTAGAGATGGTAAATTCCCAGCTGCGGGCCTAAAGTTTAATCGCTTACCCAAACCTTTTATCACACTTCATGCTGGAGAAGACTTTAGTCATTTGCTATCTGGGCTTCGCGCTATTGATGAAGCTGTAGTTTTTTGTGACTACCGCTCTGGAGATAGAATAGGTCATGCGCTAGCCCTTGGAGTGTGTCCTGTAATTTGGGCGCATAGGCAACAGACGGCTTACTTAACCGTGGGAGACCACTTAGATAATCTTGTTTGGTGTCACCAAAAGGCGTTGTCGGTTATCCAGTCTGTGCCTGATATGGTTGGAGTGCTGCCGTTGCTACAAGAAAAAATCCATTTTTGGAGCGAGTACCTGTATTTAGAAGCGCAACCACCAAAGCGTTTATATGATGCGTGGCTGTTAAGAAGAAATTGCCCAATTATTTTACAATCAGATTCTCATAAACCACTAAAGCTGCCCATTGTTGGACAGAACGATCCTAGGTTAAGTGGCTGGGTTATTGACTTTTCAGATGATTCAAGCGGGCCAAATCGAGAGAAGCATATTGAGCTTTGGGAAAAGTATATATTTGCGGGACAAGAGCCTGATTTTAATGCTCGACGAGATAAAGTGTTGAGTATAGATTGCACGGGACAAAGCAGTAGTGAGACTTTCGGTTTCAAACATGGTCGCTATTTCGACTCCGTTTCTGCTGCAGAATTAAACTTGTATCAGGCCATTCAAGATTGGCAAATGGAACATTATGCTAAAAAAGGTGTGGTATTAGAGGCGTGTCCAACTTCAAATATATTTATTGGACGCTTTGAGCACTACCATGAACATCCAATTTTCCGTTGGGATCCGGTAAATAAAGCTTGGTTAGAGCCAGGTGACAAATACAATTTGTTTGGGTTACGAAAGGGGGCCATTCCTACCTGCATTAATACTGACGATGCAGCATTGATGCCAACCACTATTGATAATGAACACAGAGTGTTGAAGCAGGCTGCTAGTTCGTATTTTGATGTAGGTGAGACGGTTGCTGAGGATTGGATTGAACGAATAAGGCAAAGAGGCCTTGAAACGTTTAGAAAAAACCATCTTGACTGGAGTAATTAAAGTGATTTGATGACGTTAAAAAACAACGAAGTCAAATTTTACGTTGCAAACTTAAAAAGGAGGTCCCTTTTTTCTGATAATATTTACCTCATTACGCTTTGCGCTTCATTTTGTACTTTGTAATATCAGCAGTAGTCATTTTGATAAAGATATTCAGCCGCTGGTCGAATTTCGCGTCGCCTTTGCTTCTCACCATCACTTAAATCAATGAGGCTGGTTGGCCGTTGGTAATTATGAAGTGTGGTAAAGGTGTTGCTGGTGCACCATGTGGATTTCTAACTTCTGGGCTTTGGCAATTAAAGACGCTGATAGCCAACCCTATACGTTTTGAAACATTGGCTAAAGAGCGGGGGAAAGTCAACAATAATAAGTCCCTGTATGCTATGTTGTTTATGTTCTATTACACCAGCTGCATAGAGCTGGGGTTGCCTAAAAAGAGTAACCCAGATAGTCGAAATCGTTCACAGGTTTTAGGCCAATATAAAGAGAGTAATAAGGGGCGGTAATGGCACTTGATTTACGTAATACCTTAGTGGTGGGTATTTCAGCAACGGCACTTTTTGATATGAGTGCATCAGATAAAATATTTCGCGAAACCTATGCTGAAGACCCAAATACAGCGATTGAAGCGTATCGGGATTATATGCTGAAGCATGAAGACGAACCGCTAAAACCGGGTACGGGTTATTACTTAATTAAAGCCTTGCTTGCTCTAAATAAATACCAAGACGCAGATGATAGATCGCCGCTTGTTGAAGTGGTGGTTATGTCGCGCAATAGCCCTGATACTGGTTTACAGGTACTTAATACTATTCGCCACGATAAACTCAATATTACGCGCTCAGCGTTTACCGCAGGTGAGTCAGTTGCAGACTATCTTGACGCCTTCGACGTAGATTTGTTTCTTACCACTAATATTGATGATGCGCAGCGAGTTATTGATTCAACCCAGTGCGCCGCGGCTGTTTTAAAAAATCCGCCAATAAATGCTCCTAAAATACCTGAAGGTCAGGTAAGAATTGCTTTTGATGGTGATGCAGTATTATTTTCTGACGAAAGTGAGCTGGTGTATAAAACTCAAGGTATGGCAGCTTTTCATGCTCAAGAAGATGAAAAACAAGATATTCCCATGCAAGACGGGCCGTATGCCAATTTATTAAGAAAATTGTCAAAACTGCAAGACAGACTTCCGATAAGAGTTGAGTATTCGCCTATTCGGATCGCTATTGTTACTGCCAGAAATAGCCCATCAGAAATGCGCGTAATCAAAACGCTGCGGGAATGGGGTGTTTATGTTGATGAAGCGTTCTTTTTAGGTGGGGTAAGTAAAGATAAAGTATTAAAAGCCTTTAACCCTCACATATTTTTTGATGATCAAGACGTGCACTTGGAGGCGGCTGCCAATATAGTGCCTTCAGGTAAGGTTCCTTACCTCAGTAGTTCGGAAATGGCGGTAAAACAGCCTAAACCGGAAAAGAAAGTCTGATGAAGTTACTACTCTCTGCCAGCAATGTATTAAATAAATGGCTTAAAACCGATCTGCCGAGATTACCAACGCGTGAAGGTAAACAAGCGGGGGTTAATACACTGAAATCAGATAGCACAGCTATGTGCTGGCAAGCTCATGTGATTGATAATCGATACAAGTCATATGAAAAAACCATTATTGTTTGTGAAGCTAATAGTCGCTTTGTCTTCTTTATACCAGTTACTGCACGACTAACTGTTGATGAGTTAACTAAGTTACTCACTATGGAGTGGCAGGCAATGTTGGCGGAAACATTGGAAAGCTATCAAAGCGCTGATGGAAGAATGCCTAGAAGTGAAATAGCCTTGTTGTTGAGTGAGTTATCAGACATAACATTTAACGTTGAGTGGGTTAAAAATACTGATTTAAGTATAAATGGGCATATTAGCGATGCAGGGATTTGGGTTGAACAAATTTTAAGAGAGCAAGGTGCATCCCAGTTATCAGCCCAGCAAGCGACTGAATTAGCTATTTACCTAAACACGTCCGTAAAACGAATAACAAACAAAGAAACTAAGCGTAAAGAGAAGGTTATTCCGATAAAGGAGTTACTGGCCTATTGCCAAGCTTTGGTTAAAAGTGAGTGCCTTGGGGATGTGAACGAAGTTGCGTCACATGATGCTTGTGACTTATCCAACGTAGTGTATTTAAAGCATTATAGAAAGTAGAGTTGCTTATCAAAAGGTAAAATTGCAGGTTGGATTTGAACAACATATCGCGACATAAAGTCGCTGCTACGAATTGTTCGTAGTCGCTGGCAAGCATCTAAAGATCGCGGCGTGAAGCCGCTCCTACACGGCTTAGTTAAAATAGAAGAGCCAAGGGGTTGTTGGTCGCGCTTTAGCGCGACTTAGCAAATTTTGAAAAGCCGCCCTTTGTAATAAGGGCGGCTTTTTTGTGGGCATGGATTTGGTGGAAGCTCGTGTTTGGCTCTTTTCTTGGTTTGTGGGAGCGGCTTTACGCCGCGCTCCCTTATAGCAACGCATAACTGCGACTTCACACCAAATCTCTGCGTAGGTCGCGATTTATGGCGACAAATAATATACCACTCTGGTTTTGCCTTGCCGGCGAAGCGATATCAGGTAAAGTTGAAGGCTGGATTCAAAAACAAGTCGCAACATAAAGTCGCTGCTACAAATTGTTCGTAGTCGCTGGCAAGCTCCTGAAGATCGCGGCGTGAAGCCGCTCCTACTCGGTTTGGCTCAACGCGATGTAGAATTGCTTAATACTTTAGTTGCAGGCCTTGTAGTGTGCATTTACCGCCTTAATGGACGGTAATAGGGAGGTCGTTTACTACTAACGATTGGCCATTTTGCTGAGCTCGAAGAAAACTGGATACCAAAACGTCGTTGGATAGGGTGCTGATGTCGTTAACGGTTTCGACCATGCAAAACGTAATAGACTCCCAACCTAAATCTTTAATAAAGGCCTCAAGTTTATTGATGTTATCTTCATAGTTTTCGTCTGTGGTTAGCAGGCCGATGGAGTGTTTGTTACCGGGTTTGTATTTCCCTTGCTGAGTGATGGCGCATTTAGCGTAACCGCTCAACACATAAACTGTATTTGTGCTTTTGTTCATATTGGTGACATGCTTAAGTTTAATTCTGATTTTGATTTCAGATGCATTTTTTAAACCAAGCTTATAAATATTGCTCTGCTGTTTGCTTATATATTGAAAGTATTGAGAAAAATCATTGGTGATTTATCTTAGGTGTTGATCCTATAAAAGGCGTCAATTTTTTGTGAGATGGAATGATAGGGATTGCGCTTGAATTGTGTTTGTATCTAAAGCTACGCTGAAAACGAAGGGAGCTGAGGCATTATTTTTCGCCATAAATGGCGACCTACGGGGGCGTAAGGTTGTACTGCGAAATGCTGGCTTTGCTTTCTTTGTTTTGACAAGTTGCCTTAAACTATCTCGTTAACCTTGTTGCTGGTACGATGAGTTGTTACTCTCGAGTTCAATAAACAAAATTAAAGGCAACATCATGCAGGAATTTTTAGAAAAGTTTGCAATCACCACCAAAGTGAATGTGGTGTGGGGAGAAATGGATGCGTTGGGGCATGTGAATAACGTGTCGTATTTTCGCTATTTTGAAACCGCGCGAATCGATTTTTTGACTCAAACGGGCTTACTTTCTGTATTATCAGAACCTACCCATAGTCCGGTTTTACGTGATACATACGCGCAATATAAACGACCAGTTACGTTTCCAGATACCTTGTATATTGGCTCATATATTACCGATATCAAAGAAGATCGCTTTACCATGCGCTATGAGGCGTTTAGTGAATCGCAACAAGCAGTATGCACAACGGGGTATGCGAATGTGGTGATGTTTAATATGAAAACAGGGAAAAAATCGCCAATTCCAGAGAGCATGTTGGCCATTTTGAAGCAATACGAGATGGACGATAGTCAATAGAAGCGCGGAGTTTGGGTGTTTCGTTGCGTTGCTGTTTTAAAACTGTCGCGGCGTAAAGCCGCTGCTACGGTAGTAGGAGTTTTCGTTATGATCTTGATATCAAAAGGTGAATTAAGTTATCTATGCCAACATTAACGGCGAGGCAGAATATCAAAGCGATAGTGACTGCTATCCAAGCTGAAGAGCAGTCGCTTCGAACGCGTTATCCTATTTTAAATCAGCAAAACGGTATTGCTATGGTGATTTTGCTGTTGTCGTTAAGTGCGCTAATTGGTGTTGCCTCGCTTTACTATTTTGCCGTTATTCCTGCATGGCTGTGTATTATCTTGGCGGCTTTTATTACCTCTATTTCTCATGAACTTGAGCACGATTTGATCCACAAGCAGTATTTTAGTGACCGCCCATTTGTATATCATTTTATGATGTTGACGGTGTGGCTTATGCGGTCAAATACGGTGAACCCTTGGTATCGCAGGCAAATTCATTTACATCACCATAAAGTGTCTGGTACTGAACAAGACTTAGAGGAGCGCTTGGTGGGTAATGGTATCCAATCTCCTTGGTTGCGAGCTGTGGTGGTTACAGATGGATTGCTAGGTTTATTATTGAATGCCAAGCGGTTTAGTCGAGAAATCAAGGGTTTTAAGTTTTTGCAGGTCTTTAATGCTGGTTTTCCGCTTGCCACGGCTTATTTTGCGACTTTATATGGTGTGATTACTTATTACGTACTGCAATTTATACAACCGTGAATTACCTAGGTGGGGAGCAGAGTTACTAGCGGTTGCTGAGTTCTTAATGGTGGTGCTGATTGTGCCTAATATGATCCGCTCAGCATCTTTAAACCTTGTCACATCTTCAATGCATTATTATGGCGGCGTGAGTAATGTGTTAGAGCAGACCCATGTGATCACCAGTCGCTGGTTTTTACCGCTTCAGTTATTTTGTTTTGATTTTGGTCGTACGCACACGATCCATCACTTTGTGCCTAATCAACCATTTTATATTAGACAATTGATAAGTAAAAAAGTACGCCCGGTTATGGCCCTGTATGGCGTGCGCTTTAATGATTTACAGAGTTTAAGGCATGCAAATCATTATCCTGTCGAAAAGCCTGCCGCTAAAAGTTAGACAATGACTATTACTACATGCTTTAGGGTAGTGAGCGCATACTTTTGTCAGCACTATCATCAACATGCGAAAAAGGTTGCGCTTTTAATAACGTTATAAGCTGCTCTCCTAACCGGCTGGTGGGCTCAACTAACACTATCCATCCTTTTTGTACTTTCAGACAGTGGCTTTGTTTTGAAGCAACAATGGTCAAGCCATGTAAAGTGTTGCCATTTAACTCGTGCGTGTGTCCATGTTGCGGCCAGATGACTTGCAGCGCAACATGTTGGTGATAATCCGCGTCTATGTGCGAGCCATAAATAAGCCCAACGCCCACATCTATCCATACTGTAGGTATTATCACTGCATTTGACCCTTGGGTCGTATTTTGAGTTACATAGTAATGTGCAGTGAGGCTCTTTACAACTTGCCTCAGGGTGTTATTGTTTGTACGCTCATCTAGAGGCGGTTATTTCAGGTGCTGTGCTAAATCGTCGGGGATTGCCATTGGTTTGAATGGACTCACATTGGTGCCACCAGTATTCCCTTTGGGGATCCAGATTTTAGAAAATAACATCGCAGCAATAATTCGGGCTATTTGTCCTATTATTTCTTTTTTATTCTTTGTTTTGTAACCAAGCTTAAGCATCCACCAATGGGATTGGGTGTGTGCAATCACAAAGGATTGCCCCAGAATATGTGCTCTTTCTAAGTGATAAAAACAGTCGCTATATTGAGCATGTTGATAGTGCTTGTTGGCTGCGGCCATTTCCGCTTGAAATGCTAACTTTAATGCAGGCTTCATGGAAGGTGTCCTCTTCGCTTATTCGGTTGCTGTGGATTTTTTATCAGCAAGTTTCAGTGTTTTTGCTTAACTTAATGTTACGCGCAAACTGCTCAGGTTAATTGAATAAACTGGCTATATATTTGTGCTTGTTTGCCACACAAATTAGGTTTATTCATCAATCTACACATTGTCGACAGCAAGAAGTGTGTAATTATACCAATTTGACTTAATATTTGCTCAATTTGAAGGAGTAAATCTGACGCTAACAGCGTTAAAATTTCTTGTTTAGAACAACTAAATAGCAAAATTTTTGCCTGGTTATCGACAAGATTTTCTCGCCTCAAAATAGACCACTTAGTTAAGAAAATTGGTATTAAATATTGCGTTTCACAGCAAATTCAACCACGCATTTTATTAGATATGTTTGGGGCCTGTTGGTCTTTAGTGTTTGATTTTTGTTCCCCCACAAGGGGGGAGGTAAGGTGACTTTGCAGAAGCACATAGTCGTTGTCGCCTGACTCACATAGAGTAACTATGCTACGTAGGCTCTGCCTTGTATAAGTACCAATCAAACTGCTGCAAAAACAAACTTGAAAGATCATCCGGCCTTAATTAAGCGATGTCTTTGTGCCCATATAATAGCGGTAACTTTACCTTTTTTATCAGTTTCAACTTGGACTTTTACGCCGGTATTTATTGCCACTAAACTGTCTTGTGCTTCGGCAATGAATTTGAACTTTCCTCCCTCTACGAGATTGTGTATTTCAAATGCGCCTTCTTTTCGCACGATGTGCATTTTAAATGTCTTGTCATGTTCCCAAACATATTCACCAATCAGATCATTACGTAGGGTGTCGCTCATATTAAAAGGCGTAACAAGCATAGGAGAAGAGAGATCCCAAGCGAAGTGATCGTTGATGGCGTTTTGTAACTCTGCTACCACTGGACGTGCTGAATCGCCATTGGTCATTACTATCATGCCATCTGCTTTGTCTGCGTATGCGTTAAAGCGGTTGCTGTAGCCAAAGTTTTTTCCTGAATGTGCAAATATCAGTCCCTGTTTGCTTTTTCTAAGCTGAGGCCCTAACCCCATATCTTTGTGGTGCATAGTAAGCATGTCTTTTACTAGGCTTGGGGTGATAATACCTGTTGTTGTGCCTTGTTTGGCTTTTTGTACGGCAATAACATATTTAGCGAGATCAGTTGGCGTTGTCCAAAGCCCTGCTGCGGCTTGTTCTGGTTGGTTAAACCAATCGCCTTGGTATTGCTTACCCTCGAAATTAAAAGCTGCACTTGCCTCATGCCACCGTGATTTGGGAAGCGGTTGAGCAAATGTACTTTGTGTCATACCCAAAGAAGTCAACACGGTCTTATCTACATATTCAGCAAATGATTTACCCGTCACATCTTGCAATAACACTTCCAAAACCATATAGCCGCCACCAGAGTATTGAAATTGTTGCCCAGCAGGTAGAGTGGCCGTCACAGCAGTGCTATTGCCTTTACCATTGAGTATATCAACATCCGTAGGAAGTGCTTCCCCACGAGCATAACCTCGAAATGACGCAGTAGTCAGGCCAGATGTATGACTTAATAGGTGACGCAGCGTAATGATGCCAAATTCGCTTTTTGGAACTTTCCATGACCTTAGGTACGTGTTTACGTCTGTGTCTAAATCAACTTTACCTAGTTGTGCCAAATGCAATATCGCAAGTGCAGCAATAGGTTTGCTGATTGAGGCTGCTTGGAATAAAGTATTGGTTGTAACGGGAGTATTGGTTTCTTTGTTAGCAATACCGTACCCCTTTGCCCATACAATCTGGCCATTTTTGATCACCGCTACACTTAAACCTGGTAGCTTATGTTTAGTCATTGAGGTCATTATGCTATGAGGTTGGTATTGCTCTGTAATGATGCGAACATGCGGGTAGAGGTTAGAGGCGATATGTTCAATTTTATGGCTATTGGCTTGGCTTTGCTGCGGCAAAAGCCAAGCCGCCAACATTGCTAAAATTGAGAGCTGATATTTCATTATTCTTCCTTAATTTATTATTGTTTTTGAAATATACACGTTTTCTCTGTAGTTGTAATTAGGGGAGCTATTTAGAGTGGGTGACTGTGTGGATGGCGAAGACGACAAAGAGCGGCCTATTCCATGTAGGCCGCTCTGAGTAAAAGTTAAGTCACAATCAAGCGATTATTTATGTCTCTACTGGTGAGTATCTGACTAGCATCAAATCCCGTTGAGCGTTTTGCCAAACGGTCGTATAACAACACGTTAACTGTCGCGGCTAAGTTCATGCAGCCTGTGGTTGGTACATACACCACGGCATCAGCGGCATCCACGATTTCTTGTGGCAGGCTGCCATCTTCAGGACCAAAAATGTATAACGCGTTGTCGGGGTGAGCAAACTGTGGCAGTGGGGTTGCGCCCTCTACCAGCTCAACGCAGACAAGTGCACGGCCTGCTACTTTTAAACTGATGAAATCATCAACTTGTTTGATGGGAATGTTGTCGGCAACGTTTTTTGTATCCGTATGATATTTTGCAGCTCTTGCGTAACGATTGCCGCTAAAGTAGATGGCTTGCGCATCATAACAACCTGCGGCCCGTAATACGCCACCCACATTGGTTGGTGATTTAGGGTTTACTAATCCGATTGCTACAAATGACTCGCTCATACTTTTTAATTCTCACTATACCGGCAGTAGCGCCACCAAAAATTCGACGAGCGATTGTATCATGCGCGTGATTTTGTGCCAGTTGGTATTGTTGGGGCAGAGCAGGTGATGTTGTCGAGCTAAAGCTCGACCTACAGGAGTTGGGCTTAGTAGTCTTCTAACTCATCGTCAGATAAATCGTTTGATTTTCTATAGCCTGGCTTTGCTAAAATCTCAACATAAAAGGAAGTGAGGTTTTCAGTTTGCGTTTTATCAATCAACTTGTTTAGTTGTGATAGGTGCACCGGCTCGGCTTCTGCTTCTGTGTTACCAAACTTACAATCAAAATCCCAATAATCAGCGCCCGCTGGTAAAGTTTTGTTGCGCTCGCGCTTTAGGTATTTTTTAAGCTCATGCTTAACCGCGTCAACGCGTCTTTCAAGTTTGATTTTAGGGTGAATTAGTTCAAATGTCTTTTTCATAGTTGCCTTCAAGCAAGAAATACTCAATCGGCAAAACAGTATGCCTGAGTAGATAATGTGTATTGATTTAAGCGTAAAGCTTACGCGCGAATAAATACAGGAATGTAATAGGATATTTTACGTTATATTTTGTGAACTGGCGAGGGACTTTGTGAATGCCGAAGAGAATAAAAGCTGAGTTGGTTGCGCGAGTTCGCTACCAACTCATATTGCTAATGTACCATTGATAATGGCGGATTAATTCGCTTTTGGTTGCGTTTGAGTTGTGGGGGCTGGTGCCAATTTACGCTCCAAACGCTCTAATTTTTCTGCCAGTGCGGTTTGTGTCATCTCTATTTGGGTAAGGCTTGCGCCGATCTCTATCTGTTTAGAGTCTCTGCTTTGCGCTTGAGACTTTAACTGATCAACATCGCCATTAATGGCTGCAATTTGATTTTTTAGCACACTAGC
This sequence comes from Pseudoalteromonas sp. NC201, assembly GCF_002850255.1. Taxonomy (NCBI): domain Bacteria; kingdom Pseudomonadati; phylum Pseudomonadota; class Gammaproteobacteria; order Alteromonadales; family Pseudoalteromonadaceae; genus Pseudoalteromonas; species Pseudoalteromonas sp. NC201. The sequence continues at coordinate 1,082,206 of NZ_CP022522.1, forward strand.
GGCTTGCTGTTGTTCTTCTAATAGCGATAGTTTTAGAGCAAGCTCTGTTTGACTCTGCGATAGTGTTTCTACTTTGGTAGTCGTACTGGTCTGGTTTTTAGCGTTATTACTTGCTTGCTCTTCGAGCTTTTTGATGTCTGATTGGTTTCTTCGCCACGCTGACGCCCATAGTTTATCCATCTGTGACCAAAGCTCGTCTGTGCGCTCGGTTAGTGTGTTCAATTTTGCTTGCATTGCACCCGCGGACAAGTCCATCTCTTCATCTGTGGCGGTGAGGGTATGTTCAAGCTCGGCAATGCGATTTGTTGATTCGAGTAATTGTGCCTGGGTTGTTAAGTTTTGTTGGTAGAGCGCAAACGCCGCAGCAGCCAACGCAATAATCGAGATTGCACCCAACCAATTCATCATCCCCATACCTTTGGCGGGCTGGCTTGTTTGTTTGGTACTTTCTTTTGGTGCTGAGGTTTTACGGCTCGCTTGGGTGGTGGAGTTTTTATAGGCTTCAACCTGATCTAAATCTGGCGTAATACTGGGAAGCTCAGGTTCAATTCTCTTATCCAACGTACTTTCCTCTTTTTTGAGATTTATAAGGAGCTTTAGCAGCTTACTTGAAAATAACGCAATATGGAATTTGCAATCGATAAGAACCTTTGGAGCTGGAGGATTGCAGTCAATAAGCTGAAAAAATCCAATCCAAATGCAAAAGCATTTTTTGCTTTAAAGCAAGAACTCATTCCCAATCATCGTTTTAGCAATCAATTGTGGCGTCAACACTATGGCGAATGAGAGCTGTTAATATCGACTAGCCGAATAGCGTTCAGTTGTCCGGCTAGATTTTATCGCCCGTTTTAATCCTCGGGACCAAGCAAAGTAAAGGTTAAATGTTTACGCATATCTTTTAAAATCACCCCTTTTTTCAGCATGGCAGCGCTTAAACGCTTTTGCCATTTAAGGAGATCTGGCTTTGCGGCTTCTAATGCTTGTTCATTCTCAAATTGGAAAAAGAGTATTAATGAGCCGGGGAACAAGTGATATTCCACATCAAACCAACATTGCACCATGCCGGGAATTTCTGCTCGAGCTTGTTCCTCGAGTTTGTCTGCAATGGTCAGTACCAAGGCTTGTTGTTTTTCTTGTACTTTTGAGAGCTTTTTCATAATGCTATGGATGTAAGAGGCCAAAAGCCTAATTATACTCAAGCTTGTGGGCTATCAACAACTTTGTTGATGATAGCCCACTCTAAGTGAATTGCTTTTTCAATTCACTTAGAGTCGTTTTTTTCGAATTACGGTGCTGACAGCGCAAGTTTTGGTAGCGGTAGTTGGATTGCTTCTGCACTGACGGGTTGTCCGCTTAAGAATGTTTGCATTCTGGCGAGCACCAAGGGTGAGCTTGTATAAAGGTTGTGGCCCGCATTGTTCACCATAATCTGGGTCAAATTTGTAAGTCCTCTCACAGCTTCAAGTTGTTCTTCCGGATACGTTCTACCGTCTAGACTACCTGTAAACAATAAAGTTGGGATGTTGGATAGGGGAGCGGTTCTAAAATCATCACCTAAATCTAGTTTTTTATCTATCAAGTGAAGTGTTGGCATTGGAAAGTTAAGCTTGTCGCCAAGCAAGGCTGTTGGCGATTGGTTTGTCATTTTTGCAAGGCGTTTAGCGGTGATCCCTGAAGCTACATCCATCGCCAGTGGCATCAATTTGAATGTAATGGGCTCATCGGTAAACATTCCACGCTGCAAAACATGCTTTAACAGCTCGGTATTGCCGTTATCTAAACCTAAATAAACATGAATTAGCATGGCAAGATATTGGTTAGGATCGGCAATCATCATGCTAGCTAACGACTGAATATGATGCTTTTGAAATAACATGGGTGTTTTTGAGCCGTCTTTTTGTGTAATTTGAAGTGCAATAGGCTGTTGCTCAAGTTTACTGTGCACTCGGCGCATCAAAGCGGGTAGATCCGAAACTTGTTGTTTAAGTGCTTGCTGATTGATAATTCCTTGAACTCTTTCAAAGTATTGATCGGTTTGGTGAGGTAGTTTAACGGTCTGATTGAGCCCTTCAGCACTGGCGATAATTACTTTGTCAAGATGCGCTGGCATCGCTTTTATGGCACTGAGTGCCAGATGGCTGCCGTAAGAGATCCCCCAAAGTGATACTTTGTCAGCTTTTAGGTGTTTTCGTAAGTCGTTTATATCTAGCGCGTTTTGCTCGGTATTATAACCATATATATCAATGTCTTGAGACTTCCATTGAGTAAAGCATTCTAATGCAGCTTTGCGGTAACGGTCTGCAATTTGCGCTTCAGTGGTAACGGAATTAAGCGCAATGTGTTCACTAGACACGCAAGGAGTAGCTTGCTCTGACTGGCCCGTACCTCTTTGGTCTAGCGCAATAACATCACCAAACTCTCTTAGTGCTTGAAATAACGGAAATCTTCGCCACTTGGCAGTCGCGATCCCTGAACCGCCTGGGCCACCAGATAAATACACGATAGGGGAACCTTTATTGTTACCGGTTGCAGGAAAGCGCACATAGTTAATTCTAATTTTTTTGCCTTTGGGGTTATTCCTGTTTTCAGGCATCCAGAGGTGCCCAGCTATGGCATCCGTTGTTTCTCCGCTGTTGGCTTGAAACTCGATTGGTTGCTCATTGCTGTACAGCACTTGCTTATCGCTGCCTTTCTCAGCACTTACGCTTAAGCAAGTGAATAAGCTTAACGCGGCTATTAATGTGTGTGTTGATCGCATAGTATTACTCCTTAATAGTTTGTTTTTATTCAATACCATGGCAACTTTATGGGGTAGCGAACTTCTATGAGAGGCAGATATTTATTGGCTTGTAGGCTCAGCGGTAGTAAAAGGCCGACGAACGGTTAAAGGAAAAGCGGCAGAGTGTGAATATTAATCTTGTACTTTATTTAGTGATGGCTGTGTGTTGCTCGGGCGCTCTAGGTAAGGCTTATGCCAGCCAACCTTTGTTGCCATTTTCTTATGATCAAGCCGTAACGGTTTGCCCATGGTCAGTCTTGCCAAAAGAAATTCCACAGTTTACTGAGCCGCAATGTCACCGAGCGAAGTTATCTGAGGTTGATCCGCAAAATCAGGCTGTTTGGGTGTTAATCGAATTTGAGCGAGCGAAATTAGCCTCAATACCAAGGCCCGTAGGGTTGTATTTATTCGCTAAATCATCAAGCGAAGTCTTTTTAAATGGTAGTAAGGTGGGGAGCAGCGGTTTTCCTGCCGTAGATAAAGCTGAGCAAATAGGCAAAATGGACAGCGTATTTTATTTGCCAGACTCACTTATAGAGAAAAGCAATCAACTGGTGTTTGGTCTGTCCGCGCAGCATAGCCTTATTTCATTAGGATACCCCATTCATTTTATTGGGCTAGGGCAATTTGGCGATCCTAAGCAGTATATTCAATCATTTAGTGGCTTGGGCCTGATTTTGGTTGGTGCTTTTTTATTGGGCGCGTTGTACTTTATAAGTCTGAGCTTTGGTCGTTATGGCAATACAAGCGTTCGGATATTTGCCGCACTGTGCCTGCTTGCGGCAATGCAGCTCAGTGCTGAAATATCGCGAGGATTAATTGACTATAGCTATGTATGGCATGATATTCGACTGTTGACCGTGACGGGCTTATCGTTTTTATTTGGCACTTTGTTGCTTGTGTATAGTTCCTTAAAAGTTGCAGAAAAGCACGCTCTTCACTGGATTTATATCGGTACATTCGTCACGCTTATTGTTGTTATTTTTGCCCCAGGCTTTGATGCTAAAACTACTGCCGGAGTCTTTGTGCCATTACTCGTTAGCTTAGTTCAACTAGGCTATTGTTGGCGATGCGCCAAAAACAATAATTTGGCGGCTTGGTTTGTGGTGCAGTCATTGGTGGCAGCAACCGTGCTCTTTGTTACATCAAGCTTTCATGAAATTATTCACTTTGTGATCATTGCCGTCTTGCTAGCTTACCTTTTCATTCGTCAAGCTAAAGAGTTTCGTGCTCAGCAAGTACAGCTGAGTAGTGAGCAAGCTCATATTGCCAAGCTTGAGTTTAAACTCGCGCAGAACAAACAACTTCAGTCTCCTTCTAAGCTGGAAGTCAGTATTGCAGGTAAAACTGACTATGTTGTGCTCACGGATATTGCGTTTTGTAAAGCCACAGGGGACTACGTTGAGCTGCACATGAAGGACACCACGCAGAAGCTGTTTACAGGTTCGCTAAAACAACTCGAACTTACTTTGCCCTCTATTTTTACAAAAACACATCGTTCTTATTTAACTAATCTAAACGAAGTGGTGTCATTAGAAAGTGATAATAATCAAAGCAACTTGAAATTAACCAATGGAGCAAGTGTTCCCGTCAGTCGTCGGCTTGTCTCGTCGGTTAGAGCGACGCTTAAAGCGTCTACTAAACCTTAAACGCTGCAGGTCTTTTAAATTGGGTTTTGCAGAGCTGAAATTAAATACATCGCTCCGTTTGGCTCTATATGGCCGTCGCAGTTGCCGCTTTCTATTTGAGCGGTGCTCAATGCGGCTTGACCATCGGTTGGTAAATAAAGTGCCTTTGATACACGCCTGCAGCTCTTTGATTGGATAGTTTGCTGTTCGACGATAAGAATATGTGCACCACCTATCACGTAAGCGTTGGGAATGTTGGTTTGGGCTAGATAGGCGACTTTGCAGGCTTTATCGTTATTGAAACCGTTTGTTATTATCTCCTTCGAAGCAGGGGTTGAAACGGTAATAGCACATTTTTCACCAATGGATACAGCGTATTGTCCCAGTTGCCACTTTGCTGCTACTTCGTCTTGTGCAGCCGCTAAATTACTTATGCCTAGCGTTGCTATAAGTGCCAAATATTTCATGAAAGCCTCCTTGCATATCCTCATTAATCCTTTGATGGTCACTCAACATTAGTATCTCACCCAGCAGCTGAAAGCTACTAGGTTAGATATGCAATTGGTTGAGGCTTACGCTTCAACCAATTGGCGCTGAAAATACCCTTTTAGAAAATCGAGCAGTAGTCGCACTTTTTTAGAGTTAGCATTGCCTTCTGGGAAAACGCCATAAACATGTATGTCTGGCAGCGTGTAATCTTCTAATACGGGAACCAAGGTACCGGCCTGTATTTTTGGTAATGCATCGTAAGTTGGAATTCGTCCAAGACCATGACCTCCCTCAACAAAAGCAGTGCGTGCGGCGGCATTGTTGGTGCTTATATCGCCTTTCATCGTGATGCTATAAGCCCGAGCCCCTTTACTCAATGTGAGTGTCCCCGATGTCAGCTTGTAAATCACCCATTGATGCTGGTAGAGATCGGTAGGGTGTTTGGGGACGCCGTACTTTTGCAAATAGTCGGGCGATGCGCACAGGCAGGTTTTTAGCACTGAAAGTTTACTGGCTTGCAAACCTGAATCGGGAAGTGGGGCGCCTCGAATGGCCAGATCAATCCCTTCTTTGATGATATTGACGACTTCATCTGTAAGCATGATATCGAGCTGAATTTTTGGATACATAGCTCTAAATTCATTGAGTGCAGGCACTATGGTTTGCAGGCCAACATTCACAGGGCAGGTAAGCTTTATTAGACCGATTGGCTCTTTCTTTAAATTCTCAATTTGCTGGTTTGCAGCAAAGGCTTGCTCTGCAATCACACGGCAACGCTGATAATATTCGCGGCCTGCCTCTGTAAGTGAAATGGTGCGGGTCGAGCGATTGAGCAATTTTATGCCTAACTGTGACTCCAGTTTTTTGACATGATAACTCACCACTGCACGAGACAAGTTTAAATGCTTAGCGGCGCCGCTTAAGGTGCCTTGCTCAATAACTTGGGCAAAAACGACCATGCTTTTAAGTTGCTCAAACGAAATATCCACGCATTACTCCACAGGCTGAGATGAATTGATTGTATCAATTGTTTGAACAAAGAGTTAGCTTTTGTCTGCATTGTTTAACTTGTCTTAAGTTCATACTTTTATATTTATCCGCAGGTTAAATAGCCTGAAGTTTTAAGAAAGAATGAGAGGTAACTTTGATGACAACAAAGAAAATTTTAATGGTGCTAACGTCACATGCAGAACTTGGCAACACAGGTGAGAAAACAGGGTTTTGGATTGAAGAGTTTGCCGCACCTTACTATGCCTTTGTAGATGCAGGGGTAGAAGTAACGCTTGCTTCACCAAAAGGTGGTCAGCCGCCAATTGACCCAAAAAGTGAACAGCCTGATTTCCAAACCGACAGTACTAAACGCTATTTTGATGATCAAAAAACGCAGGAACTGGTGGCAAATACGCTACCACTAGCTGAGGTGAGCGCGGCAGATTTTGACGCTGTGTTCTATCCTGGTGGTCACGGACCATTATGGGATTTAGCAACAGATACCAATTCAATCCAATTGATAAGCGCCTTTTTAGCAGCAGATAAACCAGTTGGTACGGTATGCCATGCAACCGCTGTGCTGATGGATGTAAAAACCACGTCGGGTGAGTATCTGGTAAAAGGCAAAGTGGTGTCTGGTTTTACGAATAGTGAAGAGGCGGCCGTTGGGCTGACTGATGTTGTGCCATTTTTATTAGAAGATGAGCTGGTTAAACGAGGTGCTGATTTCCAGAAAGTCGATGATTGGAATGTGTTTGCTGTTAGAGATGGCTTAATTTTTACAGGGCAGAATCCAGCGAGCTCTGAACTTGTCGCTGAGAAAATGCTGACGTACCTAAACCAGCTGTAACCTGCTTATTAAAAGGAATAAATCATGAGTAACGCAATAAACCAAGCTCAAAACGCACAAACGAATCGTCGCATTACCTTGGCGTCACGCCCACATGGTGCACCAACGCAAGAAAATTTCAATTATGAAGAAGTACAGATCCCAACGCCAAAAGAGGGCGAGGTGCTCCTTCGTACCGTCTTTTTGTCGTTAGATCCATACATGCGTGGCCGTATGAGCGATGCAAAATCTTATGCTGAGCCGGTTGCTATTGGTGAAGCGATGGTAGGTGGCACAGTATGCCGAGTTGAAGCGTCAAATAACCCTAAATTTACCAAAGGTGACTGGGTACTCGCGATGAGTGGCTGGCAAGACTATAGCGTCTCGGATGGCACTGGCTTACTTAAGTTAGACAACAATCTACCTAACCCATCATATAGCTTGGGCGTGTTAGGGATGCCAGGCCTTACCGCTTACATGGGACTGATGGATATCGGTCAGCCAAAAGCTGGAGAAACGGTAGTCGTTGCCGCAGCAACCGGTGCTGTAGGTAGCCTTGTTGGACAAATAGCAAAACTGCAAGGCTGTAGAGTAATAGGCATAGCTGGTGGCGCCGAAAAATGCAGTTACGCTACCGAGACACTTGGCTTTGATGCCTGTCTTGATCACCGCAAGGATGATCTCGCTGAGCAGTTAGCGCAGGCATGCTCATCGGGAATTGACGTCTATTTTGAAAATGTGGGTGGCAAGGTGTTCGATGCAGTTATGCCATTGCTTAACTCAAGTGCCCGGGTTCCACTTTGTGGGTTGATCTCTCAATATAATGCCACTGAGTTGCCATCGGGACCTGATCGTATGTCGATGCTGATGGCGACACTGCTGATTAAGCGAGTGAAAATGCAAGGCTTTATTGTATTCGACGACTATGGGCATAGATACAACGAGTTCAGCGAAGCGATGCTGCCATGGTTAAACGCGGGCAAGATTAAGTACAAAGAGCACTTAGTCGAGGGGATGGATAATACAGTCGAGGCATTTATTGGCTTATTGGAAGGTAAAAACTTCGGCAAACTTGTCGTGCGCTTAGGTCCAGACGAACTCGTATAATTAGATTTATCAGGAAAAATTAGATGTTAACTGTTCACCACTTAAACGAATCACGCTCGACAAGAGTACTTTGGCTTTTACATGAACTCGACATGCCTTATGACCTTGTGGAGCACGAGCGAAACTCTGAAACGCGTCTTGCACCCGAAAGCCTAAAACAGGTGCATCCGCTTGGAAAAGCCCCCGTGTTGGTCGATGACAGCCTAGTCTTATGTGAGTCTGGAGCCATCATGGAATATCTGCTAGATAAGGCAGAAGACAGTAGTTTGCGACCAAGTGCGGGGACTCCTGAGTACTATCAATATCAAGAATGGTTGCACTTTGCTGAGGGATCATTGGCACTGCCGGTGATCGCATCTTTGATGATGAAGATGGAGCAGCGTACAGGCGATAAACCAATGGATGGTTACATTGCTAAAGAAGTCAATGTCGACTTTTCTTATATAGATACCACACTCGCCAAGCAAAGCTATTTCGCAGGCAACGACTTTACCGCCGCCGATATTATGATGACGGTGATGCTAGAAATCGCAGACAAAGTCGGTTTGCTCACAGCGCATGGCAATATCAAGGCTTATCTTGAAAAAGTGCAAGCTCGCGCCGCATATCAAGCTGCACGCAGCTACGGTTAGGCTGTTTAAAAGCCAGAGGTTTGCTCTGGCTTTTGCGAAAGTAACTTTCGCACGCCGACTTCCTCTACCTAAGATCGCGCCGTCAACATGCCTGCTTTTTCATTTTTTTGCTTGGCTTTTCGGCCGTTTAATAAGATACCAATCACCGTATTTCTAACCAAATAATGGTAGCTAATAATGCCTATCGTCACCGTCAGAGATAGAGCAATAATAAACTTGACGAAGACAGGTACTTCAAGGTTCGTAAGAGGAAGTTGAATATACATAAGTACGGGAATATGGATGAGATAAATCCAATAGGATGCGTCTGAAATATAGCGACTTTGTTTGTTAAATTGATTTAACCATTTGAACCCAGCTAAATAAGCGACAGCAGTCCAACTGAGAATGGCGATGGTTTGAACTACAACGCTGATCAAATTGATTTTTTCAGGCGTTGCGTCGCCTGTTTTGACCGCGATGATGACTTTTTCAAGCGACGGTGATGGCGGCAAAAAGTAAAAGTATGCAACCAATGAAGTGCAGGCAGTAATTAATAACCAATTGAATTGTTTTGAGTAGCGAGTTACCACTTCATGATGATGAAATAGTCCTGCTCCCAACAAAAATAAAGAGCCATAAAACCCGTAAGCCCACCAATGAGGTTGCAGTTTATCAGGAGCTGGAAATGGCACCATCAAATTGGACATAGATGCCGTGATGATAACCGGCAATATAACGCATAAAAAGACTGGTTTAACAACGATAGCGAGAGTGTGTTGATAAAACTTTGGAAACTTGTGTAACAGCCAAAATAACACACAGAACTGGCTTAAATACCATAAGAACCATAAATGCATGCTTGTCACCTGTGGCTCTTTTATCTGCTGCATAACACCAAATAACGGTGGTGGGGTGCTGGCAACGCTGCTGCCCCAATGCATCGCATGTAATAACACCAGTAAGGTGAGCGGTAGGAAAATAATAAAGGGAATGAGTAGTCGTTTTAACCTGTTTTGAATATAAGCTTTACCACCACGTTTTTGAATAAGCAGGGCGGCACAAAAGCCGGCGATGATAAAAAATAGTGGCATCCTGAATAGGTGCGTCCACATGGCGAGGTAGTTAAAAAAGACATTTTTGTCTGGATCGACACTGATCCAAAGGTTATGAAAATAAGGGCCGTATGCTAAGGCCGCATGAAAAACAACACCAAGCAATAGTGCCAAGCCTCGCATATTATCAATATAATGAAACCGCGCGTTATTGTGCATTCTGTTATCCCTACATTGGATGCTTTATCAGGTGGTTATACTATATTTTCTGCCTACTAAAATATTGAAGAAAAGCGACTCTTCAGGCTGAATCGTTGTTACGAGAACATTTAATAACAAATAAAGTGGCTGACCGACTTTATTTTTATCCTGTCTTGGACTCAAAATAGAGACTTTATCTTGCTGGAAACGGAGCCAGAATGAAAGCAAAATTGATATTTGCAAGCGCAGCATTAGCAGTAGGGTTAGTGGGGTGTAATAGCGACAGTAGTGGTCCTGATGATGGTCAATGTGGTGGTGTTGGTAACTCAAGGTTTGATATAACCGGCTTTAACCTCGGTGAGTTTAGCGCTGATCAGGTAGATGAGTGGGTGAACACTGAATATGATGGCGTTGAACCTATTTCGTATCAAACGCTCGTATTTCAGCTTAAAGCTGACACGCAGTCTGTAGCGCAGTTAAGTGCACCGAGTTTTAAGTTTTCTTTAATTAGCACCGCTTATGCCTGCTCACCTGTTCCCCCGTATACCAATGAAAAAATCACGGATATAAATATTACCTCTAGCGCTGCGTTTAGTGACGAGTTACCTGCAGGTTCAAGCTTAAATGAGGTGTTCGACATCGTGTATATCGGTTCCGATTACTCTAATCAGGTTGATTATCGTAGGCTGGATAATGGTGAAAATGACTACTTTTCAATATCCGAGTTTTTAGATATGGAAGATAAAAATGCGAGCGAATTTATCCAGTTTGCACTGAACAGTGAACCTACTTACAAACAGAACCATGTATTTTATATTGAAATTTCACTGGATACCGGCGAGCAATTTTCGCTTGAATCTCAGGAGCTTAGTTTTGCCGAGTAGGTGAAATGAGAAAAGCGCTCAATATGAAGTTGAGCGCTTTTAACGTACTAGATAGTAAAATTTAAAGCTATTTGAGTCTGTCCATGAGGTAAACAAACTCAAGGCTATTTACCATCGCTCGCTGTTCATTGTTTGCAGCGCCTGCATGGCCACCTTCGGTATTCTCAAAATACAGAACTTCAAATCCCATATCTTTCATTTTAGCAACCATTTTACGTGCATGGCCTGGGTGAACACGGTCATCTCGGGTTGAGGTTGTGAAAAATACTTTCGGATATTGTTTGTCTTTACTTAGGTTATGGTAAGGCGAGTACGTTTTAATGTATTCCCACTCTTCAGGAACATCTGGATTACCATATTCGCCCATCCAACTTGCGCCAGCGAGTAGTTTATTAAAACGCTTCATATCGAGTAATGGCACTTGGCAAATAACGGCGTTGTAAAGTTCAGGCCTGCGAGTGAAAGCGGCGCCCACTAGCAATCCGCCGTTACTACCACCTTTAATACCTAAATGTTGAGGTTTGGTTACTTTATCTGCTATCAGCTGCTCTGCTACGGCTTCAAAGTCTTCATACGCCTTGTGGCGATTTTCTTTTAGTGCTGCTTGGTGCCAGCTTGGTCCATACTCACCGCCGCCACGAATATTCGCAAGCACATAAACACCGCCTTGTTCTAACCAGTTTTTACCAGTTGATGCCGAGTAGTACGGCTGCATAGAAACTTCAAAGCCACCATAGGCATATAATAAAGTAGGATTGCTACCATCTAACTTGATATCTTTCTTATGAACAATAAAGTAAGGCACTTTTGTACCGTCTTTTGATGTCGCAAATTTTTGCTGGGTAACAAACTTATCTGCGTCGAAATGTGATTTATTACCTTTGAGTCTGGTTGTTCCAAGTGATTTACCATCGACTAAGTAAAGACTGGTCGGTGATAAAAAGTCCGTGTAGGTGACAAAAAAGTCGTCTCTATTGGGATCAGTATCAAAAACGGATAATGAACCGGTATCAGGAAAGTTCACTGGGTCTATTTTCCACTGCCCATTAGCTTTAGGCATATAGCGGAAAACCTTATTCTTTACATCATCTAACACGGTAACTAGTATGGCTGATTTGGTAAAACTCAAATTTTCTATTGAACGATTTGTTGTTGGCTTGATTAAGCTTGTAAACTGGATATTTTTAGAACCCAAATCGTTAATGTTGGCATATATTACTTCTGCTTGTGAAAAGTGCTTCCAAGCAGATTTTAGCTGGATAAAGAGCATGCCATTGTTTAATCCGAGGAGGCTTGCATCGCTAGGCACTGGAATTTTTATCTGCTTATCACCTTCGAGTTTATAGACGTCGCGAGTATAAAAGCTTGTAGAATCGTATAGAAAGTGATTTGTGTTGCCTTGATCGTATACCGTAAAGCCTCCGGCACTGATAGAACTTTTATTTGCCTGATAGACCGTTTTAGCGTCGTCCAGCAGCGTACCGCGTTGCCACACTTTAACCGTTCCAGCATAACCTGAGTCAGTTAATGAGCCTTCTCCAAAATCTGTTGCAACAAATATTGAATTCTCGTTGAACCAAGATACTGAGGTTTTTGCTTCAGGTAAATAAAACCCATTTTTTACAAAAGATTTGCTTGGAATGTCGAACTCTCTCACGACTTTTGCATCAGCACCACCGCGGGATAAGTACACCAAACAGCGTTCATACTTTGGATAGTGACAGTTCATTCCGCCATAAACCCAGTTTTCGTCTTCAGCTTTTGCTAGCGCATCTAAGTCGAGAATGGTTTCCCACTTAGGATCCGCTTTTTTATACTCTTCAAGAGTTGTTCTGCGGTATATGCCTCTTACATGCTCCGCATCTCTCCAGAAATTATAGTAATAACCTGCACGTTCAGTTGCGTACGGAATACGAGACCGATCATTGATAATATCTAATGTATTTTGAAAGATATGATTATATTGGCTGTGGCTTTTGAGTTGTTTTAGTGAGCTATCGTTTTGTGCCGTTACCCACTCTAGCGCTTGTTTGCCTTCAATCTCTTCAAGCCATAGGTATGGATCTTTTTCTAATGCTATCGATTTACCAGCAAAGGTGGTGAGCATACATAGTGTCGCAATATTAGTAATTTTTTTTCTCAAAACTTAGTCCCTATTTTATAGTTATTTATTACGTTTTATCATCAAGTCGTCAAAATAGGAATGTGTGCTGATTAAAAAACGTGATCTGCTTACATCGATTCACACTTAATCTGCTTGCGATGGAGAGAGTTGTGCTTCAATGGCGTGGATCAGCAACATCGCTTTATGCCACTGCTGTGAAAGTTGCCACATCTCCGCCAGTGTATTGATATTGCTTACCATCTTATCTATCGCCAGTGATGCGTGAGTACCTGCTAGAATTAAGTCGTCTTTCACATCGTCATGTAAACGTTGCAATGTCTCTTGCGCCTGCAACAGCTCTGCAGGTGTTATGCTTTGCCCATGTAAACTGGTTTTCATGAAGTGGCTAAGCTGGGCTTGGTATTCATTCAATTGCGCATGCAAGTCATGATGCTCTGCGAGTTGCTTATATGGAGCGTGTTCCGTTAATTGTTCTACACAGTGGCTACAAGTAAACAAATACTGCTCAATACGCATGAGTTTAGCGAGTAGTGAGGTGGTCTGTGATGATAATGCTGATTGCTCTACCGACACAATAAAAAGGCTAATTTGCTGACATAGAGATTGAACTGCATGAAGTGCCTGTTCAACCGCGAGCTTATCGGTCGGGAGTAGGCATTTATCAAATTGGGCCAACACCTTATCTGCAACGAGTTTGGACTCAAGCAATAACGCATTGATTGCAAGCTCTGGCGTTTGGGCGATGGTATTATCTAAAAAGCGTGGCCTCGAAGCCGTCTCCTCGGCACTGCAAAAGCGTTTCATTAAAAAGCCCGCGAGCCTGTCATTGAGTGGAAAGATGAGTAGCACGCCCAAAATATTAAACAAAGTATGAAAAAGTGCCAATGACAACGCGGGATCGGCAGTGACGCCGAAAAGCGCGGTAAAATAGTTGATGAGATAAAACAACACAGGTAACACCGCAAAAGCGACCATCGCGGTGAACACATTAAACATTACCTGAGCCGCCGCGACGCGTTTGGCATTAGCTGTTGCGCCAATGGATGCCAGCATAGATGTTGACGTGGTACCGACGTTTGCACCGATGACCATCGCGCCTGCGGCATATAACCCAATCATGCCACTAGCAGCGGCGGTAATGGTCAAGGCGATGGAAGCACTGGAGGATTGAGTAAGGGTTGTCATCACCATACCTACCAGCAAAAAGGTCAACATGCCGTTTATTCCCTCTGCGGTAAATTGGCTTAAATCAAAAGCCGCAACAATATGCTCAAATGCGCCTTTGAGAATATCAATACCGATAAAAAATAGCCCAAAACCAACCAAGGCCATGCCTGCCGATGCCAGTCGCGAGCGAGGAAGTAGCAACTTCATCAAGGCACCAATGCCTATCAAGGGAAGTGCGATAGCTTGGATATTAAATTTAAATCCAACTGCGGCTACCAACCAGCCAGTGATGGTGGTGCCAACATTGGCGCCATAGACAATACCAAGCGCCTGATGCATGGTAATAAGACCGGCATTTACAAAGCCCAAAGAGGCCACGGTAACCGCACTGGATGACTGCACTAAGGCTGTCATGCAAAAGCCAGATGCAATACCGCGCTGAGGGGTTTTGGTCCACACTCCAAGCACTCGGCGCAGTGACGATCCGGCCGCTAGTTTCAGGCCGTCTGTCATCATGCTTATCGCAACTAAAAATATCCCCAAACCGCCGAGTAGCGTTCCTGCAAGTTGAAGTGTTTCCATATCCCTTCCACGTATTACATTTTTACTCTGTTTGCTTGTTGCACAATATCACTTTTGTTGTGCTTTACTTTGTTTAACGTCAACTTTTACCGTAGAACTCAAACTCTGCAGAAATTGCATAGGCGTTACGCCGTTCCACGACTTAAACGCACGTATAAAGCTACGCTCATCTGAAAACTGTAGCGTATGCGCCACGTCATACAAACTGCTGCCTTGAGTCAGTCGCAGTTTGGCCTGCTTGTTCTGTACGTTATTTTTGAGTTGCCTAAAACTGGTTTGATACTCAGCGAGCCTTCGTCTTAATGTTGCCGGACTGATATTGAGCTTGTCAGCCATTTGTTCTTGGCACAGTGTTCCCGCGTTAAGCTCACTATAGACTTTGTCGAGCAAGTTAGCATGGTCGTTGATCGACTGCTGGTGATGGAGTGTGTTTGCGAGCGAATGATAAATGGTATTGAGCGTTAGGTGCTCTAGCTTCGCCAAATCCAATGATTGATTCGTTTCTTGGTATTGATAGGTGAGTAAATAGCGATTACTTAAGGGTTTAATGGGAATGTGGGTGATAACCGAGTTTAGCAGCGAGCTTGAGTCACTTTTGGTCTGCACTTGTGTCAGTTGAACTCGGGTGGTTTCGGCGCACACATATTTTACGAGGCCATGGATCAATATCAGCATGCTATCTAACATACAGCGAGAAAATTGTGCGTCAGCGGCTGTGGCGTAGTCAAAGGCTGCATCATCAATTATGTAACTCACTTGAGAGTGTGACACCTCGCAGAAATTGTAGGTCCCCGCGTGGATAAAGTTATAGCCACGGGCAAGCTCCTGTAAGAGCTGAGTAATGGTGCGGCAATGGCGCAGACTATTGAATACAAATTCGTTAGTGCCAGGCAGAAGCTTTTTGCGGTTGAGGTTTAGGCTTTCGTCATTGAGCTCGACAGCACAGTGTTCCATCACGCGCATAAACTCAATGGCATCTAGGGCGTCAATAGCTTTATTGATAGCCAAATACTGCGCGACCGCAGCAAATTCCAGTTTTGCTGCGGTGAGTGTGTGCTGCATCAATTGCACGTAGCAAGGTGCAATGGCGGTGTTTGACATAAATACGTAAGCTCATCCTGTCACTCTCAACAATTCAGTTAATCAACATCAACTCAAGATAGCAATAGTTTTGCGTTGCAACTTTAGTGCAGTATTTTGTCACCATCCGCCGAGGGAGCTGCTAGGGTGCACTTAACCAATTTTTGATTTGGTTGATTGCACTGGGTTCCCAGCCAAGCTCTAGGTGGTTGGTGGCCACAACCGCCGAGCCCGCCAAGTTACTTATTCCTGTGCTGTCGATGCAGCTACTGATAAATACAACGCCATCGGAAGGGCCGGTATGTTCATTGTGAATAAATGCCATATCGGCCTGATCGCCACAAAGATTATAAACTTGAACGCTGCTGTCGGTGCCAGCGCTACGAACTTGGTCTACCAGTGAGTTGACCGTAAACGCTGCGATACCTCGGCCTTTGCTCACAAACCCTAAGCCACCGTAGTAAGTGGTGTACCAATCTTGCTCTGTGGTGGGCAGTGCATATTTATCATCTAGTGCTTTTAACATCTGCGCGGAGCCGGGAAAGTAAGGCGAGTCGTAAACCCACTCGGAACTCGAATACCACAGGCCAAAACATAATATTTGATCATGCGCAGTAGGCCCATTTATGCTGCCGCCACATTGCGAATAAGCACCATAGGTATGATTAACGCCGTGACGAAATGACCAATCAATGCCATTGTTGGGGGCGCCGAGCATCACCAGTTTGCGTACATCACTGTTAAATTTAGTGCTCCAAGCATTGGTCAAAGAAGAAATATACATGCGGGCATTAAACGCGCTTTTTGACCAAGTGACTAAATCGACTTGCGTTGCCCCCGTCTTATTTTTAACCTGAGCGATGGCATTGGCTATCTGCTCCGCCCAGATAAAGCCATCACCATTTTTATGCGCCAAATTTAAGGCAAAAACCTTGTAATCATCATTGGCAAGCGCTTGCATTAAGCCTTGCGAAGGGCAGTTTTGTCGACCACAACCGTAACTACCGGCCTCGTTTGGATTTGCCCAAGCCAAATCGGCATCTTGATTGGCACCGTGGATCAGCAACACCGGTGTTTGGCGGCTGTTACTATCCCAACCCGGTGCATGATAAAGCAGAAACTGCGCAGAGCTTGGTTGGCTAGATGCAAAGAAAGTAGCACGCTGACCTGATTGATCGCCACGGCCGTCAACAGGAAAACTTTCATTGCCGATATGCCCTGAGCTATCTCGCCATCTTTCAACCTTTTGCCAGCCATTGTTAATACCCGTGGTATAGGTGGCTTCAAGTGTCGCTGAAGCGTGCGCTACACCACTTGCTGCGAGTGAGATAAAAACGAGCAATCCATAA
Organism: Pseudoalteromonas sp. NC201; assembly: GCF_002850255.1. Classification (NCBI taxonomy): domain Bacteria; kingdom Pseudomonadati; phylum Pseudomonadota; class Gammaproteobacteria; order Alteromonadales; family Pseudoalteromonadaceae; genus Pseudoalteromonas; species Pseudoalteromonas sp. NC201. The sequence goes on from NZ_CP022522.1 coordinate 1,099,082, forward strand.
GTGTGAGTGCGCAAAGTCGTGTTTGTATTTTTCATATTTTTACCCTAGGTCAAGTCATGTTTTAACTGATTGGCGATATTACTGCGCGCGAGCTTGCAGACGTCGAGCACGGCGAAGGAGAAAAACGCATGTATGGTATTTTCAAAGCAAGTTAGGGTATTAAGCACACCCGCTTGCTTTAGTTTTTTGGCGAGCAGTATTCCCTCATCGTAAAGTGGATCGCAGCCGGCAAGCAGCACACTGGTGGCAGGAAGATGTGTCATGTCTTCAATAAATAATGGCGAGACATTGACGTCCGCCGCGCTTTGCTCGGGTGCGAGATACCAGTTGCAGGTGTCTTTAATTGCCTCTCTGGTTAGCAACAAGTTTCCATCGCCATACTGCAAGCGTGACGGGTAGGTTTCATGGGGAGAAAAAGAGTCAACTACCGGATAAACGAGGTATAAGTTACTTAGGGTGTTTGGCTGTTGTTGATGTAAGTTATGCGCTGCAACAAGCGCTAAGTTACCACCGGCACTGTCGCCCATCAGTGAAATCTTAGTGGGGTCTAGCTCCAACTGCTGGTGGTTTTCTTGCAGCCAATCTACTACGGCTATTACTTGCTGCAGGGCGCATGGAAACTTATGCTCGGGCGCGAGGCTGTATTCGACACTGAAAAAAACGACACCGGATTGCTGGCATAAGTCTTTTACCAGACCGTCATAGCAGTCGACATCTCCTAAAGACCAGCCGCCGCCGTGGACAAACACCACCGCGGGACTGGGGCTTGCCAAAGACTGCGCTGGGCGGTAACAGCGAACGCTCACGTGAATACCATTGTGTTCAATGTGTAGGTCTTGGCTACTTACTTGTGCTTCAATCTCTCCCGCGAGTCCTAAAAACATCGCTCTTGCGCCTTGTCGAGAGGTCTCAATGGAGATTTCTATGTCATGAATGTCGCCAGCTTGAGCCGCGAGGTCGTCTAACAGTGCTTGTGTTTGTTTGTCTAATTTCATAATTAAAACTTATATTTAAGGTTGATACCGTACGTTCTAGGCGCGCCGTAATAACCAAGTTGAACCCCAGGTGCTGCGCTAAGATCGAAGCCGTGTTGACGATAGCGTTTATCGCCTAAGTTTTTACCGTATAAACTGGCTTCCCAAGTATCGTCCGCGGAGCGGTAGTGTAGTGACATATCAAAGAAGGTGTAGCCTGACTGTGCGAGTACCTCAGAGCTGCTCACGGTGAGATAGGTTTTACTGCGATAGGCGGCACTACCACGTAGCGAAAATTCGCCTTGCGTAAAAGCGCTAAAGAAGTATTCAAAGCCTGCACGGCCATTCCATTTGGGTGAATTAACCAGCTCTCTTTCATCGCTGACTTCTTTCCCAAAGTCGCCGATGAGCTCATCATAACCGCCCCCTAAATAGCCCAAGTTGAGGTTCACAGTGAGGTTATCGGAAGCCACGGCTTCGAGCTCCATTTCTGCGCCATAAATGGTGGCTTTACCTGCATTTTCAAACAGTGATAAAAACGCGCCGGTGTCGGGGTCGATAGAAAAGCGGCTGAGCTGAAAGTTCTTATAGTCATTGAAAAAAGCCGCGGTATTTAAGCGAATATTCTGCTTATTCAATAAGGACTTAGAGCCAATTTCATAGCTCCACAAGGTTTCTGGTTCAAAAGGTTGTGCAAATGAGGTGATCCGGCCGTTAAAACCGCCACTTTTAAACCCTTTTCCGGCGCTCAGGTAAACCATGCTGTCGTCAGATATGGTGTAATCGAACACCACTTTTGGGGTAAACTCTTTCCACTCCTTGGATGCGCTGTAGCCTGTAGGGCTATAGCCAATGCCTGTGCCGAATACCGCTTCCATTTCCTCAGCCGTTGTTACACCGGTGCCAAAAAACTCCTCGCCTTTGGACGTGACTTCTTTTTTCTCTATGGTGTAGCGTGCGCCAAGCGTGACGTCGAGCTTTTCAGTCAAAGACCAAGAGAGGTTAGCGTAGAGGGCTGAGCTGGTATTTTCTTGATCGCGTTCTCCTGCGTTAATCACAGGCCAAGGCAGGTAAACATCTGGTGCCACCATAACGAAAAAGTCCGGAGCAACGGAGCCGCCAAAATTCAGATCGTCCTCATTAAAGTAATAGAGCCCAGATACCAAGGAGAACTGGTCGTCTTTGTATAACCATTGAAATTCTTGGCTTATCTGCTGTTGATCTTCGAAATTAAAAATACCAAATGATGCATCGGGGGTGGCATCTAAGTCTAAGTGCGTGCGGTATTCCATTTCGCGTCGAGCAGTGATGGATTTAAATATCGAGTGGCCCGTGAGATATTCAAGCGTTAAGCTCGCTCCCGAGGTATCCAGTTCTTCTAAATCGTTGTAGTTAACGTCAACGAGAAAAGGGTCTTCCTCGGGCGCATAGTAGCCTTCTTTTACCACCGAATAGATAGGCGTTTCTCTATGTGGGGTGCGTGAGCTTGAGGGGGATGCGTTCGAGCCGTCGACGACTAAATAGGCCGAAAAATTCTCACTTGGTTGATAAAGTAAACTGCCGCGCCATGCTAGGGTATCTTTGTCGTGGTCGTCACTATTGTTATAGCGATTCTCACTAAAACCATCTCGACTACTTTTGGCAATTGCAAAACGCCCAGAGAGCGTGTCTTCAATCAATGCGCCGTTGACGCTAGCTTTTATCGTTTGAGCATTATAATTTCCAAGCGCCACGCTGACATATCCTTCGTTGTCTTGCGAAGGTTTGGCACTACTGAAACGCACCGCGCCACCTATGGTATTGCGACCGTAAAGGGTGCCTTGTGGACCACGTAATACCTCGATTTGCTCAGGGTCGACCACATCTAAAAAGGCACCTTGAACGCGCCCAAGATATACGTCGTCGAGATACACACCAACGCCGGGATCGTTAAACGAGATAGAGTCAATTTGGCCAATTCCGCGAATATAAATGACGGCGTTGGAAGCATCACCTGAGTGCAGGTTAAGGTTTGGAACGTGAGATGCCAAGCCACCGAGGTCTTGTACGTTCATCTTCTCAAGCTCTGAGGCGGAGAGGGCGGTCACCGCAAGCGCGACATCTTGTAGATTTTCGGTTTGCCGCGTTGCGGTAACGCTGATCCGCTCAATTTTTTTGCTTTGCTCATTGCTAAGCGTGGACTCCGCTTCGGCATAGCTATGGCCTGATAATACTGCCGCTATCAGAAGTGATAGTGTATGCCGTGGTATACCTTTGGTTGAACTGACTCTGTGCGATTGAGTTGCTGCAATCATGCTGAGTAACCTTTTCGTCGTTATTATTATGTTCTCCAGTATAGGAATGAAGAAAATTCAATAGCTAGGACAAAAACAGTCAACTTGATGAGCAAATTAGCTCATTACGAACATGGATACCTTATTCATCCATTCAATTCAAACCTGTTCTACGGCTCAATGGGTGTTTATATTATGATGCTGATGAAAGTGGCTTAGAGTGTTCAAGTAATTCTTACGGTCAGGTTTTGTTTGATAAACAATACTATCCTGATGACATTTCTTTGAGAGATGACAACTTATGTATCGTTGAAAGTGGTAAGTTGGAGTGTTTCGAGTTGGTAAAAGAATGGAGCCAAGAAGACCCTAAAATTCGACTGCAAGCGCGTCCAACAAATTTAGATTCTATTAGTAATGGAAGCGCAGCAAGAAAATCTTACCTTAGTTGGGAAGGTATTAGCGTATGCGCTTTATACACAGGTGGCTTTTTGTGTGACAGCGATAACTCTGGGGCTGATTGGAGTTATCCTAGTATGTATTTTGATAACATATTATCTCTGGATTTAAGTGATGACCGTATTTGCATGGTTAGAGGTTATCAGCAGATTAATTCTCGCTTTGTGCAATGTATCAAGGAGGGAACTCATGAAGAACTGTTTGTTCCTGGTGACTTATTAACTACAAAAAGTGTCTCAGTTGGTGCTATAGAAACATGTGTTTTAGAACTTGATAGAGCGGTGTGCTGGAATCGCGCTAATGATGTATATAGCAAACCACTCGTTAATCCGACGCAACTCAAAGTATACACTTACCAAGCTTGTGCAGTAGATGATAACGGTCTATCTTGCTGGCCCTTAGGGAGTAATGAAGGAAAGGGGATAACGCTTCCTTCGATTCAAAATGTGACGAAATTAATGGAAGATTCAACCTGTGCGGTGGGAGAAGATGGTCTATTTTGCTGGGATACTTTTCCTTATTATGGGTATGGGCAAAGAGACCGAGCACTATACTAGTTTAAAGGCATTGGACTGGGTTGAGCTCAGTCCATTGCACGCAACAAATTATCCGATATGTAAAGATTGCATGCTAAGCCCTTAGTTAAAACTGAGCGAAAGAGTTATTTACAATTTTAGTATTTGCTGAATTATTGTTCTTTATCTCTAAAGGTGATACTTTGGGGTACTCTTGTAAAAAGGGTACAAATTATCAATAAGGAAAATAAAGAATGAAATTGAAATTACAAAAAAAACCACTTAAATCTCTATCTAATAATACCGAACTCAATGCGCAAGCGACTCCTCAAGTAGCAGGTGGCGTGAAGCAAACTGAGTGGTGCAGCATGGGTCCAAAATGTTTAGTTACCGGCACTTGCTATCCTACGGATAAAGTTGCCTGTACGGAAATGTAATATTGATTCGTGATGCGGACCTAGTTCGTATCACGTTTTATGCTTTTTTGTATAAATAACCTTAGCTTCGGATAGTTAATGCCATCCTAGCCGTCAGCTTTGGCGCTAACCGGATTGAGCTCACTTTCAATAACCAGCTATCGTCACGGTTAAGCTTCATTTAAATCAAACTCTGGTTAATCGCCTTTATGACCGCTTGGGTTCTGTCTTTAACTTCAAGTTTTGCGAGTATTTGAGAGACATGGTTGCGAATGGTGCCTTCGGAATTGTGTAAGGTGTTGGCGATGATTTTGTTTGACATACCGAGAGATAAACAGCGCAACACTGCTTGTTCTTTTTCAGTCAATTTTTCTTGTGGTGCTAATTGCTGATCTAGAAGGTAAGTCGTCAAAGCGCTTTGTAGCACTTTTTTCCCTGCAATCACTTGTTGGATGGCGTCGATTAATGCCTCTAGTTCAATATTTTTAAGTACATAGCCCCGTGCACCAAGATTAATGGCCTTTACCAATACATCGCAATCTTCAAAGGTAGTGATAATCAAAACTGGAGTGGGTATTGCGTTAGTGCGCAATGCATTAAGTACACCTAGTCCATCTAAATTAGGCATGCGCATATCCAGTAAGACGATGTCAAATTGTTGTGAAGCGAGTAACTCAAGTGCCTGTATACCGTCTTCAGCTTGCCCTTTTATACAAATGTTTTCGTCAAGGTTAAGCAAGTTGGCTAGGCCTAACCTCACCAAGGTTTGGTCTTCCACGAGTAGGCAATTGATCATGTAATATTCTCGGATAAAAGGTTAAGTTCGGGTACAGGTATGGTTATCGAGCTGATGAGCTTTTGATTTTCAATTTTTTGTGTGAATGAGCCGTTAAGTAGTGCTAGTCGCTCATGTAGCCCAGATAAGCCATTGCCTTGTTTTGGCAAGCTAGACTCGCTTTGGTTGTGAAAGGCGCTAGCTTTTAGATTATGGTTTGCTGTGTCAATTACGACCTCAAAATTGATATGATTTGCTTTGGTATGTTTGAGCGTATTGCTTACCATTTCTTGACAAAAACGGATCACGCAGAGTGAATGCGCTTGCGAAATTTGTTCTGATCCACGGTCTAGCTTTAAGGTGTAGCGCAAATTGGGTGTAGCCGTGAAAATTGCTTCTAGTGCTTGTTTCAAGAGTGTTTTATTGTGGCGCTGAGTGGATACGATACTTCTTACTTCCTCAAGCAAAGTTTGGCTTAGTTGATGGCAACTCGCTAGGGTTGGCTCCATATCTTCGCTTGCCGTTCTTTTTGCGAAATCAAGATTAATACTCAGTGCTGTGAGTTTATGGCCTAGTGAATCATGCAATTCTCGGGAAATATTGAGTCTTTCTTGCGCTGCTGACATGGCTCCCATCATGTGTTGCGCGGCTTTAAGCTCTTTGTAATTTTGCCGAGATTGGTAGTGCATATTGAGGCTCTCAACTATGCGTCTGCTGACAAACCAGTTCATTGCACAAAAAAATAGCCAAACAGCAAAGGTGATCCAAGGTACGCTACCCTCCCACCTTGTATAGTGTGTAAATCCGTATACCAGCATAGCAAGTAACACGGCAGACAGAACTTTAGGGAATGAAAAGTGCGGACTAAAAATTGCAGAAAACATGACCAAATGAATAAAAACTAATGAAGTTGTTGATACCTGCATAAGTAGCGCTATCAATACTAGGTAGGTACAGGCTGCCGCATGGACTCGCTTATTTGGGTTGTGAATGATAAAAAACAGCAATGTCAAAATGGCACCGCTAATGATTAGCTGGCCGACCAATGCGAGCTGAGAGTTACGGTAATACATACATGCAAGTGTGACACCTAACCAAGAAGCAAGTGTTGAAAAACGCCAGTCTGTTGTATGGCGGATAGGAGAGTCCATCATTTCTGCGCAAAGTTTTTATTTTTGATTATTACAGAATCGCTATGGTGAGAACAGTGATAATTGTCATAGTCAAAATATGAGATTTATCACTGGTGACGTGACATCACTTTACTAAGATAGTGATGGATATCGGTAATTCATATGAGGCTTATTTATGACGGATATGGCAACGATTTCTTCAATGGCTACTGTTCAATGTGGCGTCGCTCGTGCTGATGGAAGATTATGGGCGACGGTAGATACACTGCATTTTACTCCTTTCAATACCTTGCTGGGGCTAGGTCCATATCAAATTGATGTCGCTGATGTGATTAAGGTTGAACAGTGCCTTGGCAAAGGCGCAGGACTGCTTCCTCTTACAACTCAAGCGATCCAAATTACATTAAAGAGTAATCAAACGTTCAAATTTATTTTATCAGAACCTGAATCATGGGTAAGGTGGTTTAATTCTATTAGCTGTTGATTAAATGAAAAGGATTTAAACCCCACAATTTATAGATGGCTTTCTTTAAGTTGTTGTAAATTTTTAATTTTAATTTTTATTTTCCTGATTGGTTTCATTTGGTAACTAGTTTGAAAAAAGGGATTGTTCAGTTTGGTAATTAACCTATAATTAATTTGGCAGGTAGAAATAAAGCTGATAACCTATTGCCCGTCTCAAAATAATCTCACTTAAACACAAGGATTATAGTGTTATGAATGCTCAAAGATTGGAGCGCATATTAAGTGCGTTTTTACCTTCTTTTATTGCCAAGCAACTAGCTAAATCACCAAAACTTTTGCTGTTTGTTGTGCTATTTATCACCTTGCTCGTCATTTTTATTATTAAAGTCGCCTCTTTTGCTATTTACTCTTTGGTCGTGGGAGCTGTGTTATTCGGCTGTTGGATGGCGTGGAGTGGCACTAAACGCATCATGTCGAAGCGCAAGAAACGAGTGTCTTAAAGTTAAATCAAGATACTCTGGGTTTAATACCTATTACTTAATTAATCTGAAATATATTTTGTCTGTTTGTCTGCTGGACTAGATATTACATAAATTGAAAATCTCAATCTATTTAAGGAAAAATAACCATGAGTCTATTAAATAAATTCAAAACTCAAGCGCAATCTATTGGCAGTAGTATTGGTGAATCTACCAGTAAACTAAGCGGTGATATTGTGTCTTCAACGAAAGACAATGCAAAGCTTGCTGGTTTGAAATCAGATATCGCGTCAATCGATGGTCAACTTAATATTGCATACCAAGATATTGGCCGCAAATATATTGAGAACCTAATCAAAAACGATGGTGCAAATCTTGAAGCTGTATTGCAAGACACTATCGAGCGTATCGATCCGTTAATTAAGCGTAAAGACGATCTGGAAGCGGAAGTTATCGCTATTGAGAAGCAACTAAAAGATCAGATAGTTATCCAGGAAAAAGCGGTTTTCCAAAAAGAATTTGATGGTGAAAAAGAGAAGCTAGAAAAAGCGCTAAAGCTTGATGTTATCTCACAAGACGAGTTTGATACTAAGCTGGCTAAAGCACGTTTGAAACTAGACAATTTCGATGAAATTCGTAAAACCAAAAAGCAGCACGAAATGGGTCTAATCAATAAAGAAGAATTAAAAGAAAAGCTAACTGCGTTAGGTGCGTAATCTAACGCTTAATTACTCCCTGATTAGCCAGCGCTAATAATTTAACAATTATATGAGCTGGCTACACTCTGCGTTATTGAAAAATCATATTCAAATCATTGCGTTTACGTTATTCGCTTTAACCTTAAATTGGCAGCGATTGTTTAGTAAAGTGGAATACTCCACATGTAGATGCACATCAATTTAATTGGCTAAATTACTCAATTCGAAGACTCTTTATTGCAAGGCTTGCTTCGCCACCTTCTGTGTCTGTCAAGTCTGGTACAAAGTAAAGTGCGGAAACATGCTTGAGTATGACCCCTTTGTCTTTTGACCAAGCAGGTGTCCAGTTGGGTCTGGCAAAATCATTCAGAGCTACGTTGATTGTGTGCCAAGTATCTGATGCTGGTAATTTAGTTTGGTAGTGAGCATAGCTTTTATCACCTGAGCCGCCATACTCCTGTTGCGATAACTTAACTATCAAAGCGTTATCACTTTTATACGTCAATGCAATGTTGAATTGAGAGGGGAGCTGTTTAGTGGGCAAGTCGTAAATAAGCTCTACCCAAGAGTTGTTTTGTTTATCGACTCGCGGCACGCGTTTAAACTGAATAGCAACTTGCTCTTCATTAACAAGCGGGCCGTTCAGAATTGCTTGGCTGCCATGCGGATCGGTCGCATAACGCCATTGTTTTGGCTTTAAGTTCGGCTGAGTATAGCTACAGCCAGAAACCGCTATAACGAATAAAAGTGATAAAAAACGCATAGAAAAATCCTTAGAACAACGTCCCTAAAATATAATTTTTTAGTTTATTTACAAGAAGGTAATATGACAACGGGGCCCATGTGCATTTTTGGCCAATGTTAGAAAATTTCAAGTCATCATACTTCAATGTGGCTTGCTAAAGTTATGGCACCTATCATGAGAGATTGATTTATTGGTGTGGTTGATCTCATACTGTTTCTAATACAGGTTAGCTAGGGTCTAGCAAACAAATAAGGAATCGTATGGAAACGGAGTTTATCTCTTTTATTTTTTATCTTTTTGTATTTATTGGCGCTGTTTTTGCTCTACAAGATAGACAAAGGCTTAAGCAACTTGTCAAAAAAGTACATCAGTTACAAAATACGATAGAGCAGCAAAGTCGCCGGATCTCGACACTTGAAGGTCGTGAATTCTCAGATCAAGCACGTTCAGAGAAGAAGCTTTCTGTGCGTGGACAAAGGAATGACGAAACAGCTGATAGCACATCATTAACTGCACGAACAGCATTGGGTGGCTCCATTGCAACAGCCAATCCTACACAACCTCAGCAGCCTGAAAGCGACAGTATGGTGACTATAGCAAGAGCCAAGCCTAGTAAGAGTAAACCAGCCTTTGAATTTGACTTTACTTTAGATTCTTTATTAAAAGGGAATGGACTTTTTTGGATAGGTGCCGTAGTGCTAGCCTTAGGCGGCGTTTTTCTAGCGAAGTACTCTATTGAAGCCGGACTTCTTCCTCCTAGTGTGCGAGTGATACTGGGGGCCCTTTTTGGAGTTAGCTTGGTTACTGCCGCTGAAGTTGTAAATCGCTACAAAGAAAAGCTAAAAATTAATACGCCATACATTTCTGCAGCACTTGCCAGTGGTGGCGTGATCACTTGCTTTGCCATGACATTGGTTGCTTTTGATTTCTATCATTTTATACCGGCTAATATGGCCTTTGTTTTACTCGCCATTATTTCATTGGCTGCGACCTCTTTGGCACTGAGATTTGGCCCTGTGCTCGCAGGTATCGGCATCGTTGGTGCGTATGTCGTGCCTGCTTTGGTATCGACCGGTTCTAATAATATCGGTGCGTTACTGCTGTATATCAGCTTTGTTTCACTCTCTGCGATTTGGGTTGCGGATTATGTGAAGCGCAAATGGCTGTGGTGGCAAAGCTTTGTTGGGCATTTCTTATGGTTTTGCACCGCGGTTGCGGTTGGTGGAAGCGGCGACTTTTGGGTGCTGCTGATTTTTGCGCTTATCTCTATGTACTTATATGTGTTGGTAGACGTACTGGGTTGGCGACTGACGAATTCAATGATAAGTCCGTTGCCTGTCAAAGATTTATTAATGCCAAGGAAAGAGCAGTTGGGAATTTTACTCCCACTGTTACTTATCGCATGTGCGCTAATAATAAAAACCCAAATCGATACGCTTATTTGGGCTAATGTCTTATTTGCTAGCGTGGTTTTGTGTGCGGCTTATAGACATAGTGCATTGGATAGTTGGCCATTTTATTTACTATTGTTTGTACTTCTCTCATTCTACTTGATGCCCAAAGTGGGCACTTACGACGACGTACTTTTTCCTTTCACCGGTAAGTATTTGTTTATCCAAGTAGCAGTGGTCATCACGATGTTATTTAGCATGATGATGATTAAGCGATATCCATCAAGACTCGCTTATTTGATGCTGTTGAACGTGGCACCACTTGCGCTTTACGGTGTAAGCTACGCTATTTCTCCTAGAGTCGCAGAAGCAATTTTATATCCTGTATGGGCGGTTGAGATGTTGGCCATCGGGCTCTTCGCTTCGTATTGTGCGATGAAAACGGATACTAATATTCAGCAGGTCACTTACCTTATTTTGGCGAATGCCATGCTGAGTTTGTGTTTTACGATGTTACTCTCGGCAAGCTCGTTGACTTTAGCGATTGCGGCACAAGTGGCGTCTATGAGTTATTTGAGCTGGAAGTACAAAGTGCGTATACCTGATTGGTTGTATAAGGCTGCACTTATTGCCGTTGTTACCCGTCTTACTTTTGCGCCTTGGCTTGCAGATTACAAGCACGAAACGATTTTAACTATACATTGGACACTTGTGGTCTATCCGCTGGTGCTGGGCATCATTTGGTTTGCTACCAAACACAACCCTTCAAAGGCCCTGAACACTTGGTTTATGGGCGTCGCAATGCATATTGTGGCGCTTCTGGTTACGACCGAAACAAGTTATCTCGTGATTGGTGACTACCCTGATTTTACTAATCTCGGTTTCCAAGAATCCGTGTTGCTTGCTTTGAATTGGCTGGTGCTTGGCGCTGTATATCTGTGGCGAGGGCAGCTCAGCGACAAGGGCAACAGACTTTATCCGCTTGCAGCTAGCTTGCTATTACTTGGAAGCGCGTTGCTCCACGCCGATATTTCGTTTGCCAATAATCCGTTTTTTGACAGGCAATATATTGGAGACGGCGTGTTTAATTGGTTACTTTTGCAGTGGTTGGTACCAGCATGCGTATTCGCTTTCATGCTCCAGTTTAAGTTAATACCACCGCAATTTAAGCGTTTGGTATACGGGCTGATAGCCTTGCTAGGGGTCTTGTTTATCAATGGTGAAATTCGGGCGTTATTTCATGAGGGTTTCCTTGTGCTGTCGATGCCGATGGAGCAATCCGAGTTATATACCTATTCGATTGTTTGGCTATTGATTTCAACCGTATTAATTTTTGTTGCCAAGCGGGTAGAGCATAAAGTGCTGATTAATGCCGGTTTTGCAGGGCTAGCCATTGTTATTTTAAAAGCTTTTGTGGTCGATATGGCAACCCTCGAAGGCTTGCTGCGCGCCTTGTCTTTTATCGGTTTAGGCTTATGTTTGGTGGGAATTGGTTGGCTGTTTCAAAAAATGCAGGATCAGCCCAGAGAGGTAAAACCAACGGTGGACTGATCCTTACATTTTTACAAGCAGTAACCACCGTCAACAGTGATGTGCGCGCCGCGCATTGCTGTTGCTTGTAACATGCGCCCTAATGGAATCGACGCCAACCCTGCATTGAACTCAGCTATTTGTTGCTCGCTCATTCCCGCTTTGTTTTGGATTTCAGTATTGGTCACACTGGTTAAACGCCGTTTGGTGTTGGGTTCAATCATTTCAGCAGAACTGGTATTCTACGCGGCATACTGAGTAAGTGAGAGTAAAGAGATGATCAACGATAAAGATATCATTGAAACTTTGGACGAGCTGGAAGCTTTTTTGTTGCTAATTGATAACGATGGCTTAGGGTTGCAAAACGTGGCTGGTGTGGCACTGGCAACGAACAACAGCGATGGCAGACCATTTATTGCGATTTTGGATGATAAACACCAATTGTTGTTGGGTCGTTGGGTATCTCAAGACGTGTATGAAAACGGCAGAGACATGGTTCGTTACGGACCAAAGAAAGCACATTAATATCCTTTGAGTAGCCGCATGGCTGGATTTAAGATTGGAGTGCAGGATAAACCTGCTTCCAATCCGTTTTGTCGGTGGTTATACGAAGCTGCGTCAGTGCTTAAGCGTCGTTTTCAATATAGACGGAATCGCTTGCCATAAGCTCTATGGCGACGATTTCGGAGCGGTTCATGGTGAGTTTATACCTTTCTAACTGTATTCCTTGAGAAGATTTAAACCGCATTACCAAGTTGATTTGATAGCGACGTTCAACTGACTTTTTCGAGACCTTTTTCCCTTCAAGGCTATAAAGCTTTCCTGCGCCTTTTTTTAGATAGCGTACAAACGAACTCATGTTAAAGGTGATACGTTGCTGTACTTCTTCGTAACCGGGTAAAAACTCATCAATATGTACTTGGTTTTTACAGCAAAAATGCAGTAGATGCGCAGCTTGTTTATTTTGTTGTCGACGTTTTTTTAGCAGCTTATCAACGTCTTCTGGTAGGTCTTTTTTGCGAATATGTTCCAGCCATATCGTTTGTGTACAAACGATGGCGTCCGTTACTGAGTTTTTAAACTTGTTGCGCCACTTTGGCCGGCCGCGTTGAATATGACGCCATGCCCACTGGGTTAAGTCTTCTTTGAACGTTTCTCTAAGGCCATAAATTACGCCAAGCAAAGCAATAAGGGCGACGGTGACTTCTTGAAAGTTAGAGCGGGCGTTGAGCACAATAAACATCACAAAGGCCATGATAATACCAGTAACCACTCCGCGAACTAAACGCTTTAAATTGGTACTTAAGTCGATGGTTTGTTTGTTAAAAACAACGCCATATTCAATGAGCCTTTCAAGCAATTTCATTTTATTGGTAATACGGTTTGGGTCATCCAACGTGACTTGCGAGTTGTAGCTCTGCTCCTCGCGGTATTGGCTCTCTCGTTGACAGAAACTAACAATACAGCTTCGCTCATGACTAAAGTCGCTTGACTTAGGCCCGCTAGCGATGAGTTTTAAAAACGCTTGCTCAGTATGCCAACTGAGGTAGTTATCTGCGTTTTGATAGTAAGGCTTAAGCTTATTGTCCGGTGGCGTGTAACGCCTGAGTTTTTTCAATAGGCGTTCGGTTTCTTCCACTAATAATTGTGCGGCTGGATAAAACTCATCGGCCTCTTTTAGCTTCAATGTCTGTTTTACATCGGCATCTAGTGCAATGCGGATCTGGTAGCAAAATAGGTTTAGATTAACGCGGTAATCGGTTTTTTGACCTTTGCTTTGGCTGATAAAGCGGCTACGTACCAAGGGGAGATGAAGCTGCTCCGAGTAATATGCACTGTGACTTTTTATATTGGCATTAAAGTAGTCTACTTCGTTCAACGTGTTGGTATTAATCCCCATATCGGTTGGGATTGAAAAATACAGGTCGAGTTGGTTTGTCTCTTTGGGAAGGAGTTGATAGTTGATTTTAAAAGATAAGCTTTCGTCTTGACTTAGTTTGGCTCTGCTCACTCGGGTATGGTGCCTCCTGATATTGTGCGCTTAAATATTACCATAAAATATTAGATAAAATGAGTGTAATTAAATTGTAATTACCTGTTCTTTTGTTTATTTTATGTAATCTTATATTTAAAAGGAAAGTTAAATGAAATTATCATATCATCTAGTTGGTCTCTTGGCTTTTGGTGTGGGTTTTAATTGTGTCGCTGCTGCGCATGAACTCCCATCAATGGGAGAGATTGGACAGTTTAATGTAGATGAAAGAATGCGAACTCTATTTACAAATCCATCAAACGTTAAGCCGCTTCAGAAAGTATCATTTGCGATTAAAGAGAGTGTGGCGCAAATAACACCAGCATGTCCAACATTACATACTGGAAACCTATATACGTTAACAAATTCTCAGGCTGGGAATATAAATTGCTACCATTTTGAAATTACGGAACGAAGTAAGACCACTGCTATTTTAGTGGATCAAGTTGGTGCTACTAATGTAGATCTTTCTATTCTACGCCATAACAATGACGATACATATACGTTACTGGGTTCTTCGAAAAATCCCGGAAATCAGGATGAATCAGTTGTTATATTGACGGAACCTGGGCATTATTACTGGTATATCGAAGTTGTGGAATCAGATGGTACACCATTTAACTTCGGTGCTGCAGTTGCAACTGAGCTTGATGCAAATGAATTCAATGATACAGTCGCTTCATCAACGATTTTACCTGATAGACAAAATAATATTGTCGGGAACATGGATAGTATTACGGACATAGATTATTTTCAGTTTACAGCTGTTCGAGGACAAGATCTTTCTTTGAAGCTTGAAAGTACAAACATTAATGAATATATTTTCGAGATTTACAATAATGGGTGGATGCCAATAGATAAAGGTAAATATATCCCAGTTACAGGTCTGCAGGAAAATCAACCAATCAACATCAGGGTTAGGGCTAACACAGCTATTTCGGCTAACCCGAGTAACACCTACAGTTTGCAAGTTGCTTCTATCATCACCTCATTTAGCAATCACGTTGTTTCTGGGGAAAATGGTGTAATTCGCATCCCTTATTCCGCATTTAGTAACCCATACCTCACAACTCAAGCTTATCACAAACTGAATTGGTCATTAGTGCTACAAGATTCTACAGGAGCACCGGTTCAGGGAGCTACGGCTACATTGAAGTTTGTAAAGGATTGGTACAACCCAGTTGACAGTATGGTAGGTCATCAGCAAACCTCTAATTCGGATGGTATAATTTCCGGGCTAGTTGATCTGAATCTCTGCGATGAAAACGAAGCGCGAGTTAGGCATGTCGACTATAGTATGGGCTATAAAAATACTTGGGAGTCGCAATTTGAACGAGGTGCATGGCGAATCGAGATACCTACCAATGTTGACTTAAATGATGATGAAGAAGTGGATTTGATAGGTGTTGGCGGTGATAACTTTCCATGGGTACATTTCGCACATATATGTTACCAAAGGTTAGTTTCCAGTACGCCTTCATAGACCAAAGGTATATTAGAGGCTTTAACGGATATTAGAGCCTCTTGATTAAAGATTAAGAATACCTAACCGTTGCATTTTGTCCCAGCTGCTCAGCAATATTTTGAATAAATCCATGCCCAGTCAATTGTCTTCCTAGTGCTAGAGTCGTTTGTTGTGTTTCTCTAGGACCATCCATCAGTGCTTTGAAGTCGATTATATCTGCGAAATTTTCGCTAGTAACATCATACTTTCCCCAGAGTTTACTGGTGCCGCCATTATCGTCTCGTTCCATCTGCGTATATTGTAAGAAGTTGGCTTTTACTTCATTTGCAAGGTTGACTAGTGCCTTATTGCTATTGAGCTTTCCTTCTAAATAAGTAATATCTTCAGCCGAGATATTACCTGTCACCTTCAATTCGCCCTGTTCGTTGACTGAAAACCCCCACTCATTTTCAGTCAGTTCAGGTCGTTCAGTGGCAATATCCGAGAGTGTTTTGTCATATTCTTTAGACATGCTATCCGCCGATTTAAACATGCTGCCACCCAGATAAAGCTCGGCGATTGCTTCACCAGTCATAACGCTTGCACTTTTTATCGTTTGCTCGACCTCTTTTGATACACCTATCGTTATTGGTCGCTCATAAACTGGTGGGGTCACATGCTTAGCTGTTTGAGAAAATGTATCATTTTTCAGTGCGTCTCCGGATCTCTCGACTTTAGTCTGAGCAACTGTATCTGAGCTTACAGTTGATAGACTGTTTACCAACGTTTCTCTTGGTTGATTTATAATCTTCATATATTTCCTTATCTACGTATAGGTAACGATCTTTTATCGACAACTTAGAATTATAGTTTAATGTTATTTTTATGTAATCTGACTATGGTGCCTTTTTGGATTAGAGATGGACTTTTTCGCCTTCATTTAAAATATACAGTGG
The DNA here is from genome assembly GCF_002850255.1 of Pseudoalteromonas sp. NC201. Lineage (NCBI taxonomy): Bacteria > Pseudomonadati > Pseudomonadota > Gammaproteobacteria > Alteromonadales > Pseudoalteromonadaceae > Pseudoalteromonas > Pseudoalteromonas sp. NC201. The sequence continues at coordinate 1,115,364 of NZ_CP022522.1, forward strand.
CGTTTTGGCTTTTAGCACTTGTTGCATATGCAGTAAGCGGAAAAGCGCTGAATGTGAGGTTTTATCTCCCATTTTCCAACTAGCATTGCCATAGCCCCAAGGCACCATGACTTTACAGCCGAGCTCTTTTGCGGCAGTCAGTGCATCTTCTGGTGTGGTGTGTACTTTACGATACCAATCAGGATGTTCTTCGCTGTAGTATGAGGCAATTGGAAGTAGGCACACATCAATATCACCATATTTTTCTTGAATATCTTTGAAATGTGGTGAATATCCCGTATCTCCAGCAAAAAATAGAGTCTTGCCTTGGTGTTCTAATATCCAGCCACCCCATAGTGCAGCGCCATGATCTTCGTATAAAAACGGCACCCAAATACGGCTGCTAAAGTGATTTGCAGGCACAAAGTGTGCAGTTACTTCACCAAGTTGTTTGCTTGAATACCACTCCATTTCAGAAACCTTGTATCCATCTTCAGGAAAGTGCTCTGCAAATCCAAGTGGGGTGAGGTAATTTGGCCCAGTACCAATCGCTTCGATATCGCGCTTGTTAAAATGATCGTAATGAATGTGGGAGTACATTACGGCATTGGTTTGTTGTAACTCTGTTTGACTGAGCTGTGCAGGTTGATTGCGATTAAACCCTTCTGAGAGGCGAAATGCCCAGTTTACAGGCCAGTCAAATTGAGCCGTGACGGGGTCAAACAAAAACTGTTGCCCATCTTTGGTGTTGACTTTAAAACTCGCATGTCCGAGCCATTGGATAGCAAAGCCGGTATTGAGCGAGAGAGTGGGGTTGTTGCCAACGTACGTGCAATCTTGCATTTCGGACTGACATTGAATTTGTTGGGTGACTGGATAGCAGTTTTCTTCGCAGGTCACGGGATAATCTTTAAACTTATTGTAGATGTTGGAATATCTATCTTCATACCCTTCTACAGAGCTATGTTTTACCACGGAAGACTCAGATTTTATTCGCTCTACAACATTACTATTACTGCAGCCTGTTAATGTGATTATGACTGCCAAAGTAAGCCTTTTCATGCCCATTCCTTTTTATAATTATTAGTTATTTTTTGGAGTTTACCAATAAAAGGGAATGGGGTGTAGCGGTGAATTAAGCCTTAGGTGAGAGACTAGGAATTACGTTCCTGCGCCTCAAACTTATATCCCGCTCCGTAAATAGAGTGGATAAAGTCGTATTTAGGCGCGATGCTTTGCAGCTTTTTACGAATATTTTTAATATGGCTATCTATGGTTCTGTCGCTAACAATGTGGCTGTCATCGTAGATGTGATCCATCAATAAGTCGCGGCTATAAATTCGGCACGGGTGTCCGTACATCGCCTTTAAGAGCATGAACTCGACATAAGTGAACGTCGCTCTCGCGTCGAGGAAGGAGACAAACAAGCTCTCTTCGTCTAGTTTAAGTTTGCTCTCTGTTTCTGACACTGTGCCGCGCTCGTTTAGCGTCACGCGTCTTAAAATCGCCTTCACTCTTGCGACGACTTCTTTTGGACTATAGGGTTTACACACATAATCATCAGCACCCACTTCAAGACCAAGGAGACGATCGATTTCTTCTACTTTGGCGGTGATCATGACAATTGGTACGTTAGAATAAGCTCTGATCCGCTTGCAAATTTCGATACCGTCAAGATTAGGCAGCATGAGGTCGAGTAAGATAAGGGCAGGTTGCTGTTGTTTAAAAGCCTCTTCAGCTAAAGCGCCATCATGAACACAATGGCTGGTATACTCGGCTTGAGCCAAATACTTACTTAAAATATCGGCAAGTTTTGGTTCATCTTCGACGATTAAAATATGTTTGTTTGGCACGGGGGAAACTCATTATTATTTCAGTTCAATAATAATAGCGAGACCACCCAGTTCGCTCAAGTCCGCAGTGATTTTTCCGTTGTGGGCAGCAACAATACTTTGGCAAATGGCTAAACCAAGGCCAGAGCCACCCGTTTTTCTACTCCGCGCTTCCTCTACTCGATAGAGCCTATCAAATAGTTTGTTTAGCTGTTCTTGTGGTACAGAAGGGGCGCTGTCCTGCCAGTAAATTATCGTTTTATCTTGTCGTTGTATGACTTTTACATCGAGATTTCCCGGTTGTTCAACTGAGGAGTCTGTGTAACGCAAAGTGTTTTGCAACAAGTTGTCGAATAGCTGCCCAAGGCGCTGCTCGTCACATTCTAAGGTAAAATGCTCATCGCATTGCAAGGAATAAGCAAGATGGTGCTTTTCAATTTGGTGACTACTTTTTGCGAATGTGCGTGAGAGCAGGTCGTAAAGGTTTTCTTTATCCATGTTGTAAGTAAGTGCACCGCGGTCTGACAGCGATAGTTGATGTAAATCGTCCACCAGCCGAGTCAATCGTTGGATCTCTTCGTTAAGCGACATAAGTTGTTCGGGATTGCTTGCGATAATGCCATCAATCATTCCCTCAAGTTCCGCGCGGATCACGGCAATCGGCGTGCGGAGCTCGTGCGAAATATCCGCTATCCACTGCTGCCTAGCTATTTGGTTCTGCGCTAATGTGTCTGCCAAACGGTTCATATCTCTGGCAAGCAAACCGAGTTCGTCTTTACTCGCGATATCGACGCGAGCATCGTAATTTCCTTGTGTCAGTGTTTTTGCATTACGGCGCAACAACACGATTGGGTTGACCATATATTTACTAAAAGGCACAGCAATCACTAAAGTAACCAACAGGGCGACAAGCGCAATGATGATGAACTGTTTACGTTGTTGCTCTGCAAACAGTTGGTCGAAGTCATTGCGTACCAAGCCACTTTGCTCGACACCTAAGTAGGCGATAATCTGTTCGCGTTTAGGCTGCGCCAAGTGGTCGCTTTGATAGACAGGGAACCACAGCGAAGTCTGCTTACTTTTCGGTGTGCCCATAATAATATTGCCTTGTGTGTCTTTGATAAGCAGGCGTTTTTTATTGTCCAAACGTGGTGGGGGGCCATCACGTCTTCGTGGCCCTCCTTCGCCTCTTTCACGATGTCTTGGTGGTGGACGAGAATGTAGCCTATCTCGTGGGCGCTCATCCTCAGAAAGACCATAGAAGCTACGTACTATGCTATCCCAATCCTCTGAGCCTCGATACACCCAGTTCAATGAACCATGGCGTGCGTAAGTCTCGGCAACTTGCGTTACCACCTCTTTGAGTTGCGCCCGAGAGGTATTTTCAAGATAGGCCGTAAAGCTTTTTTCAAACGCTAATTTATTGGCGATATAGATAGCCAGCACCAATGTGGTGTTGGCTATCAAAATTATCAGCAATAGTTTGACGCGAATGGTCATTTTCATGGTTGTTGTTATTCCACCGGTTAACGTTGTGCACGCAAGCGTAAATTATCAGGGTCTGGTGTGCGACGGTTTGGCATCCATTTTCTTACGCACCGTTGGTCTTTTGCACACTTGTCTGTCAAGGCATGTAAAAACGCAACGAGATCCTGCTTTTGTTGTGGCGCTAAATTGGCGGCAACAAAGGGTGATTGGCGCAGTAACGTTAACGCCGCTTCACTATTTTCTCTCGCTTGTAGGTTTAGTGTGTCACACTGAGCGGTTAAGGAAAACTGCTTTAATCCACAAGCACCACCACGTTGAAAAAATTGCTCGACGGTTTGCTCAGGATTTGAGTAATGATTGACCACTTGTTCTAACGACTCGTAGGCTCCTGCGTGACCATATGGCGCAGTCAGGGCAACATTTATTAAGCTAGGGACTCTAAACGCAAATTGGTTGCGAGGCGAGGGGTCAATTGCAGCGCGTCCGATATCGGCCTGATTATCTTGTGTACCAATACCATACTGTGGAAAGGCGAGGTTAAAGAAACCATCGTTAGTGAAACGTTCACCGCTGTGGCACCCAACACATCCTGCACCGCCTTCAGCTATAGGAGTAAAAAAGAGTTTAGCACCACGCTTTTGTTTGTCGCTGAGTGCGCCACGGTCACCTCGGGCATAGCGATGCCAATTGGTATCCACCATCACAAATGACGCTTGATACTGGCCGAGTGCAAAAGCGATACTATCAAAGGTAATTAAGGTTTGCGCGTCAGCTTGCGAGTTGAATGCTTTTCTAAAGGCTTGAAGCCAATCATTGGTGGCCAAACCTCCTGCCTCTTCACCGTAATCGCCAATACGCTGGGCTAAGTGTGAGCGGACTTGTTCATTGGTTTCGGCACTTTCGAAAGCCTCTCCACGCATTTCTTCACGAGAGGTGACAGGAAAGCGAGACAGGGTTGCAACTAGTGAATCTGCCGCGTTTACATCTGGTTGGTTAAAACCTGAATCAGGCGTACTGATAAAACTGCTTTCATTGCCTTGGTCGTCAGTGATAGTCACACGTTGAACACGGCCGTCCCAAAATAAAGCGTTGTTGGCAAATCCGGTATTAAAAATGGTGGGAGAGTTACGTGGAATATTGATGTCATCGTTGATTGCTTGACGACCTGGGCCTACCACATCACTTTCTACTGCGTTTGTACCTATTGGCAACGAAAGGCCATCGGCACCACCGAGCCTTGGATCGTGACAGCTTGCACAGGCGACTGATTTTTCTCCCCCAAGGGCCTTGCTAAAGAATAACTGCATGCCGAGCTGAGCAATGGGATCTGAGATCCTCGGCAGTTGTTGTGCACCTGCTACTCTGCCAGTAATACCGCGAGCACGCATAATTTGTGAGAGTTCATCATCCAGTGCCGAGTTTGGTTGTGGCTGGCCTGGAGGCGGAGGTGGTAGAGGCTTATGTTGTGCTGCTATTGGTAAACTTGCCACAGCGGTAACAAGTGCCATTGCACGTAGAAAGTTCGCGTTGTTCATCGTTATTCCAAACCTTATTGTGATTCGAGTTTTAAAATTGGCAGGCAAAAGTGCAGAGAATGTGAAAATGGAAATTTTTGTTTTGGATGAAGGGTTATCGAACGTAAAATATTTAGAAGTGATTTGTATTTTAGTTTTTATTTTAGCTAAAACATTGTGTTAGCATAAGCCACGAACGCTTTATGATGATTAACTTTGTTCGTGGCGTGAAGATCTTATGCAATTAGCAAAGAATTACACTGTATTATCTGTTTACATAGTTTCCGCGATATAGCCACATTGAATCCATGTTTTCATTGTGATTAACAAGGCCAACACCTGTAACAACAGAGTTATTACCTGATGCTGGTGGGAAATATGAAACTTCAATACCGCCACTTCCTGGGTCATAGCAGGTTTTTGATTGGTTCGTTGATTTAACTCCCGTTCCGTAGAATATCTCAGAGCCTAGATTTCCTTGACTATCAAATTTTCGGTAACTCACCCGCAGCGCTGCAATATCATCTGAACCATTGATGCGCCACTCCATACCTGTAATTGCGATATTGTCGGATGTATTTACGTACTGACATTCAAGTTCGTGACTTGGTTTGCTGCCGTAGTTTTTGCTGTAAATCTGACCAAATTCACCATTGCCTAATATTTGACGATACCACAAGGTGATGGTAGTTACCGTTGTTTTTCCGGCTCGAGCACCAATGCCAACTAAGACGTGATCAGGAATTAACATTGGGATTGGATTTTGCTCAGGAACCATAGTTGCACGTTCACCATACTTATATACATCGACATCAGTAATATAGTAACCCGAGTTATTTGCTTGTACTAACGGTGAGAGTAATAAAGCCGCGACCGGCAAGATATGTTTATTTTTCATAGTATAAGTCCTTTAATTAAAATATGAACAAAGAAGTTTGGCATCATTTCATATTTATTTACATATGTAAATAAAATGAATATTATTTGTTTTTTTAGATCTTATTCATATTTCCTATTTAAAGCTAAAGAAGTCCCACCACGTATTTTATTGAGTCATTCGCTTAACCGATATTTAGCTCGTGTAAGTGGGATTTGTATGCGACGTATTGAGCTTGGGAAGGCTGATAGAATCATCGGCTCAACAGCGCTAATATCAAATGCGTATGCTGGCGCATTGTCATATTCGCCGAATAAGGCGGTAACCTGAGAAAAAGACGTAGGTACAAGCTTGTATGGCGCTAGCGATTGCGGTATATCAAGTTGATATTGATATGCTTTCACGAGTTGTAATGCGTGATCAAAGTGGCAAATATTCCAACTTTGATTTTCATTGTTTAGCTGCAAAGCCCACACCCCATTTTTATCGGTAGCAACAGAGTATGGGTTTTCACAAGGCGCAGGTAGTGACTGTGTGTTACTGCGCTGCCAAATACCCTGATGATTCAGACAGAGATTCTCTTTGCTATTAAGCGTCACGACTCGTGTGCTGAGCCTTGCTTTACAAGCATCTTCCACTGGTAACCAATAAGCGGGTTTGGTGGTGGATAATACCATAAATCCGGCAGGTCTTTCTGGGTCGTGCGAGGTCCATCCAATAAAATAGTGGTTGTCTACGCGCCACTGATCATAGCTTAACCGACCTCGTTGGTATTGACTAGCTAAAGGCAAAGCGCCTTGTCGGTCAGCAAACTGGCAATGGATGGTGTCACTCTTCAGTTTACAGGCTGACTGAACCTTATCGAAATTGAGAGGTATTGCAGCATCTGGATAGTTTGGCGTTAGAGGTTCTACATATTGTCGCACTGGGCGCAGGTTTGCATTTTTATCCTGTGAAAAATAGCAATCAGGTTTTGAAACAGAAGGGATGACGGCAATCGTTTTTGCTACAACAGCTAATTCACATCCCAGCACACTGAAGCTCAGAGCACAATGAACAGCAAAAAAGCAAAGAGGCATACGCATAGATAAGGCTCCATTTTCCATAAATTAGAAGATAGACTGGCGCTGTTAGCAATTGTAAGAGGAGCATGAATTTTGTGATAGGTGCGGCTAAAGCTATGTAACTATAGGTTGAAACAGCAAAGCAAACAGCTATCTTTAATTGAGGTATGGAATTTAGGTTGTACTGCCATGTCCAAGAGTAGACGTCAATTTCTTGAAGCTTCACTAGCGGCATGTTTGAGTGCTTCATTTCCGGTTAGCCAAGTACTTGCACTAAATTTACTCTCAGAAGATGAACGAGAACAAGAAATGGCTAAGCGCAGTGCTGCCCTCCATATTTTAAGATTAGCTTCCCCATACCCTGCGGATCAAAGTGACTTTATCCCGCACATGCATCAAGTGTTTAAGAAGAATGTTGAGTCTATGACTCGCGGTAAAATCTATGTTGATGTTCACCATAGTGGCGCGCTTGGAAGTGGCCGCGAGTTAATGGCGGCAGTGACTCGTGGACATGTGGAGGCCGCACTTATCTCTGTGTCAAATCTGTCTCGGGCGTTACCTGTGCTAGATATCCTTAATATCCCATTTTGGGCGAGCTCAAATCGCGCGTTTCTCAATCTAATTTGTTCGCCACAATGGCAGTCACTTGTTATTAAGCCTATTAGTGAACAAGGAAAACTGAATATCTTAATGCATCATCTCGTTGGGGGTCGCACATTAACAAGCACAAAACAGTTCAACCGCTTAATTAACTTGCCTGAAAAACTCAAAGGAGTGGTGCTAAGAGTACCTGCTTCTATGGTTTTGAGTCATTTTTACAGTATGACGTCGGCAAATGTTATTGATGTGCCTTGGGCGCAAGTGGCCAAAATGGCAAGAACAAAACATATAGAGGTTATTGACCCTAGCGTTATTGGTTTGTTCGCAGGTCCTGATCTGCTTAAAAACGAGATAGGGCAGGTAGCTTTACTCGAAAGTGTCCCCGATGCTTGGGTGACCGTCGCAAATCAGCATTGGTTAGATAGTTTGCCACTGCGCTTAAAAGGGGAAATCGAGGACGCGAGTAAGCAAACATTTCATACTCATATTGCGCAGATTGAGCAACTGCAAAAACGCTGTGAGCGCGAGCTCATGGCCTTGGGCGCAAAGCTGCACCCTTTAAGTGTGGACGAAAAGCGCGAATGGCAATTAAAGTTTGGTCATCACAATGCACAGTGGAACAAGGTAAAGCGAGAGCTACTTGGCAGTACTCGCGCATTTCAACAGCTGGTAAATGCGACAGAAAAAGAGTTTACTCAATAGCCCTGGTTGAGAGCAACAACTGGCCTTCTCGCTATTGTTACTCCCAACTCAAACGAATTATTGGTACTCTGTTATCGACTCTCTTTAACCAGTGGAATGCCGTTGGTGCCAACCGGAATATAAACCGTTGTATGGTTAGGAGATTCTGCCATTTTTAGCTGCGCATTTATCGCTTCATGTTGTAAGTAGTTTGCAGTAAGTGTGGCGTTGATGATCTTTTGCGCTTCAGCGATACCTTTTGCTTCTTCAATCCGAATTTCAGCATCTTTTTTAGCAATGGCCTTTTGAGTTTCTTTTTCTGCTAGCAGCTGTTGCGCAGCGAGTTTCTTTTCTACAGCATTGGCTACGATATCTGGATAATTAATGTTACCGATCACCACTTGCTTGATATCAAATGGCGCTAACTGTAGGTAGCCTTTTAAACGTTTTGTGACGATTTCAGCAATTTGTTCGCGTTTGCTTTTTAATGCGCCGCTGTCGTATTGTTGGACTTCGTCGCGAACATAGGTTCTGAAAGTTTCGCGAACAAAACGCTGATACCAGTTCTCTGCACCATAATTTTCGACGACATCTTTTACTGTGTCTGGCTTAATTGCAATGACTGCATGAAAATCAAAACTGATATTCAAGTCATCCTTGGCTAAGATCTCAAAGCGCTCAGTATACGTGTTTGGACGCATATCGATATTGACGACTTGATTTCTAAGCGGGGAAAAACCATAGTTGCTCGGACCGATTAAGCTACCTTGGTAACCACCAGAACCAAAAAATCTAGGTTGCTCAAAAACATAGCCTTCATGTCCTGCGGGTGTGCTGGGGTTAGTGCAAGATGTGATGGAAAAAAGTAACACAATGCCAATCACGATAATAGATATAATTGAGCTTCCAATGCTAGATTTTGATTTCATCATAGATGATTCCTTTATAGGTACTTTGTTCGCTATGATAGGTGACAATACTAAAGCGAACAACAATTACCTTAGTTCAACGATATCAACCGGAGCGCAGTAGTGAAAATATCCGTGGTAGAAAATCCTGAGCAACAATTTGTCGATTTTTTAAGTAGTAAAATTAGCGAGTTTAACTGGGCTAATTGGGAGGTCACAGAGCGTCTTCCATTGGCGGTTGAAGTAAAGGGTGAGTCTGGAGAGGTTGTTGCAGGTGCAGCCGCGCGTACTTTTGGCAACTGGTTGTTGCTTGATACTTTGTGGGTTTCTGAGACACTAAGGGGTCAAAATATCGGCTCACAGATACTAGAAAGCCTAGAAGCGGCAGCCAAACAAAGAGGGTGCGTGAAATGCTTACTCGATACCTTAAATTTTCAGGCAATGCCATTTTATGAAAAGCATGGCTATGAGACCCAATGGATCCAAGAACATTACCCTAAAGATGGCTGTAAGTATTTTATGGTAAAGGTGTTATAACAAGTTTAGTGGGTAAGAGTACTTACCCACAATGGCGCATTAATACGGATTTGGACAAGTTCGAACCTGAAAGTGTGTAAACCAAGGACAGCCTTGATCGAACTTGCTTTCTGGGTATAAAGGTGGATTGCCAGCACCTGCAATATTTGGGGTTTGCGCCATTGGTAAGTCTTGTAAATCTTTTGAAAGGGACTTAATCGCCTTTTTGTTTAATTTAAGTTTCATACTTGTTTCCTTGTGTTAACTTCATTGTTTATCTTATCGAGAAAAGTGGAGAGTGCAAGGGGGATGGGTATTTTATTTATAGGAAGCATATATTGATGAAAAATGTAGAAAACACTGAGCAGTTGGCTGCGGTAAATCAAAAGGTAGTAAGAGAAGGTGAGTGCTTACCATCGGTACAATTAAAAGATGGTAGTAGAGTGCAAACGGGTACAGTAGCAACTATGTTGCATAACATTGACCTTTACAATGCTGGTGAGCGAGGACAAGTAGAGGACGAGCTAAAGCTTGCAATCCCAACGCTGTGTAAAATCGGTCTATTTGAGCTGTTTACTGTGGAAGAATGGTTGAGTGGAGATAATCCTGGCCGTCGATACGTGGGTGAATGTGCCAAGGCATTTCTAAGTAATAACGTTAGCTAAACTTCAGAGGCCTCATAGTGCTCTTAAATCGATACAGTTTTTAATTCAATTGCGATTATAAGACGCTCAGCTATTGAGCGCACGCGTGGGATTACCTACAATACAGCATGCTTAAATAATTGAAGAAAAACGATGACAGATTCAATCGAAAAACCAGCACTACCAGATAGACTTTCTATCAATCCTCGCAGCCCACATTATGCTAAAGAAATACTAGAGCACCACATTGGCATTCGTTTTAATGGAAAAGAACGTACCGATGTTGAAGAGTATTGCATTAGTGAAGGCTGGATCAAAGTCGCTGCGCCAAAAGCGCTAGATCGCCGAGGTCAGCCTTTGCTAATTAAATCAAAAGGAACGGTTGAAGCTTACTATTGCTAAGCGCTGTGACGATGCACCAATCTGCTCAGGGGTAAATTGGTGCGCTTTGTTTAAGCTACTGTAATATTCCCATCTCGATTGCTAATAGCACCGCACGGGTTCTATCCCTCACACCCAGTTTAGAAAGTAAATTGGAGACGTGATTTTTGATTGTGCCTTCTGACTTGTGTAAGGCTTCGGCTATTTCCTTGTTGGAATAACCATTTGCAACCAGTCTCAATACCTCTATTTCTCGTACGCTAAGCGTCTCTGTGGCTTTGAACTCAGAAAAATCATTGTCGAGTTTTGGTGCATACTTTAATAGGGTTTCTGTAATTGCCGGCTGAAAGTAGGTTTCACCATTGAGGATGGTTTTCATTGCATTCACCAACGAATCCAGAGCGATATCTTTAAGTACAAAGCCTTTGGCTCCATTACTTAAGCTGTCCAGAACGAGTTTGGGGTCATCAAAGGTTGTTAGCACTAATACTGGGATCGTTATACCGCGACTATTTAGCTGCTTCAAAGTAGCGATACCGTTCATAATTGGCATCGATAGATCCAGTAGAATAATATCAGGTGAAACCTCTGATAGCCCATCAAGTAACGTCTGACCATTGTCGTACTGGGCAATCACTTCAACTTCTTCGTTAAATTGTAATAAAGTGACAATGCCTTCTCTTACGAGTTTCTGGTCGTCAACCACGACTACTTTCATCAATATCGTCCTTACTGTGGAGTTAACGGGAGTTCAATTTTATAGTGTAGGGCACGATTGTGCTCATAGAGATGCAAGTGGCCACCACACTCAGATACGCGTTCAGACATCCCCGTTAAACCATTCCCTTTTTGCCATTGTTCAGTGATATAGCCATCATCATGCATATTGACGAAAAGCTTTTCTTCATCTTCCGTCATTACAATCCAAAATTGCTTCGCATGACTGTGTCTTAGGCTGTTGGTTATTGCTTCTTGAACACAGCGCAGCAGCACTTGTGCTATATGGCTATCGTCAACAGCAATATGTTGTGGAATGGTTGCATGCACTTTTAGCTCAGGAGTATGTTGGAGTAGTAAGGTAAGCGATTGATGAAAATCAATATCTCTGTGCTGTCTGAGCATATCCACGGCATCTCGTACATCATTGAGTAGTAACTTAGCTACGCTTTGACATTCTAGGATTTGCTGCTGGGCTGGTGCGTCGGCAGTCATTCTTTGCGCTATTTGCAACTTAATACTGAGTGCCGTGAGGTGATGACCTAACAGATCGTGTAAGTCCCGCGCGATGCGGGTGCGCTCAGAGTGCTTCGACAGCTCAGAAAGCAAGTGTTGTGTGGATTGCAACTGAGCATGTTGATTTTGTAGCTCAACCCTAGCTTGCTGTTCTCGTTGATGGGTGGTGGCTAATAGCAAGGCGAATAAGTGAAACAAGCCATATAGTAATCCCTCAATCCAAAGTAGATGCTGTTGCTTTACACTCTGCATTGTAAACCAGGCCAATACGATGATGAGAGTGGAGCAAGCTGATACGCGAATGGGGAGCAAATAAGCGACAACGGCAACCCAGATAATGGTAAGAATGGATAGGTATCCAAATTGCAAGATCCAGCCACAGGCAAAAGCTGAAAATAGCATAAGGACTAGCGCAAGCCATCGTAATTTGTGTTTACATTGCTCACATGTGCCAATGAGATAGCCAAGCGCATAAAAACAGAAGAAGCTGCTAAAGAGAGATATTTCGGGCGCTTCAGGCTGTTGATTCGTTATATAAACTGAAATAGCGAAAAGGGCAACCCAAGTCATCAGCGCCAGTAGGTCTCTCATATCTCGATTTGCGATTAATGTGCTGAATGCCAACGCTTATGTCCTCGTGCCGTTTTCTTCACTAAGTATGACAAAGTAACAAGGTTGTGCCTATAGGCCAAAAGTCATGGTTTTACATCATGACGTCTGGGACAGGCACTCCAAATGTAGTGACGTTAAGCTAAAGACCAAAATCGTAAAAGAGAAATTGTTATGCTTATTGTTCATCAGTTTGCTTTGTATTTGCACATAATTATTGGTGCTATTGCGCTAATTGTATTTTGGGTTCCAGTCGTGACCGTAAAAGGCAGCCCACAGCATAGACTATGGGGAAAAATATTTACTTGGTGTATGTGGCTAGTTTCTGTCAGTGGCATTGTCATGTGCCTAATTGTGATCTACGACCCATTGGCGATCCGTTACCCCTCTCAACACATTGATCAGGCGCTAGGGCAACAGCTGGTATTGAAGCAACGTCAATTAAGTGAATTTTTACTGATGCTGTCAGTATTGGTGTTGGCAAATATTCGTCATTCGAGCTTGGTTTTAGCGGCTAAACAGCACCGAGAGCGATTAAGAAGCGGGTCTCATTTATTGCTGATTGGGCTCTTAGCGGCAACGGGTGGACGAGTGTTGTACACAGCGCTTACATTTGGCAGTACGCTCTATCTAATATTTTCACTTATTGTGTTCTCTACCGTCGCTACTATGTTGTTCTACATATTTAAACCAACACTCAAACCACGAGAGTGGGTGCTGGAGCATATGAGTACCATTTTAGGCGCTGGGATTGCAGTATATACGGCATTTTTTGCGGTGGGTGGACGTCATTGGTTAGCGCAGCTAATGCCTGGGGCTTGGCAGCTAGTGCCATGGTTGTTACCCGCTGTGGTTGGCACCTTGGGCATCCTGTTTTACAAAAAACAGCTTAATCACTGTCAAGCAAGGGGGAGCAAATAATGTTTCAGATGAATAAAGTACTTTGTTTAATGATGATACTAGTGGTAACTCCAAAAGTGTTTGCGATGCCGAATATTACCGATGCATTGGAGCATGCCAAAATACTATTTGAGCAACAGGCGATAGTGGATGCTGAGCAAGCTTTTCTGGCGCTGCAAGAAACGCATCCAAATGAGTCGTTCTATTATCTTGGCAGAGTTAAGTTGGCGTCGAATCAATTTGATGAAGCAGAAGAGTACCTTGAAAAAGCACTGCGTCTCGAGCCTAACAGTGCGGATGAGTATTATTGGTACGCCAAGGTAAATGCAGAGCAGATAAAGCATGCTTCTATATTTTCAAAACTGAGTTATGCCAGCAACACAGAAGATGCGTTTTTAGCGGCAATAGACAAAGACGCAACGCATATCAAAGCGCTGCAAGGGTTGTTCTATTTCTACCTTTCAGCACCAAGCATTGCAGGTGGCTCTGAGGCCAAGGCGGTGCGACAGATAAGGGCGATAGAAGCCTTATCTTCCCATGCTGCAATGAAACTATGGATCGACTTTTATTTGCAGACTGGCAATGATGAAGCGTTGATAACATATACTAACACCTTGCTCGAACGCAAAACTATTGATGAAACAGTGTTGTTTAAAGCTGGAATAGCGCTACAGAGTATCAAACATTACGATGGTGCATTTGCGTTTTTTAGAACTTTAATAGTAATTAAGGAAGCAAAGCATTACGCTGCGGGGCTTTACCAAATTGGTCGGACGGCGGTGTTTTCAGAGGTTAATGTAGACGAGGGGATCGCAGCATTACAAACGTATTTAACACTTGAGATCAGTACAGATGGTCCAGATAAAAACTGGGCACGGTTACGTTTAAGCCAGCTCTATATGCTCCAAGGAAATACCCTAGGTGCTAAAAAGTTAATCGGCAAATTAAAGTCAACGCGAATCAGCGACAAAGACCTAATCAAAGCGATTAGACAGCTGCGAATCTGAGTATTTAGTTCATTTGTTTTATTAGGATGGCAAACGTCGAGCAAGCTCGACGTTTTAGCGATTACTGAGCTGAAGTTAACCAGCTCAGAAATTGACGTGCTTCGCCGCCATTGGCGAATTGTGTGATTTTACGGCCTGTACCGTCAGCAAAGATCACTTTAGATTTGTTCACCGAAATTGAGCTAATTGGTTGCTCAACACGGATCTCTGTTCCGTTATATGTATATGACATAATAAAACTCACTTTTATAATGCACAGCAAATTAGCTGATGCTTTTGATAGTAGATGAGCTTCATTACAGTTTAGCGAACAGAAGACACTGTCCTCGCAACGACCCGATATGGGTATGACAGCTTATACCAATTTTCTTGATTGGCTTGATTTTCGCCTGACTATATTAAGCTCTACTTGTATTTTTTATGCGGACTTACTGGATCAAGGCAAGGAGGCATTACTTGAGGTTTGCTTTATTTTGAGAGGAAGTTAAAGCAAGGGAGGGATAATATAGAATTGCATTTTTTAAAGCAAGCTTTTTATGTCGGCAGAGCGATAAATACTCTCAACACTTAGCCAAATTAAAGCACCTAAGTTTGCCCCGAGGCTTTAAACCCCGAGACATAGCTGCCCTATTAGCACAGCGTTTGTTCGACTGACTGCTTGCCGTCAAATAGCTCGAACGTTAGATTCTGAGGATGTTGAGTGGCAAGGTAAACTAGCGCGTCTGCGACATTCTCTCGACTTATTACGGCGTCTTCTCTATTTGCTGGGCGTGAAGTGGAGAATCCTCCGGTTGCAGGCTCATTTTGTAACGCACCTGGTCGGACGATGGTGTAGTTTACAATACTTTTTTGTAGATGTTGGTCGGCCATGTGTTTGGCTACCAAGTATGGTTTGATTTCACTTTCAATGTTATCAGGATCGTCGGCGCCAATAGAGCTGACCATTATAAAATGCTTAACGTTTGCTTTCACTGCATAGTCAATGGCTTTAATGGCGGCCCACAAATCAATAAGTAGGGTTTTATCCGCACCAGTCTCTCCACCAGAGCCTGCGCTAAATATTACCTGCTCGACGTTGTCAAAGGCTGAGCTAAAATCGCCTTCAAGGTCTTGCTCAATGATAGTAAGTTGCTCAGACTGAATATCAGCTAGCTTGCTTTTATTGCGCACTAACGCCACGACGTCATGGCCTTGTTCCAGCATTTTCTTTGTCGTCATTTTTCCAATTTGACCACTGGCACCAATGATTAAGGTCTTCATAGATAAACTCCTTTAAAGTGTTTGCTTAACTAAGACCTTGGGATCATGTCGCAGATTTAAACCCCTGTGGTGGAAATAGGTTACAAATAGCTTATTAATAGGCGAGTAATTGCTGGGATAATCTAAAGACGTGGTGGTCAGGGAAAAGTTGACCACCTTAGGGCGAGGGGAGAGTGACCTGTTACTTTGTTACTTTGCGAGCTCTAAAATTTCGGCCTTTCATTTTTCCTTCTGAGATTGTTTTAAGCGCCACGTTGGCAATACTACGCTCAACCGCAACGTATGAAGACATCGCAGTGACTTTGATTTTGCCGATTTGATCACCTTTTAACGCTTGATTTGAGGTCAGTGCACCTAAGATATCACCCGGTCTTAATTTCGCTTTCTTACCGCCGTCGATTTGAATGGTTACCATCGGCGCTCGGTTAATTTTGTTATTTAACACTTGGTCGCTTGGCAGGGTATTGGGCTCAATTGTCTTACCTAAATAGTCTTCGAGGGCATTTACTTTATGCGATTCTTTATAACTCATTAAAGAGCATGCCACGCCTTTATTGCCTGCACGTCCGGTTCTGCCAACGCGGTGAACATGCACTTCTGGGTCATGGGCGATATGGTAGTTGATCACCATATCTACGTGGTCGACGTCGATACCCCGGGCTGCGACATCCGTTGCCAACAAAATGGTCACGCTCTTATTCGCAAAACGAACCAATGTGCGGTCACGGTCTTTTTGCTCTAAGTCACCGTGAAGTGCTGCTGCATCAAAACCTAGGCTATATAGGCTGTCGCATACGTTCTGGCATTCTACCTTGGTATTGCAGAAGATAACCGCTGAGCTTGGTTGAAATTGCATTAACAGCTTTTGTACCGCAGGCAATCTCGCATCGTTGTTGTCGACTTCATAGAAGTACTGTTCAATTGAGCTATCATCATGCGTTGCTTCAACCGTGACTTTGGCTGCACCTTTCATGATGTGCTGCGCGAGCTGCTCTATTTTTGGCGGGAAAGTTGCACTAAATAACAGGTTTTGGCGTGCTGTAGGACAGTGATCTATGATGCACTGCAGCGACTCTTCAAAACCCATCTCTAACATGCGATCCGCTTCATCCAGTACAAAGGTATTCACTTCATCTAGCGACAAACGGCCTTTGCGGAGGTGCTCTTCAATACGCCCTGGCGTACCCACAATGATGTGCGCACCGTGTTCAAGAGAGCCAATTTGTGGACCCATAGGTGCACCACCGCACAGCGCTAACACTTTGATGTTATGAACTGCACGGGCAAGCTTGCGAATTTCAGCCGCAACCTGATCGGCAAGCTCTCGAGTTGGGCATACCACAAGCGCCTGCACGCGAAAGCGTTTCACGTTTAAATTATGTAATAGTCCTAAAGAGAAAGCGGCGGTTTTACCTGAGCCCGTTTTACCTTGGCCAATGACATCTTTACCCGCCAAGATAAGCGGTAAGGTTTGTGCTTGAATGTCAGTCATGGTGTGATACCCCAATGACGCGAGGTTATCGAGTAAGGCGCTGGAAAGTGAGGTACTTGAAAAAAGTGGCTGAGTCAAAGTCGCTGTCTCTGTAGTTCTAAAACAGCAATTATAACATGGCTCGAACGGATAGCGCGTGTAAGGCCGTGATAAAATTTTTACCACGGCCAAGTGCGTTAAAAAATAATCTTAAACATTTCCCATGAACAGGGATAAGTGGCATTACAGCCTATGACGGTAGGATGCACATTGGCTCCCGCGCCACCATTACCTGCGGCTTGGATATAGTGACCATTGATTGACTTAAGCGCCACTTTATCGCCATTTTGGATCAAAGCACCGGGGTTATTCGGCAACTCAATCGTGAAGGTTTCCCAAATAGAAGCCACCGTTCGATTGGCATTTAACTCAGCGCCACCACCTTGCTCTGCAACAAAGTAATAGCCAGTGGCTGTTTGAATGTGGACGGTGTCGCCATCAAACAGGTTACCGCCGTTGACATCGATAAGATTAAACCGCTCCCAAGGGCCAATCGCAATACGATTGGCGTTTACTGTATTACCGCCATTGTTTTCTGCAACGAAGTAGTATTGTCCGCCGGTTTCAAACGACACATTAGTAAAAATCGTCGGGCCACATGGGGCTGTAGTGAAGGTTAAGTCTTCCCCTTGAATGGTGGTGCGAGGTGGCTTTGGATCTCCTCGAAAACGAAAATGATATTCGCTGCCGCAATCTAGGTTCGCTATTTGTGCGCTAACCGGGCCATTCACACCACCCGGTGTTGCGAGTACGCTGTAGCCGTAATTAGTAGTTGGGCCATAATCAAACGTTTCTCCACTTAAACCAATAGTAGAGGCGGAATAGCCGTTTAATTGAGCGGAGGTTTCTGTGATATTGCTCGCAGCTTGGGTCACATATTGCGTACCAGCGTGCGCTAAAAATGTACTACCAAACAATGTGAACAGTATCAATTTCAAGATATTCATTGTCTAGCTCCTTTGACTAAAAAAGCTGTTACGATTAACAGCCCTTTTAGCTTAGGAGAAGGAGTTGCAAATGCTATTACACCTGCTTACACCATTAATTGCCAGAAGTGGGCTTCTGACGTGGTGTACGCTTTTCTCCAGCGTGTTGGCTCTTTGGCTTGTTTGCAGACGATGATGGACGGCGTCTACGGTTGCCATTGTTATTACCAGCAGGTTTACCGTTGCTACTTGGCTTATTGTTGCGAGGACCTGAATTTTGCTTAGGTTTGTTTTTCGGCTGAGCGGAAGGTGTTTGCTCAGCGTCTGTCGCCTTTGGCTTTTTAGGTTTCTTTGGCTTTTTCGGCTTGATTGGGCGTGTATCTAATTTTGACTCAGGTACGGCAAGTTGCGGCTCAAACCCTGGCTCCACTTTACGTGGCACCAGCTGTTGAATTAATCGTTCAATGCCAAATAAGTCGCTTGCGGTCTCTTGGGTAACAAACGAGATAGCTTCACCTGTCGCACCAGCGCGGCCTGTTCTGCCGATACGGTGAACATAATCTTCGTAAACATTTGGCAGGTCAAAGTTCACGACATGAGGCAGCTCTTGAATATCCAAGCCCCTTGCTACAATATCAGTGGCAACAAGTACACGCACTTCACCATTTTTAAAGCCAGCAAGGGCTTTCATGCGAGCGCTTTGGCTTTTATTACCATGGATTGCTGCGGCATTGATCTTGTCTTTTTCTAGATCCTTTACCAAGCGGTTGGCACCGTGTTTTGTGCGGGTGAATACCAACACTTGTTGCCAATTATGCGTTTGCACTAAATGCTTGAGTAAGTTGGTGCGTTTACTTTTGTCTACCGGGTACACCCACTGAGTCACGCTTTTTGCGGTGCTGTTTGCTGGTGCCACAGAAATCTCTACCGGATCATGAATTAGCCCTTTCGCCAAGGCTCTAATCTCTTCAGAGAATGTTGCAGAGAACATCAAGTTTTGTCTGCGGCTTGGCAATACTTTGATGATGCGTTTGATATCGTGAATAAAGCCCATATCTAGCATACGGTCGGCTTCATCCAATACCAGTACTTCAAGGTCATCAAATTTGACAGCATTCTGCTGGTAAAGGTCGAGTAATCGCCCAGGTGTTGCCACTAAAACATCAATGCCTTTACGCAGCTTCATCATTTGCGGATTGATCTTCACACCGCCGTAAACGACTTCAGAGCTGATAGGCAGGTGTTTACTGTAAAGCGCAACACTTTGCCATACTTGGTCAGCAAGCTCTCTGGTTGGTGTTAGAATTAACGCGCGTACATTATTCGCACGTGGTTTAGTACCGGCAATCAGCTTTTGCAACAAAGGTAATGTAAAGCCCGCTGTTTTGCCCGTTCCCGTTTGCGCTGCAGCCATCACGTCTCTACCTTCTAAAATGGCAGGAATGGCTTGTTCTTGAATGGGAGTCGGTTTGTCGTAACCTTGTTCGACAACGGCTTGATTTATTTCTGGGGCTAAACCTAGGTGGCTAAAGCTCATGATTTTGTACTCTGTATTGGGCGGCGGGCAAGAGTACAGTATTTACTCCGCTTAAGCAATTTCGCCGTGTTGTTAAATAGCCTCAGGTTAAATAACGATAGGCGGGTAGATAACAAGGCATAGCGTTAAAAGCAGAATGTAAACATCAGGATTACAATCAAAATAAGTGAAAGGAAACGTTCGTACTAGAGGTCTATTGATGGCATTAGTTATTCACGACCAGTTTGCTCTGTATCTGAGTCACTAATTTGGCAAACTGGATTAACTTAGGAGATGTATGGACTCCTCCCCCTTATCGGGAGAGTACGGTATAAAGATATTGCAAAACACTTTTACCAAATAAGGAGTCCATACATGACACAGTCTAATTTAATTGCTATCGACTTGGCAAAAAACATTTTCCAAGTAGCGCAGCTGAAAGGCAATAAACTCAAGTTTAATAGCCAAAGCAAAAAACAAGTAAAAAAAAGTGAAAGTAAAAACAAGTGGCACCCACTACTATTTGCATCAAAAACAGAAAACAAGAAAGAATAAATCAATAAGAAAAAATCAATTAAGAAAAAATCAATGACATATATGGACGCTCAGCTGCTGTCAAGTAATACTCATCCAACAAGGTTGTGTTAACAGCCTTGTTGCTTCTTTTATTTATCTCTCATTTACTATTTGTATGTATTGATAAACAGTCACTTTGAGTCACCCTAAATAAGGTGCTGCTCTGACATATATTCGGGCTTAACTGACTTTCAGCGCCCCTAATGAGTTTCGAACCTAGCCACCCAAAAAGTAGAATACACCCACGCGGCATTGAATGCCTTGCCTATAACGGGTTTAACTAGGTAGGTTTGACCTTTTGTTCATCGTTATGTTTACAGCAATGAGAATATGGCTATCAAGGGCTCATAAACACCCACTCGGGCTCGAGGCCCTTGTCACGACCGGACTCCTTGATAGCCATAATTTGAGTCATGATTGCGCCTCACTTTGTGTATATTGGGCTTTATAAGGTTCATTTCTTTGTAGCAATATCCACATTAAGCGAGCCAATCGGTGGGCCGTGGCCACCACCGCTTTATTTTTACCGCGACGTTCTACCAATGCGTTGATCCATTTGTTTAAATCATCCTGCTTTTTGTGCGCATGATTGACCACTGTACGGGCACCATGAATGAGTTGTTTTCTTAGATAACGATCACCTCGTTTGGTGATCCCTCCCATCTTATTGGTTTCACCCGAAGCATATTGACGTGGTGTGATCCCAAGCCACACAGCCAACTCCTTTTTATTAGAAAATGCTTGCCCTTTATCTATTGTGGCACTCAATGCCGATGCGTTGATAATCCCAATTCCGGGGATGGATTGGATAATTTGAGCAGCTTGGCTCTGTTCATTAAACTGCTTAAATTGTGCCTCTACATTTTTAATATTGGCGTCTAACTTTTGCATTTCTTCATAAACGTCTCTGAGGAGTAGATTTAAAGCTCCATGTAAATTACGGTTGAGCAGATCAGCAATGGTTGCACGAAAAGACTTTAAGCTCTTCTTGATGACGATGCCAAATTCAAGTAACAAACCACATGTTTGGTTGATGCAGGCGGTTCGATTATGTATGAGCCGTTCCCGATAGCGATGTAGTGCTAGGATTGCTTGTTGATGCTCTGTTTTTACAGGAACAAAGCGAATGTTAGGTCGAAGGCTCGCTTCATAAATCGCCATACAATCATTTTTATCGTTTTTATTGCCACGGACAAAAGGGGTAACATGTTGCGCAGGGATAAGCTGAACTTGGTGCCCAGCTTGTAAGCAGTACCGCCCCCAATAATGAGACGTTGAGCATGATTCCATAACAACATTACAAGCAGGTAATTGGGTCAATGTTTGCAAGAGCTTTGCTCTATCTAACCTTCTGGAAAAACATTTATTACCTTGCTTATCAAACGATAAAAGTTGGAATACATTTTTTGCTAGATCAATTGAAAGCGTGCTAACGTTATTCATGATGGACTCTCCTAATAACTGTGTTTGCAACTATCAGTTTGGCGCATTGACGCCGATTTGGGAGCGTCCATCTCATCACCCATCACTATAAATCGGCTGCATGTTTGACTAGCCTTAATTATCAATTGCTGCAGGAGTAGGCTTTCTACTCTTTTTATTAAGAGGTTTTATGAATAATACAGAAACACAATCAATCGAAAGTATCTGGCAAGAGCAGCTTTCAGGTTATGGCTGTGATCCCGATTTAGCTTATGCCAAAAATACGTTTTTTAACCAGTCTAACGAGTCTATTTCAGCAGCATTTTCTCGCAGCGTAATTGAAAGGGCAAATGAACTAAGAGTTATGCCTAATGTGTTATTTAATAAGGACTTTTACTTCTTCATTGACTTCCTAATGAACACAGATCATGAACCATTCGACGCTTCTGAGGTAGCGAGCTGTTTTGCATCCCTTCTCAAAGAGAAGCTGGATTCAAACTCTATTGCTAGCTCAGAACTCGTGAAGCAATCCAAAGGCGCGGTGGACTATTTAACGCGTAACACTATTTTTTTTAATGAGGATGCGGATATCTACGGTGATCTAGAAGCAAAGTTGAAGGCTTTAAAAAGCCAGTTAAAGACTTATCAAATTTAGGCTGCATCTGAGGTTAAAAATAGTGGTCAAATTGAGTTGGCCAATGAAAGCTAATAAATAGATAAAAGAAATAAGTGACATCCATCACTATTAATATCCAAGCTGAGGAAGTGAAGTAAAAAAGTATAAAAAATACTTCAACCACTTTGGTCAAAAACGTTTATAGATAGGCTAATTTTTAGCGCTCAGGCGTATCTATTCAACAAAACAGGTTTATCGCGCACGACAAGGCGCTTTAAATACAACAGTAAGAAATTCTAGAGTTGAAAAGCTTGCTCTGCTAAGCCAACAAACGCTCGCAGTTTGTTAGGTTTGTCCGCCGTCTTTTTTGCAGTGTTTCACAGTAAGCGGTTATTGTCCGCTCTCGACCAACTGCACCGTGGAATACCTGTGAAAATTGCGTGGTGAGTTTTATCCAGTTCTCCGGTTCTATATTTAATCGAGTGAGAATGACTTGTGCTTCGTTTATATAACCGCGTTTATCGACCCGAATGCATTTGCCCGTGAGCTCAACTAATTCAATATAGGACTTGAGTTCAAAGGGCAGGCCTTTAGGCATATGTTTTCGTGGGCTGCCAGCAAAACGTAGTAGACTTTTTGGTTGATTACCCCGTTTAGCGTGGTCGATGCGCTTTTTGATGCTGGTGTAGTCTGAGGTCTCAGGCGTTGCAGCGATTTTGGCTCTAATTGGGTTTAAGTCTACGTAAGCGAGACAAGCAGCCAGTGCTGCCTCATCCAGTAATGCTTGGGATTTGAATCGTCCTTCCCAGAATCGGCCTGTACAATTATCTTCTTTATTTGCTCGGCGGGCGATGTCTTCGTTAAGCACTCGCATAAACCAGCTAATATCTGCGAGCCTTTCCCTGTACTTGGCGACATGCTCATCGAATATCAATTGTTCCGATTCATTGAGTGGTTCACCTTCAGTAAATTTTTGGCTTACCCAATTGCCTTTAAACAACTTGTGCCATCGAATAACAATTGCTTCATCAGACAGGCGCTTAGCCTTTTTATCATCAACATATAAAACAATGTGGGTGTGATTACTCATCACGGCATAAGCACAAATATCAATACAAAACACGGAGCCCAGCATCAGGAGCTTTTCTTCAACCCAATCACGGCGGTGTTCGTATGATTTGCCAGTAAATTTATCTTCACCGCACAGAAAGGCGCGCCTCACGCAACGGGAGATACAGTGATAATATTTGGTGTCGGTTAAACTAATTTGTTTTTTACGGGCAGTTGCCATAGTTTGGTTTCCTCAATCCTTTGAGTGCAGAATTTAAGCTTAGGCGGAATTTTAGGAAGGTGCAAATTAGTGATGGGTGTCAGCTATTTAATTACTGCTATTTAATTCATAGGGAGTCAAAAGTGCTCATACATGGGGCTTTTAGCGCTTGCCACATTACAGCATTGTTTAGGCTTGGATATCACGTTATTAATGTGTTTAATAAATGTTTTATATATTGATTTTTTGTTTCTCCGCTGCCAGTATAGCCATTAGTAAGTTTCCGGTTTGGAAACTTTAAACAATGATTATCAAGGAAATAAAATGAAACTAAGCCTTAAGAAAAGGAACATGAAAGTACTCAATAAAGACAATAGCCACGTTGTTAAAAATGTCACTTTGCAAATTGCTGGTGGTTATAATCGAGGTTATACAGACTTTTATTTTTGTGGGACAACGCACTGTCCATCTGCGTATCCAGAGTGTGAAACTATGGGGTGTAACGCGTAACCTTGCTCCATAGTTGGCAATTACTCATCAATTCATAGGTTTGTTCTGAATCTCAAACTTATGAATTGTAATTCAGTGCATTCCTATTTTATCAAACACCTTCCAAAGTGCCTTTGCGTGTACTTGCTACAACACAGAAAAATCACGACAAGTAGAGATTGACTCTCTGAGTGCTTTAAATATACGTCACTTTTATATGTTGGGCTTTGTATCGAACACTCTTTTGTAGTATGGCTTTTAACGTTTTACTCTTTTTTGACTGGTATGTTATATTGTATCAATTGTGGGCGAGCATGACAAAGGAGAAAGCGTGAACGTAAAAGTACAGTCGCTTGGAGACAAAGCAGCAATTGGGTTATCTATGTTGTGCTTAGTCCATTGCTTAATATTACCTTTGTTATTATTTGTACTTCCTCCCTTAGCGGGGTTATTAACGCTTTCTGATGAAGCTTTTCACGAATGGTTACTCATAGCCGTGCTACCCATTAGCGTATTGGCCCTTGGATTTGGCTATTTGCGGCATAAGTCAGGTCTTGTTGTGGGCATGGGGTTAGTAGGCTGCACATTCTTGGTGCTAGCAACTATTTTAGGTGAACAACGCGGAGAAACCTTGTTCACAGTGCTTGGCTCTATGCTCATCACCTACGCTCATCTTCGAAACTATGCGCTGCGTCGCAATTTTCACTAAATAAAACCCTATTTGGAGTTACTATGAATAGCCTTATGCCTATAGAACCCTTGCTTGACGTGGACTCAGTGCATCATCAGCAGTCAGAACATGCCACCGTGTTAACCAAAATTTATGAGCCCAACACCAATATTGTGATTTGGCAACATGCATTATCATCTGCTTTAAAAGCAGAGTTTGGCCGCTACTTAGAAACAGCAAAAGAGCTAGAGTTAGCGCTACAAATTGCGACTAGCAAGATCACTTGCGAAGTCAGTGAGTCGTTAAAGCGTTTGAATTTTAGTGATGCGATGGTGGCGCATATTATTGAAATAGTAGATATGTTTAGCTGCTTATTTGAACTTCGCGTCGTTGGTTTACGGTTAAAAATGCTCGAGACTGCAATGTGCCCGAAATTTCATGTTGATAAAGTGCCAGTACGACTGGTGACTACACTCGCAGGCGCTGGCAGCGAGTGGCTTAGAAACCAGCATGTATCAAGGGATGGCAACAAACTGACTATTTCTCCTGAAGCTGATGCAATACAGCTTGCCTGTGGGGATGTGGCATTATTAAAAGGTGAGCGTTGGGAAGGCAATGAAGGCCGTGGCTTAGTGCATCGCTCACCAGCAGTAGTAACAGGGGAAAGACGATTGCTACTGACATTAGATTTTATCGCATAGACTGGATTTATTATGACAACAAAATTAACTGCATTTGTATTTAGCGCTATTTTTAGCCTCTCGCTTTTGGGATGCCAGTCAGAGCCTACAAATATCGGTACCTCCGCGGTAAGTGGCCAAGCAACCGTCGCTCCGCTTAAAATCGCGACTTGGAACATGGAGCATTTAGCATATCCATCGAACACAGGGTGTAGGCCTCGTGATGAGCAGGAGATAAGCGCACTGCGCGATTATGCAAAAGGGCTTAATGCAGATGTTATTGCGCTGCAAGAAGTCGCATCGGTTAAAGCATTAGAGCAGGTCTTTCCAAGTAGTGAGTGGCAATTACTGATTTCAAGTAGAGCTGATAGCGCGACGTACGACTGTAGAGGAAGTGGCAACGTCTCTACACAGCAGAAAACCGCTTTTGCAATTAAAAATAGCCTTGCCTCAAGCAAAGTGGATAACGTGAGCGAACTTAGCGTGGATGTTGAAGGGCTAAGACATGGTCTAGTTGTGACCTTAGATACTCAGTTTGGTGAGCTTTCACTGCTTAATGTCCATCTTAAAAGCGGCTGTTTTGTTGATAACTACTCGACATCGGATAAAAAAGCCTGTCGATTGCTGGCAGAGCAATTACCAGTACTCAAGTCCTGGTTGAAGAAACACGCAAATAGCAACACCATTGTGTTGGGCGACTTTAATCATCGTTTAAGCCATGGCGACAATCAATTTTGGCAGCAGTTAACCAAGCACCAAAATAACGCCTCTACACCTTTGATAAATGCAACTAAGACGCTGACAGGTTGTCACCCTCGTTACCCTGTGCCGATTGACCATATATTACTGAGCAACAAACTTGCAAACACGGTAAAATTCGCCCCCAGCGTACACTTTTTTGCGGATATGTCTGAAGAGAAAATGCTCAGCGATCACTGCGCTATTTCGGTGTCAATTAGCGTGCGTTAAGACTGTTGCTAGTTGTACTAAAAGGGAGCGCATATAGCCAACCGCTGCCGTGCAAATATTATCAAGGTCTAATCAACAAAAAAAGCAGCATCTTTAATGGCAACTTTAGTGTTGAAATTAGACCTTATTTGCTTTTGCTAACGGCTTCTGTTGTTGTGATTGGATAAAAGGGTATGAGGCTTATCTAACGGCATAGCAGGGCGACACTACGCCTTTGATCCCTTTGATCCCTTTGATCCCTTGGATCCGGTATAAAAAATTACCGAGCCGAGAGAATTAAAACAACATTTAAGTTGTCTTGAAGCGGTCATGCCTGCAATATCATGTTTGGCCTATGATAAAAATATTGTGTATTAGGGCCTGTTGCTAACATAAGCAGCTATTTGACAACCGCACTTAATGAATAACTTAAACGAAAGGAGTGTGCTATGCCATCCGCAAACTTACTTGCCTTGCTCGATGATGTCGCTGCGCTAACAAAATTAGCCGCAACGAAAACCGCTCCGGTGTTAGGAGACGATCTTGCCGTCAACGCAGAGCAACTATCGGGCGGGATCAAACCAGATCGGGAACTTGCAGTCGTATGGAAAGTGTTTAAAGGCTCCTTGCTGAACAAGTTTATTTTAGTGCCTGTTGCTTTGGCTTGCAGTTACTTTGCGCCGTTTATGATCCCCATTATGCTAATTTTAGGGGCACTGTACTTGCTGTTTGAGGGCGGCGAAAAAATTCTCCACGCTATTTTTCACCGTCAGGAGCAACAGCAAGAAACCGATGAGTTTGTCAAAGCGCTTGAGGATGAGCGTGTTGACTTAGTCGAGTTTGAAAAAGACAAAATCAAGGGCGCTATTGTTACCGACTTTGTTCTGTCGGCGGAAATTATCATTATTGCGCTGGGGGCGATTGCTGATCAGCCTTTTGAAAAGCAAGCAATAGTCCTTTCGTTAATTGGACTTGCGCTGACAATCGGGGTTTACGGAATTGTGGCCCTGATTGTTAAGCTTGATGATATTGGTTTAGCCATGATTAAGGACGCAACTAAGACTACACTTGCGGCGATAAAACGTGGGGTGGGTAAGGGGCTGCTTTATTTTGCTAACGGTCTGATGAAGTTTTTGTCAGTCGCTGGTGTGCTGGCAATGCTTTTAGTTGGCGTTGATATTTTGGCTCACCAGTTCCACTTACTTGAAGAAATTGTTCACGCTATTGAAAAGCTGATCCCTGCAGTGAGCTGGCTTTTGAGTATTATCGCCAAGCTTGGATTGGGTGCGGTGATTGGTGTCATTATCGCGGCGGTGCTGAGTCAGTTGCTGGCAGTGTTTAAAAAAGCATAAATAATCGCAAGTAGGCCGTATATTTCAGGGCTACTTGCAGAGCTTTTCGATTACCTTCTAATCGGCACTTGCTGGTTGACTGGCTTTTGCGGTGCTTCATTGAGGTTTTGTGGTAATAAACGTTTGGCTTTACGCTGCTCTCGTAGCGTAAATTGTAGCGCTTTTAAAATCCGCGCATCCAATGGCGTTTCGCAAAACGGGCTTAACAGGTTGTTTTCTTCCGTCGGATCTTCACTCAAGTTATAACACTCGTATTCACTGGGAATGAACTGAGTGGTTGTTATTCCGTCTGGGTTGCCGACGCCAACGACATTACTCACAGACGCTTGCTTGGTAGGCTCATCGTTACCACCAAGATAAACTTGGTTCGGGTCTTGCTCATAGAATCTAGCGTTATCAAAATAACGCACAAACTTCCATTTCGTGTCACCGCTGATATCCGGGAGTTGCGTTATTACGGCTTCAATATGGTTCGGTTGGATAATACTATTGTAAGCTTTACCGGTAAGCATATTCGTCATATCACTGCCAACTTCGATGTTGTCATCGGTCATAAAGTAAATGGCTTCTTCTTTGGGCGACGCTTCACCTAAAATGACGTTGGCTAGGTTTCTGCCAACGAGTGGCTGTGCCTCACTGTGATCTTTAGCAAGTTGAGTACGAGTTTGCTCAATATCTATATCCGCTAGACCAAGCAGGGTAGGCAGTAAGTCGATGTGCGATGTGGTGATATCAAGCTGCTTAGGTTGATTGAAAAGCACAGGATTAGAAATAATAAACGGCACGTTTAATACTTCTTGATACGCGGTGTACCATTTTTGATGTAGACCGCCGTGAGCACCCAGTAGCTCACCATGATCTGAGGTAAAAATGACAATAGTATTTTCATAAAAAGATGACTGCTTTAACGCGTTAAATACCTGTTCTATATGCTTGTTCACTTCTGCGATAAGATAGTAATAAAACTGTCTATAGGTTTCATCTGGTGGCTGTGGTAGATACATATGCGGGTACATAAGCTGATAGTCTTTTTGGCATCTAGGCTTGTCCATTAAGCTTTCAGTTTGGCTTGGGGCTGGCGCAACACTTGGAAGGTTACCGGCTTCTTTTTCGGCATAAAAGTTGGAAAACCAATCTTTTTGTCCCATTAATACAATGTCATGAGGGTTTACGAATGAAGAAACCAGTAAAAATGGTGTTTGGTCGCCGTTTTGTGCCTTTTCTTCAAGTTGTTTAAGGGTTTCACAAACTTGATTGGCAAATCCCGGATCTCGAGACGTACCTGAATTGTTCTCTGCAGCGCCATGAGGTTCAGGACCTATCCATTGACTAAAGCCAAACTTATCTAGACGCTCTGCGCGCTCATAGAGAGCTTGTTTTGCTGGGTAAGGCTCTCCAGTTTCAGAGTTACTATACAGCGCTTGCTGACTTCCCGGCACGGTAATATCCTCATCGGAGAGGTGCCACTTACCACGATAATAGGTTTGATAACCCGCTTCGCGAAACCAAGAGCCCATGGTTGGCACAGTGTTGGGAGCCAGCCAGAACATGTTTTGATCAAATGACGACTTGCCAATTCCTGGTGTTTGGCTCACGCCGTGTAGGGATGGATATTGTCCCGTGTAAATGGATGTTCTACTTGGTGCGCATGCCGTCGCTGCTGCATTATGATTCATGAATTCCATGCCACAGCGGCGCATTTCTGCCATGCACGCACTGTGCTTGAGTCGATACTCTTTTGCTTGTGAATTTTCGTAAGGCGGAGGGAAACGCTCTTCATCGGTGGTAATGATTAGAAAATTCGGTTGTTTGCCATTAATCTTCATTACAATCTCCTTTTAACTTGCACAGGGCAAATGCCCACGGAGAGTGTAGTTGAAGATCCTTAGGTATTTGCGTTTTGTGTAATTTAATTGTTTTTTTATTTTAAATAATGTGTAAAAACAACATTCTGTATTTTCTCAACGGCGAATAGAAAAAAGGCCTTATCGGCCTTTTTATATGCTTTGGTATTTGGTGAGTTACCAATCGCCTGGGTCGCCGCCATCTGAGTCGCTGATCTCTTCGTAAGTACCGCCGGTGTCAATACTCAGCTGTTTAAGAAACTGAAATGTAGGGGTACTAGATACCGACTGAGATGCAGATGAAACATCTAATACATACATCTTATCTTTATTAGCCAGAATATTTTGCACTGTGCCTGTATAGATTGTGGCATTGAATTGCACTGGTGGTAGCTCAAACAGGTATTTAGAGGTTACGCTTGTTTGCCAATTTGAGCCGCCACAGCTAGAGACTGGACTGTCATTTTCGCCGCCATCAGTAGAACCATACACTCTTAGCAGTGCGCCATTAGCGGCTTCCGTTGAGTAATTTGCTCTTAACTCATCAGCGCCATCACACATAGCTTGTGCAAGTGCAGTTAGCCCCGAGCACCCTTCTGGATCTAGTTGATAGAGTGCCATCATTGCCGCATTGAAACCGACAAACCCGTTAGTTAGAGATTGAATTTGACCGCCACTAGCAAACGTTTTCACATTTAACTGTTGGCCATTAATTATGGCATCTAAAAAGAACTTTGATACTTTTTGCACTGCCTGTTGCTTTGAGAATGAACATCGGCTTTGTCCATCTGGGCGCAACGTGTTCATTGAACTACTGCGGTCTAAAAAAAGCACGCCATAAGATTCAGGCGCAGCGAGCGAATTGAAACTCGACATTGTGGTTGCCAATACAATGGCAGATACTAAGATTTTCATCATCGTGAACTCCATGTCAAAAGATACCATTTGCATTATCTAATTGGGAACCTCACGGCAGCGACAAGATATTGTTCAAATGGTGTAAGAAGTATCTGGCTGTACTGCTGATGCAGATACATGATTTGCGCAAGTAAAAAAAATGAGCTTGATTGGTTGCAAATTTGTTGCGCAGCGTAAGGGTAGGGTAGATTCTAATTTTATCCATTACACCACATTACAGCGATAATTTATTTTTAAAACATAATGTTACATTGAATTGTGAAGTAAGTTTCAGTGTTTTCAGTATGTTATGTTTAGCTGCTTGATATTATAGCGGTTGCGATTTAGTTTCTAAAAAAAATATACAGTAGGATGAAGTAAACTGTATTCAAAAGTACGAAATAATAAAAACAATGACAGGAAGTTTTATGAAGCGATATCTATTTTCTCTTTTAGGTTTAATTGCAATCGTCGCTGCTGGTTGGAAGTTTATCCAGTATCAGTCTTATTACACTTCAGATTATGTTGATGTAGTGTTGTCTTCACAAGTGCTTAATGAAGATCGAAAGGTCTTTATTCGCCTCCCA
This sequence comes from Pseudoalteromonas sp. NC201, assembly GCF_002850255.1. Taxonomy (NCBI): domain Bacteria; kingdom Pseudomonadati; phylum Pseudomonadota; class Gammaproteobacteria; order Alteromonadales; family Pseudoalteromonadaceae; genus Pseudoalteromonas; species Pseudoalteromonas sp. NC201. Next base: position 1,146,181 of record NZ_CP022522.1, read on the forward strand.
AAAGGATATGACAAAGCACATAGTTATCCACTCATTATTCGCACCGACGGCAACTTTAATCTCGCGCGGTGGGATGAGGTACTAAGCAGCCTTGCCGAACAAGGTAGGGTAGAAGATGCCATTTTAGTGTCTATTCCCAATCAATTTTGGACTGAGACCCGCAACCGCGACTTAGTACCGCCTTATGCTCGACAAGATGTTGCGATTGAGGCTCGTCCAGAGAGTGACAATGAGCCTGCCATTTTTGGTCGTGCAGATCGTTTTTTGCAATTTGTTGAAAGCGAGCTGTTACCCTATTTAGAAGCTAACTACTCAATTAACGACAACCGTGTGTTAAGTGGGTTCTCTGCTGGTGGAAGTTTTGTACTTTACACCATGGTGACTAAACCTGCGCTTTTTGATGGCTACTTTGCTTTTAGTCCTGCTGCGTGGTATGACGACTCGGTTGTCGTAAAAGAATTCGCAAAAAGCCTAGCCAATATTCAAGGCAAACCTAAGTATATTTACCTCTCCATAGGCGGTGCTGAGAATGACATCATTACGGGGTCATTTCGCGGTTTATTAGAGGCACTTGAACAGCATGCGCCTGCCAATGTGCGTTGGGGACACAGCATTAGCGAGGGCGCGGGGCATTCACAAAATCCAGTGGTTTCCGTGCCACTTGCCTTGAGTGAGTATCATCACTTTAGAAAAAATCAGTTAATGTAAGTGTTGCAATGCTTTGATTTCAGAGAGCAAATGTTTTTGTTCACTTTCACTTAGCCCTTCAAGCTTAAGCATGGCTTGGTAGGTCTTTAATAGTGATGGCTTATCTCCTTTTTGGTGATAAGCCATGGCCAATTGCTGCAGTGCATTGAGGGACGCTGAGTTGTGCTGGCTCACAAAGCTGAACAGGTTGATGGCCGCAGTGAAGTTACGTTCGAATAGGGCGCCATACCCGAGTGAAGTCAGTGCGTCGTAGGGGTAAGTCTTGAGTCCGTATAGCGATTTAGCGATGGCAACATGATTTTCCAGCTGAGTGACACCCGCGGCCGCTACCTTCAAGGATGGCTGATAATGGTTAAAGAGGTGCTGCAGACCATGATAATAGCTTGGGTAGACGACGCTCATATGGGATTCGCCGCTAAAGTGCTGCGCTTTGAAGTCAATTCCATTTGGCTTTCGCCAAGCATCATTAAGACGTTGAAATGGCTGCGTTATGATTGCGCTTTCGTCAGCCATGCTGATGTAGATACACTTGTTGATTAACGCTTTTGCCAGTAAGTCATTTAATAATCGCTCTTTATCCCACCAAAGGCTTGGACTTGCCAACATCACACCATTAAATAAATCGGGTTTTTCAAGTAGCGCATAGGTTGCAAACAGCCCACCGAATGAGTGTCCTGCTAACGCGCGATAGCCTGATGTGCGATAATGCTTGTCTACGTAAGGGATGAGTTCTTTGTCGATAAATTGCAGTAGCATTTCTGCACCGCCCGGATTTTGCTGCCGTGTTGGACCTGCAAAATGTCCCAGTACCGCAAGGCTACCTTTGCGATAAGACGGGGTCAGATCTCGAGTGCGGTGTTCGTTGGTTTCGATGGCAACAATGATAAGTTCCGGTATTTTATGTTGTTGTGCCAAGAAGCGAGCCGCTGAAGCGGTATGTTCAAGATTGCTCTGGCCATCAGTTAGATATAACACTGGATAGCCTGTATTGCCTTGCTCATAGCTTGGTGGCAGGACGATATGAACCGTTCTTTTTTGCGAAAAATAAGCGGATGAAAGCTGCAGTGTCGAGTTCGAATCTACTGATTTATTAGCAATAGCGCTACCAATTGACAGCAACGTAAAAATAGCCACGATAACAATGTGAGTAACTAACCTAGCTTGCATAACCGCTCGTTCCTTGCTTAAAAATCATCACTAATTTAACACGAGTCAAAACGACAAGGAACGAGTTATATAGCAGCGCCTAGGAATTATTTGTGTTGTCTTGAGCTTTGCAAGGTCACTATTACTCCATTCTCATTGGTGTTTGTGTCTTCTTAAGTAATTTAGAAAAGATAGGTTTTAAGCAAAAAAGAGAAAACACTGAAACTATTGCCATCACTAAAATGCCGATCAGTGGAATAGCATAACCAAAGGTAAAACTAGCACCGACCACGTGTCCCAATATGCATTCTGCGCGGTAGATTGGATAAAATAATCCAGCTATCAAAAGTCCTAAGGCTGTATACATGGTGAGGCTTTGATAACCGAACTCCCAAAGGGCTGATTGCAACAAGCTAAAGAGTAACATCACAAAGAATGCGACCAAAAACTCAGTAGGAATAACCACGGGTGCTGTTTTTTTAATGCGCTCTGTGCCAATTGCTTTATGTAGCCGCAGTGCAGTAAGCCAAGCTAATACGGGAATTATGATAATGCCCCATGCGTTAGATACTGCTGGAAAATCAGCTCTGTGAAGTAAGTGGTGACTCACTATTCCGCCATTTAAATGTTGCCACATCAGCGTTAGTATCACGAGCAAGATTGCCGATGTAATTAGGCCTTTGTTGATTTTGTTCGCTTTGACTGAAAGCATGTTTCTACTCCTAACTGATTAAACTGTAATTTAACTAAAAAAGACGGCTGAAATGCGTGGCCACCACATCATGACAGCGGCCGCGCAGACACCAATCGCGGTGATCACAAAACCTAGGCTCATCATCACCGCGATTATCCAAACCGGTGCGCTGACGTTGGTTTGGCGTTTTGCCCAAAAGTAGAGCTCTGCGAGTACCATTGGTAGCAGATAGCAGGCAAACGAAATAAATATATCGACAGGGCCATCTAAGGTTGCGGTATTGCCATTGAAGCCTTGATTGACCATGTACCAACCAAACAAATAAAGACGAAACGTCCACACCCCATTAACCAAGAAAAAACTATGTGCGGCATAACGTTGATGTGCGGCGATATTTTTTTGTATGGCAGCGCGCCAAGCAAAAAATATCGCAATGGGAATTAATATACCGTTGAATGTTATCCCAATGGCACCAACATCGCTTAGCCTAAGACTGGTTACCCAAGTGAGATATAACCCTGTGAGTGCGCCCGAAATACCGAGAATAAAAAATACGCGTCCGTTGTAGCGATGAAAGCGTGGAAAGCGTTTTCGCACCGCAGGAATAAGCTGTAATAAACCGTTGGTGGCTAAAATCACAGCGGGTAAAACATGGCTAAAAAACACCTTGGCATCTTTTGTGTGTCCACTCGCCGGTGAAACCGCTGCACTTTGCTCTGTGAGTCCCACGATAAGCGGGATGGCATATAGGCCTAAGATATAAACAGCAAACATCCATTGCCCGAGCAGTGCGACACACACCCAGCTCTTTGCGGCACCATTCAATACACTAAAGGGACTAAAGAAAACCCCTGTTGTTTTGGTCAGATTGAGGGAAGACAAAATACTTATCCTTATAAATCAATAAACTTGGTATATAAAATGACAAGGTTTTGCTATCTCGTCGCTTTGATTTTGAAAATCAAAGCAAAGAAAGTAGGCTGAATTTTAAAAATGCTGGTGTTAAGTTTACTTACAAAGTTAATTTGAATGCTTTTGGTGTGGCTGTTAGAGTTTCTGCGTCTATCAATATTCCTTCAATCGCCATGACTATTGAAAACTATTACCTACTTTTGCTTAGCCTATGTTGCACTTTGGTTGTTGCTCAGCTTTTTGTAAAAGAGAAAAAAGCAGCACATTTACTCTTTGCTTTGGTGTGCGGCTCAATAGCTTTGGCCACCACCAAAAAGCTGACGCAGGACTCCTTAAATGGATATCAGTATTTAATTGGCATGGGTGCTTGTGTGACCTGTAATGGGTTTTGGTTGCTTGCTAGGGCACTATTTAGAGAAAAACATGCCATTTTAAAAAGGCATGTTGTGTTTGCAATCGCCATTGCTGCCTTGGTCATATGGCGACAAGGCTATTTGTTTATCGATAGTCAATTACACATGAACGCTCGCGGATTTGTTGAGTGGCTTAACATTGCGGCGTATGAGCTTACCTTGTTGTTGTCATCTAGTGTACTTATGCTGGCATTTTGGGAAGGGTGCAGAGGGTTCTCGCAGTCTCAAGGGCAAGAAAAAGCACAAAGGGTGCTATTTTTATCCGCTTATTTTATTTGCGTCGCAGGCACTAAACTAATCGAAAATCGCTTTGCCGATAATCGTGAGGTTCAAGAATGGGCAGTGACAAGCGCAGCTATCCTCATTATATTGACGGCGCAAGTGTTACTGTATTGGCGATTTTCATCTCAACGTACAAGTACATCCATTAGGTGCGTCGAATCAAATGAACCAACACAAACCGAGGATAATATTGCGCTCCAGCAACAGGTGGAACACTTTCTTATCGAGCAAAAAGGCTTCCTCAAAGAAGGGTTAAAAGTTGCTGACTTAGCTCAGCAATTTAATGAACCTGAATACAAGATAAGTCGAGTGATACGACAAAACCTGCAAGCGCGAAATTTCAGCCAATTGGTCAATGAGTTGAGGGTTGAACATGCCAAAGTGCTGTTACAAGACCCCGCTAAACAGCATTGGCCAGTACTTGTCGTTGGACTGGAAAGTGGTTTTGCGTCGGTTGGACCATTTACTAGAGCATTTAAAATCGCCACTGGAACCACGCCAAATCAATTTAGAAAGCAAAATGGTCAAACGCAAGTGCTACGTGAAGCACAAGAGTAAGTGGCAATTAGGGCCTAATCTAGCTTAGTCAGTTTGTATTGTAGCTGCTGAATAGGCAGCTCTATCGTCTGTGGGTCAAGCTCTGGCGTAATATCACTGACAGGAAAGACGTTATCTATTTCCACCGAATTCGCGATAGCGTTAGTATCGCCATTGGATAAAAAAGTAAGTTGGGTGTAATCACTGGGCTGTAAGTCATACCGAGCCAGCGTTGCCTTTAAGTCTATACTGTATTCGTATGCGGCTAATAGGCTACCTGCGTTATCGTTGTATCTGCAGATCCGCCATTGATAGCTACTTTTGATAAACTCCAGCGCCCAAATCCCACCTTTATCTTGGATCATTTGTTGTGGTTGTTGGCAGGGCTGTGGTAGGGGCAGTAAACGGCTATGAGACCAAAGCCCCTCGTGGTTTTGGCACAATAAGTCGCCCTTACCAAGGTCGATAATATGCGAGCTTAGACCATATTGGCAAAACTGGGAGGCGGGAATGAAAAAGGGAGCGCTGTGCTTGTTAAGCGCGCCAAACGCAATATAGCCCATTAATACCTCAGTGTTGGTCATCCAGCCAAGGTAAACATATTCATCATCTTGCCAGTTTATTGATGCGATTTTCCCCTGTTTAACGGTGTTAGTCAGCGTGAAGTGGTCGCTTTTACCATTAAATGTACAAGTCAAACTGCCTTGTGTAGCGTCGATGTTGCATGATTGCTGAACTTGCTCCTGTGATAACCGCTTTATTTTAGAATTTGGCGTTTGATGGGTTAGCGCTGAGGTGAACTTAGCCGCAGCAGACAACAGGCCGGTTTGATCTTGTTTAAAACGACATTTAGGCTGTATCTTTGAGGAATTGAGCACGACACTACCATCAAGTACAGCAAGCTCACAGCTATTGGCTATGGTACAAGCCGCGAGCAACATAACGCCACCAAAGGCAATCCAAGTGTTTTGCAAATCACAATACCCATCAGTCATCAGCTACATTCTATAAACATAGCTGATAACACCTTGATTAAGCAATATGTGCAGCAATACCCGATTTTCCCATAGCGACTTCGGCTTTTAGTACTTGGCCGTTGATGTAATCGCCACTATTTTGCTTTCGGTAGGGGATTGGCTTTTCACTAAATACGTGTGTTAAGCGCTCTGACCAATTGGCAATTTCATCAGTTATACGTTGATTAGGCTCGCCTTTTGCGTCGAAAATAACATGGTTTTGTAGAACGTCCATACCTGGGAAAAACAAAGTCCCGTGCGTGATCGGAAATAGTAATTCGTCCATTGTGCCGTTTATCCCTAAAGGAGAGTAATCCTCATATCCACCACCTGTGGTTACACAAATTAACGCTCGTTTTCCCTGTAAAACTCCCTCGCCGTAGCGCAATTGGTTCCCTTTGTTTTGATAACCGTAAGCAAAGCCATAGGCATAGACTCTATCGAACCAGCCTTTAAGTATGGCAGGCACGCTGTACCACCAAAGCGGAAAATGAAAAATAACCAAGTCGGCAGCCAGCAATTTTTGCTGCTCTTGAATAACGTCTTCGGTTAGGGTGTTTGAGTGATATGCCTTGCCAGACGCTGCAATAATCGCAAGTGGTGCTTGAGAGTCATCTTGCGGGAAGTCGGTTGCGTCAACCACAGCCTTCCAGTCCATTTGGTATAGATCTGAAGTTTGAACTTGCAAGCCCATGCGCGTTAAGGTTTCGACACTTGTTTTGGCGAGTGTCTGGGTTAAGGAAGTCGGCTCTGGATGTGCCGATACCACTAGTGCGGATTTGGTCATGATAAGTGCTCTGTAACGAATAGGAGTTGTTACTATCTCTCTAATCTTGCTATAAATGAAATTGAATATTTTTACCCTAGGTATAAATTAAATGGATAGCAAAAAGGTGGACTTAAACCTGCTTCAGGCTTTGGTGGTGCTACTGGAAGAGTGCAATGTGACCAAAGCGGCAGATAGGCTGAACCTCAGCCAGCCAGCAGTAAGCACTCAGCTAAGTCGGCTGCGCGGGCTATTTGGTGATCAGTTATTAGTCCCTATTCATAAAGGCATGCTACCAACTGCCAAAGCGCTTGCTTTGCTGCCGGAACTTCGCGCTGCGATGAAGCTTGTAAGTAACGTGTTAGTAGAGCATCAAGACTTTATCCCTGAAACGGCCAATTTAACCTTTAAAGTGGCATGTACCGACTATTTACAGCTGGTGGTGATGACAGAGGTGATACGGCGTTTAAAAATAGCTGCGCCCAATATCAAGGTCGTGCTTTGCCACTTAACAATAGCAACACTTGCAGCCCAGCTACAACACTCAGAACTCGATTTGGCATTAATGTCGCCGGAATGTGGGCCTGATTCGTTAAGATTTAAAACCTTATATCAAGAGAAGTATGTCTTGATTGGCAGAAAACACCATCCACAGCTAACGCCAGAAATGACAATAGCAGATTATGTAAAGCTTGAGCATATTGTGGTGTCTTTTGAAGGAAATAGCACCTCAACATTCGTTGATTCAATCTTGCAGCAATATGGTGTATCGAGGCAGGTGATGACGTCAGTGCCCTCATTTTTATTGGTGCCGGAACTAGTGAGAAATACCGAGTTGGTTGCACTGATTCCGGCTCGTCAGGCATCAAAACTCGAAGCAGATTTTACCCTCGTTGAAAATCCGATACCTGACTGTGCTTTTGACGTCGCTATGGTGTGGCACGAAGTACAGCATCAATATCCTGCACTTCGTTGGTTACGAGCGTTTATCAGTCAGACTATGGCTGAGGTTTGTTAGTTATTTCGTCCAACTCCTCGGTTGGCTCGCTATTTTGCTCATTGTCGTCGAGTTCATCGTCGTTATCGCGAGGCGTGTCTTCGTCAACGACAAGCAGCTGTTCGTGTGCTGTTTTTTCTTCGATACGCGGGTCCATGGTGGCTGCGAGCGGTGAGCTGGTAATATCAGAAGTCGCAGCAACATAGTCGCTAGGCTCTGGTTGCTCAGCTTTTTGTCTGGCGTTGATAAAGTGGAGCAGTAAGAACATGACAACGGTTAGTGCGCTTAACGAAGCATATAGGGCTTGATGACCAAAATGGGACATGATCTGTGCAATAGCGGCCGAGCCAACACAGGCACCTCCGCCAAATGCCACCAACAGTGCAGAAGAAACGCCAACACGGTCTTCATCATCAACGCGGGAGTTTGCTAGTGCCGAAGAAAGTGGATACATGGTAAATGCGAATAACCCAAAGCCAAAAGTCAGCCAGAGACTGTAGCTTGGACTCAGTGGAAGCAAAAATATACAAAGAGAAATCAAACCGATAAAAACAGCGTTACTGCGCAGTAAGATACTTCTGCGAACTCGGTCAGAGATAATGCCCATTGGCCACTGCGCAAGCAAACCTGCAAAAATCGTTACCGACATATACATAGCAATTTCTTCGGCATTAAATCCTGACTGGCTGGCAAAAGTCGGGGCAAGGCCATAAAAACTACCATTAATCACTCCGGCAAAACAGACCGCCGTGAGAGACTGAGGCACTTTTTTGAAGTAGGTAAACAGACTTACTTGAATAGGCTTAAGTGGCTTAGGGTGGATCCGCCTCGTCGTTGAAATAGGGATAATTCCAAAGGATAAGGCAACAACAATTAAAAACAGCGGCGCATAGCCAAGCTCAGGAAAATTAGAAAGCGCAAATTGCCCTGTTACCATACCGAGGTAGGAGGTGAGCATGTAAAAAGAAAATACTCGTCCCCGCTGCTCAGGCGCTGCTTGTTCATTTAGCCAGCTTTCGAGCACCATAAAGTTACACATCATGCCAAGACCCACCACAAGTCGTAGTCCAAGCCAAAGATAGATATTGTCACTCACCCCATGTATTGCTACGCAGGCTGTCACTGCCGCTGTGCTTGCCGCAAACGCGCGAATATGTCCAACTGATTTGATCAGGTGATAGCCTAATTTGGCACCGAGCAACAAACCTAAGTAATAAAACGAGGTAAGCAAGCCAATCCAAAACGTACTGACGCCGTGCTGGCCTAAATAAAGCGCTAAGTAAGTAGTCAGCAGGCCTGTCCCACCGACTAAGAATAGATTTGTTAAATAAAGCGATGGAAAAGATTTCATATCGACCTTGGGACTCATTATGGATTTGCGTGTAACGCTATAATAGTAGGGGACAAATAGTTTATTTCCAAGCAATCTTTGGTGTTTGGCTTAGGTTCTACCTAGTACATTTTTGTTCAGGTTTTCAGCTTGTGGCTGGGGGGATCTGATAAGGCGTTGAATAACGAGAGTGAGCCTTCTTTATTTAGGGCTAGCATTTAAAAATAACTGTGCTCAAAAACCAAAGTAACGAGTGCATAGGCGGAGAAAATGTATGAGTTAAAGCTCTTTTAACTAATTGAAATAGAAAGTTACTTTTTTATATTTACTCCAATTAACTAGCAGGACGTATAAATTGAGCTAGTGCGGTAGATTCATTGCTCAAGTTTATAAAGGAGTAACAGAATGCGTTTCAATTTTTCGCAGCGAGCAATTTATATTCAGGTCTTTCTAGCATATCTTGGAGCTATTTTAGTACAGCGACTAGGGTGGGAGTTAGCAGGATGGTTTAGTGGATCTCCACATTGGCGTAACTTTACTGAGAATTTACTCGGTGTAGTGTTTGTCATTTTAATTGCTAGATACTTAAAAGTCTGGGAAAAAATATATTGGTTAACCGTAGATGCCAAACAATACTGGTATCTTTTTGTATTGCCACTGGCATACGTATCAATCAATATTTCTCAGTGGTACCCGCATTCGTTTTCGGAAATTGCTATTGGTAGTATCTCAACCCTTTTCACTGGAATTTTAGAAGAGGTGTTATGCCGAGGTATTGTAGTGTACATATTACTTTGCTGTTATGTCAGTGGTGGCGCTCGGCGTCCAGTGTTGAAAGCTGCATTCTTCTCTGCGCTTTCGTTTGGTATAGTTCATTTGGTGAACGTGTTTGAAAAACCGGATTCAATTGGTGTAATAATTGGACAGGTTATTTATGCGACCTTTATTGGTATGGGGTTTGCGGCATGTTACCTAAGAACTAGAAGCTTAATTCCGCTTATTGTTATACATATACTCATTAATTGGTTTAGCTTTATGGGTCATGATCCTACGAAGGCTGAAGCTGCCTCTTTTATTGCCACCGTTCCTGCTATCATTGTGTGTTTTCCGCTGTTTGTTTACGGCGTGATGATCCTTTATAAATCGGAAGAAGCGGTGCTCAAGCGTTGGTTAGTGAATAAGGAAGTAAATTGATAGATTGGAAGACCTTGCCGCTATTTATTGCCAGTATTTTATACATACTACTTGCTGTGCGACTAATGCGATTGAGGTATGCTCAGCTTGATGATGAGCATACCTCGGGTCACCTGATTGGACTGTTTGTTGTTTTGGCTACTTTGTTGGCGGATGAGTTTTTTGTTCAAAACAGACTTTTGACGGAAGGTCAGGGTTATTGGGCGTTACTTATTACCAGCCTAAACCTAGTACTCGGGCCTTTGACCTATTTATATGCATCGGCACTATGTAAACGTTTTAGTTGGAGTAAAGTGGTACTGCACTTAAGTCCGATTATGATGTTTTTCATACTGAGTATTTGCGCTCAAAAGATATATCCAGAATTACAGCAAAATAGGTTGTTTCTCACTTTTTTTAGTTTACTTTTTTTGGGAAGCTTATTGCCATATCTCATGTTTACGTTTGCACTATTGAAGGAATATCTCGACTCTATTAAGGCACACTTCTCAAACGTGCAACGTCATGATGTTAGCTGGTTTAAGTGGTGGCTCTACTTAATTACGGCGATGGCGATTTTAGTCTGTACATCGCCATTTATGCCTCAGCTCTTTTGGCTTGATACACATTGGCTGTTGTTTATTTTTGCTCTGTTACTAAGCACCAAAGTTGATTTTATTGCTCCTTCTGCAATTGCCCCTTTAGATACTCAAGTGACGGTAGAAAAGGAGGCGTTAAAGGGCATTGAGAAGGTGTTCACTAAAATAGATAGCGAAGTTAAGAAACAGAAATTGTATCTGCGCAACGGTTTAACGCTTAACGAGTTAGCCAATGCGTGTGTGATGACTACCCACGAAGTGTCTCAAGCGATAAACCTGATCTATCATTCAAACTTTTATGATTATATGAACAACCTTAGGGTAGAAGAGTCAAAGCGTTTATTACTGCGAACACCAGCCCAACAAGTTACAACAATAGCTTATGAATCAGGGTTTAACTCTAAATCTTGTTTCTATAATATTTTTAAGCAGCGAGTGGGTTGCACGCCCACAGAGTATCGTAAAAAGTCGGTATTGAATTAGCTTAAGATGACAGGCTAGTTTGCAAATTTCAAGAGCTGTGCTTGATTGGCATTTCTACATTTTGCCAGCCTGCCGGGCTGAGTGGACTGTTGTAAAAGCCAGCTTGAAAATGAACACTTCCTTGTGTTCATAAACAATAGTGATATTTATGTGGCTTAGTATCAGTCCTGTTCGAGGAATAATACCAATTGAAGTAATTCTCCAATACTTAAAATAGCTGGTATAAAAATCACACAATCAGGGCATCTCACCCTGAGCAGTTGGTATTAATTCCCCTGATTCATCTGCGTTAATTTATCACCAATGGGTTGAGAGAAGTTATAGCCATCGTATTTGTCCCAGTTAATCGACCATGTCATCACGCCACCAAAGTTCGGATAAGTCTTACTTGGTTGGATAGTGCCACATCCTGTACCTTTGGTTAAACAATCTAAGGCATTGATGATATTGCCGATAGGCGCTTGACCTGAATTTGCCGACTGTGGACCAGAAGGTAGACCGATGGCTACTTGGTCATCCCTAAGTGGTGCAAAGCGGGTGCCATCAGCAAGATCAAATCCCTCAATCAACATTTTTGCATGGGCAACCATCATGTTCACTGAGCCCTCAGGGGCGCTTCCCGGTTCGTATGGGTTAGGTAGGCCGCCATTGTTGTATAGCTGTACGTGAAGTAAATCTAATGTATCGCGTAGCTCGTTTATAAGTGGAATATAAGCGCCCCAAATACCTGAATAGGCAATCATGCCACCATGTACATAGGGATGCTCGGGGGCCATGGTAAGTACCATATTGCCACCAATATTTTGTTCAATTTGCTTTAATGCTCTAGGCAGCCGAGCTTGGATCTGAGAGCCATGCACAAGGTTCGAGCCACTCTCTAAGTCGATATCGAGCCCGTCAAATCCCCATTGTTGAATAATATCGGTGAGGCTACTAACAAATGCCGCTTCATCGGCATCCGTATTGAGGGTAATTGTGCCTTCTGCACCACCAAGGCTTAGCACAAAAACTTTACCTTGCGCTTGTAGTGCCTGCATGTCGGATTTGAATTTTACCGGATCGATAGGCGGGCAGTTAGAGCGAATGTCTTTTTCAAATGGTGTGAAGTGCACTGTACCATTCGAGTTTCTATCATTTTCAGCAAAGGCAATATCTATGATGTCCCAAGCAGTAGACATCTGATCAAGTGGAATAGGGCAACCAGCTGGATTGACAAAGTTATGCCAATAGCCAATCAGTTTGTGCTTTTTACCGATGGGTTTGTCGATGACTTGAACAGTCACGCCGCTACTGGACAGCTGATCATTATTGTCGTTGATGGCCGTGGCATAAAGTGTTTTTGTGCCGATTGAGGCCGGTGCATAACTATATTCGTAGGGTGGCGTTGTGTCTGTATTGAGTAACACGCCATCAGCATAAAACTGTACTTGAGTGATTTGTCCAACAAAAGAGGATGCTTGTGCAATCAATTGAGTGGAATTACCCAAGGTAATTTGGCTGCCGCTAGTGGGGGCGAGTAAATCAACGGCAATCGGTTTATCTGTAACATTCACTGTAATTGTTTGCTCGCTTTGATTACTTTCGTTATCCACGGCAATGGCTTTTAAACTCACCGGATTGAGGGCTGTCGGTGTCCAGCTGTGACTAAGTGTTCCTTGATTGGCTGTGGCAAGGAGTGTGTTGCCGGCATAGAGTGACAGTGTAGCAATACTGCCGTCTGTATCTTGAGCACTGACAGAGATAGTGGTGGGCGCATTGACCAAAACAGTACCATTATTGGACGGGCTTTCGAACGTTACGGTTGGCGCGATTGCACAGATCCCTAAATCGCTCCATGCATCGCTCCAATACTGGCCTGCACCTGGCTCATATGCCCATTGCGCGTTTGAGCTACACCAACCTGCAATATCACAGCGATATTTATGATTATTATGAGCGACGAGTTCACCAGCCTGGTAATTTTGTCCAGCGCTATATGCTCTAAGGCCTAGGCAGCCACCTCCCACTTTTGTTAGCACATCGATGGCAAGGTTTGCCTCACTTACCAAGCCTTGATTGTCCATCGCTTTTACATTTAGTTGGTTCACGCCAACTTGCTCCGCTTGGAATTGGAACTCAAAAGGAGAGGTTGTTAGGTTCGCGACAAGCTGATTGTTCAGGCTAATTTCCACTCTCGCAATAGTACCGTCGCTATCTTCAGCTGTGACGCTGATCCCTACCATATCGCCTTGATAGAACTGCTGGCCGTTGGTTGGCGCTACAATGGATACGTTCGGTGGTAAATTTCCTCCGCCCGGTTTTACTGTGATCCGTGCTGATTGCGAACTTCCGGTTAGCCCTTGGGCATCGGTGGCAATTGCACTGATATCGTATTCGCCAAGTACTGCGTTCCAAGTGGTTTGAAATGGCGCGGTAGTGTCCGTAGCGATAACTTGCCCATTTACTAAGAATTCGACATAAGCCAGGTCACCATCGACATCATTGGCATTAGCGGAAAAAACAGCGCTGTCATTTTCGCCCAGCACAGCGCCATTATTTGGGCTGGTGAGTACGACACTCGGTGCTTGACCTGACCCCGTTGCACAAGTCCCCAATGACCGCCAGACATCATAAGGACCGGAGTGGCCTGCTGGATTGTCGTTCTGACTATACCACTTTGCTTCATATGCTTGGTTTTGGGACTGTGTGATATCCCCTTGTCTGTAGACTTGTTGTTCAGACCAAGGGCTTAAATTACTACAGTCGTAGGAGTTTGCTTGGCCTGCGAGGATGAGAGCACCACTCGTCCAAGCCAATCGTAATATAGAAGTTGGTTTCATACTGATCCCTTACATGTTGTTGTGTGTTTTATGAACAAAACCAAATTAGCATATAGGTAAATAATTCGTTAATCAACACTCGAGTTATGAGTAAATCTCATCGCTGCAATAACCTGAGCATCGCAATTTTAATTCGCATATTTCAAATAATCGGCTAGGTTTAGAGGGAATTTAACGGACTTTATAGGATCCATATAATGGCGACTTCTTCAATTCCCTCCGGTTATCATTCACTCACGCCTTACCTCATTGTGGCTGGTGCAGCAAAAGCTATCGAATTTTACCGAGCTGCTTTTGGCGCGAGCGTAAAGCTTCAGTTACCTATACCAGATGGAGGAATAGCACATGCGGAGCTGCTGATTGGTAACTCTTATGTGATGCTTTCAGATATGTGCCCTGATATGCACTTTAAAGATCCCAGTGAGCTTGGTGGTACGCCCGTTAGCTTGATGTTGTATGTTGACGATGTGGACACTGTGTTTGCGGGGGCAATTGAATTGGGGGCACAGCAAGTCACGCCCGTTTGTGATCAGTTTTATGGTGATAGGGCGGGAACGCTACGAGACCCATTTGGTCATGTCTGGACGATTGGCACGCATAAAGAAGATCTCACAGAAACCGAGTTACTCGCGCGTATGGCTGATTTTATGGATAAGCAACAAGATGCCTAGTTGAGGTAAGCTTATCTCATTAGATTGCAGATTTATTAATTTTTTGTTTGTTTTTGACGGTGCGTTTCTTTGAGGTGCTTGGTTAGAAGTTATTATTTAACATGTGGTTAAGTGTTGTATTTGTGGTGAGTGAATTTTAAAGTTGATTTTATTGTTAATAATGTTGAATTTTTTATTTTTTCATGGCAGCTTAAGAATTAGTGATAAATTTTGATCACTAAACGACTATTTCAAGGAAATGATAATGAAATTAAAATTAAAAAAATCAGCGTTGAAGCAACTAGATAAAAACCAAAACCTACCTTTACAGCAAACCCCTCAAGTAGCTGGCGGTGCTGAGCCAAATACCAGAATCCCATGCCGTTTAACGGAAACGTTGACTGGTACGGATTATGGTCAGTGCCGTTGTTAGTATAGTCGAGCAGTGTTTTAGGTTAGCCTGATGAGGTGGAGAATCTACTTGTTGGACTATCAACCTTAAACAACATAATTTATAAATTAAGATTAACTCAAGGATAATAAGATGAAATTGAAATTTAAAAAAACAGCATTAAAACAATTAGATAAACAACAAAGCTTGCCTCAAGAGCAAACACCAAACATCGCTGGTGGTGCGACAGGTATTCGTTGTCGTCCGCCTTTGACGGAAACTGGTAACCAATACTGGCAGTGTGAGTGTTAAGGTTAGTGATAAATTAACTTGCATAAGCTCACAGTAAAGTGAGCTTTTTTATTTCCGAAAGTTACCAGTTTATTTTATTTTCATATAATTCAATGATTTACGTATTTTGTAACGCCTCAATAAGTTAAGCGGTTTACGCTTTAATCCAGCAGCAATTACGGTCTCTGTTGCAGCGAGTATGCGCTCGGCGCTTTTACCATCGCGGTAAGGGTGCACTTGCTGAATATATTGCTCAATACGTTCACTTTGTGCGTCGGAGAGGTTGAGTGCTTGTTCAACCGCTGCAGATAATTGGCCTGCGTCGGTAATATTGATTAAGGCATCTTGAGGTTGGTGATTATTAAAAGTGATAACCGGTTTACCAATTAATAGTGACTCATCAACGGCGCTAGAGGTATCAGAAATCACCACATCGGCTTGCTGAATGAGTGGAATAAGATTGTCATTTCCGGCGATTTCAAAGTCGCTGATGGTTTCAAGTTCTATGTACATCTGTTGCCACTGCTGTTTCGTCTTAGGATGAAACTTAAGTTGGACTTTGTATTTTCCTGATTCTGCGAGCTGTTTGATTTGTGCATGTAATGCTTCAAGCGACGTGAGATTGGGTGAAAAAGTGGGAGCGTACAGTATGACTGGCTTTTCATTCTCTTGCTTGGTGTAATCAAAATAAGGGTCGAGTTTTGGCCAGCCAGTTTCAATCACTGAGAAATAACCATGTTTTTGTGCAAGTTGGTTAAATGGCGCAGTGGTAATTGGGCCGTGAGTACAATACAAATCGAAGAAACCGCGGATCCCAAAGTGACCTTTCTTTTTATATTCCAATCCGTGAAATACTTGCACTTTGGCGCCTGGAAAAAAGTCAGGAACAACGTTTCCAGGTACAAATACTGCTCTGGGGTTAAACGCCTTGACGTCCTCTACGCTCAGTAACTCTGATTCGTCTGGTGCAAGTGAACTTGAGTTTACATCTTTACCTTTTAAAAACCATTTCACCACATCACCGTTTGCACGGATAGCATTTTGGAGGGGTCTTAGAATGGCAAAGCTATATGGCTGCTCAATGTAGAAAAGATAATGTTTAGGCATTGAAAGTCACTTATAAAATCAGAGTTTATGGCCAGCACTTGAATGGCGCAGCTAGGGCCAGAGCGATATTAAGCAAATAATACCGCTTTTACCGCATCAATACCAAACATCCGTTACTTGGCTGTACTGTTGCTGATACGTGAATGCACCTCAGTGGCTTGAGCCATCATGTTATCCATTAAGGTTTGTACTGATTCGATTTCTCGAATTAAGCCTTGAGATTGACCAATAAATTGCACGCCATGGTCTAAATCTCCGTGGATTGTGGCGGCTTCAAGCTTTTCGGTGGCGGCACCAAAGAGTGACAGCATCTTAATTTTATCGAATTGAGATAACAGTCCTAGTAGTAGCTTCCATAAGGGCATGTCGACCATTTTTGCAGCCTTGAATGATTTTATGATGGCCATGAAAAAGTTCATCGGGCGGCGCGTTGCCTTTTCAGCCATGGGGGTTTTCATTACTCGAGCATAAAGACCATCGAAGTTTTTGGAATAAATCGTCTGTTCAACGTCTTTTTCCACAACGGTATTTTTGACATGTTGATGCAAAGGGCTTTCTTTAGATGTTGCAAAACGAGAGCCCATCGCAATGCCCTCTGCGCCAAGCGCTAGCGCGGCGATAAGTCCTCGACCATCGGCAAATCCCCCTGCGGCAATTACAGGTATATTGACGATATCGACTATGCTCGGCACTAAACACAGTGAAGTCACTTCACCACCATGGGCTGCGGCCTCATGACCTGTAACTAATAGCGCATCAACGCCAGATTTTTGTGCTGCTAATGCATGCTTTTGCGTCACCACTGTGGCAATGACTTTTCCGCCGTAGGCTTTAGCTGCTTGTACTAGCCAATCGCCTTTTCCTAAAGAAAAATTGATAACAGGCACTTGCTCTTCTAATGCGACTTTGGCATTTTCTTTGGCGCCTGGCATCATTAACGTCACACCAATACCAAAAGGTTTATCGGTGAGTGCACGAATTTTTCGTATTGCTTGACGTGTCTCGTCCTGACTGAGCGGGCCCGTGGCTAAAATACCTAAGCCACCAGCATTGCTCACTGCCGCAACAAGCTCAGGGACAGAAATCCAGCTCATGCCGGGTAATATAATGGGTTTTTCGATGCCAAATAATTCGGTGATAGCAGTTTTCATCATTGTTATTCTACTGGTCAGATGTGTTTATGAGCATAGCTGGAATTTTGCGTGAAGTGAATACTGGTTGTAAGATACCTGTTTAGAAAGAGGAGCTAAGATGAACGTAGTTATATTATTAGTGAGTTTAGTCATCGCATTGGTTGTCTTGATACCGCTGTTGGAAAAGTATCAGCAGCGCTTAGGGCTAGATAAAATGCAAAAGTATGCCAAATATGTACTGCCTTTATTAATGGTGACGCTGATCATTAAACTTATCTACGTTTTGGTGGCCGGGTAACAAGCGCCGAGCTATTTTTTGCGGCGCTTACCATTTTGTAACTTCAACCATCCCGGTTTTTGCGAACGATTTAATTCACTTAAAATAAGGGTTGCCTTTTCTATTGTGATCCTAAAGTCGGCGATATCTTTGTATACCTGAACTGCTATTTTCTTTCTTTTTACCGCCGCGCCGGCATCTAAAAATGACTCGACCAATTTATTCAAAAAGCGTGTTAGCGGCGAGCGAGCTCGGGTATTATCTTTACTTCCTAAGCGTTGTATTTGTTGCTCTAGTTTGCGCTTTATTTGCGTTAATTCGGCTTGGCTAAATTCGCTTTGGGCATTGGGCAACGCTTCGAACAAGTCGAGCTTGTCAGCTAAGTATTGGCATTCAATCGCGCTGAGTTCCTCTTGTTGTAAAATTCTACTTAAGCCATTTCTAAACTCAGTTTGTGTCACGTTGCGGTGGCTCAGACGCTCGCAATGCTGATTAAACAACTGCCACTTTTGCCACATGTAAACATAGCCCAGTCCCGCGCCTTTGATATTTTGCATGCCGACGATAATTTGGTGTTCATTTGGCAGTGCTTGTTTTGCAATGATTTGGTTTAAAGCATCAGGCTTGATGTCGCTATCATGCACTAACGTACATTTGAGAGAGGCAAGTTGCTCTGCAAGCGCTGCGGTTTGCGAAAGCCTAGTGCTCAGGTCTTCAACTTCCAAAAGCGACTGGGCAATTGTCCACGCTTCAAAACGCTTTAGAGTAGGATGATGTGTGTCGTCCTCATTATTAAGTTGCGACTGCAGCGAGTCGAGGCTTGAAAACGCAGACTCAGGTAGCTTGTCTGTCGTAGTATTTAATGATGCGATCAGCGCATCTCGCGATAATGTGAGCCTAAGGCGCCTGAGTAAATCGCGCAGTGCGTTGTGGTCGTTATTGCTGAAAATACTGTGTAAGAGATTTTCCAGTGCAACCATAAAGTACTTAAAGAAGCCATCGATATTGGTGCCGATCACCACAATGGCATCAAAATGCAGATCATTGGCCAGAATGTTCGCAAATACTTGCGAGCGCGCTACACGGTCGTTACGATTATTAATTAATGCAACAATTTGCGCCTGCTTTCCCTGTTCGACGATGTTTAAGCGTTTCCAATTTTCTATCGTTGCTAGGCGTTCGTTGGCAGACATGCTGTTGATAAAGCTTTGACTGATTGCACCAATCTTTGCAGTCGTAAACTGCTGAAGCACGCCAACATCGGGAATAACCCTAGAAGCCGTTTCTTTGAACACATAGTCTTTATTGATGCCAATATATTGCGCCATTTTGCAGACTAAGGCGATGTTATCCGGATGCTCAACATAGGGATATTTTGCGAGAATGTCAGGCGTTATTTGATACCCATCACCCCAATGAATCTGAATGAGTGACGTGTTTTTTTGCTCCGCCGCCAAGTTGAGTACTGAAGCCATATTCTGCTCGGCGGTGAACACTTGGGTGTTGTAACCCAAAAAGGCAGACATCTCTTTTGCTACATCCAAGCCTGTTGGGCCTAAAATATCTTCATGATCTGGGTAGGCATTAGTAATGGTGGCGAAGTTATCTTTCATCCAGCGCACTAGAATTTTTACATATCTCGGAGTCAGGCCCATACATTCCCACAGGAAAACGTCCGCTTTTACCTGCTTTGCAAAATGTAGCACATCAGCTTGCTCCCAAATACTCGCTTTGTCGAAAGGCCGAAATAGTGGGATCTCATATTGCTCACCAGAAATTTTTGAATAGATAAGCATTGCTTCACAGCCCGTGGTCTTGCTCACGACTCTCAGCGCCAAACTGCTAAATAAGGCCGACTTCAGCCTCTCGGTTCCTGATTTTCCTCGTGTTCCCCAGCCGCCAATGGACACCGGAATGTGTTTTCGATTTTGTTTTATTCTTTTACTGACATAAATATGCCGAGTCCAAAAGTAGCTAATAAATGCAAGCACAAAGAAAACCAGCTGCGAAATACTATTTTGATAAATGGCATCGACGTATTCTTTAAAACTGCTCCAAATGGTGAGTAGCGCAGAGGTGACACCAGAGCGAGTATAAAGTTGCTGAATGTCTTTCGCGACAGGAAAAGGCGTTTTTGCGATGTCGCCATAGGCACTAAAGTGTAGAGAAAACCCCAGCGTGTTAAGTGCATCCAAATACTTACCTTGCTCAAGTTCGTTGCCCTTTCGTAAGCGGTCTAGTTCTGCAAACTGCCATGTTATGGTCCAGTACGCCTTAAGGCGTCGCCACAAAGTCGATGGCGGAGTAACGGCTAAAATACCATCCGGCGTATAGGTTTTGGCGTCTTCTTTACTGTGGTCATTAGTCAGTACACTTAGCAAAAAGTCGAGTAATGGTAGATGTGGTCGACTCGTTTGTTCGGCGATATTAAAGAGCAACTCCCCCGGCACTTTTGTTTCGCTAATTTCCGCGGTAGTGCAGCTAGGGACGTGGATCGATACGCTGGGCTTTTTCGCTTTGGTATGGGAATAGCTTTGACGTTTATCGGTACTTGGTTGTCTTATTTCGTGTATTACTCGCCATAATCTTCTTGCTTGACGATATCCTTGTTGGATACGCCAGCCAGCTTTTGTTTTTGAGGCATTAAGACTTTGACCGCGCTGTGCAATATAAGAAAGTGAGCGGCCCAGTTCATCACGAGACCAAGTTGCCAATGCGTCACTTTGTTCGTTGGCTTCAAGAGAAGCATTGAGCTGCGCGATGATGGCTTGATGATAGAAGCTACCTAGCTGTTCCCTGGCTCTGGTGATATAACGGCAAACGGCGATGTTTGTTTCGTTCGATAAGCAGTCATTTAAGGTATCAATAAACCGTTTGAAGCAGAGTTCGGCTTGATTTGATTCAAGTTGCATATTCAGCATAATACGTGCGCTTTGCTCAAGCGCTAAGCGCTTGAGCTGCATACTAAAGTCGCCTGTTAGCACACGTTGCCACAGTAAAAATGCAAAGTCCTGCTGGCAAAAGCGGTCTGCGGATAACTGTTTTATCAAGGTGAAAAGTACGGCATTTTCACTCTCTTGCTCAAACCGTTTGGCGATTAACTCTTGTGCAAAGGATGTGGGATAAAACTCGACAAACTCTAGCGTAACCTGGCGCACCCTAGGTAAGGTGTGCTCGCTGAGTGCACAAAGCATATTGAGGTCTTTTTCTGTAAGCTTTGGCTGGCTGACAATAATTTTAGGGAAGATACTCAAAATATAGAGCACTTCTGCATCAACTTGCTGACTATTTTCAATGTCGTTCGCTTCTTCAAGCAAAGCCCACATGTAGGCACGAATAAAGGTGGGGCGTTGATGTATTAAGATCTCTAGAATATCGACGGTGGCTTGATAGGGCATATTGTCAGACTCAAGCAACTCAATAAGTTTGGCGATAAGCTCTGCGTCTAATTCCGAGTCAACCTCATAGTTGTTCAAGGTTGCGACCATATTCACCAATGCGCGGATCAAGCCATGACGAATATGTTGATTTTGGCTATGGGCGAGTAAGTTTAAGCAAAATGGCTGCAAATCCAAACGTTGCCAAGCATTTTCTAGAGTATCGTGATGAGCACGTAAATATCGGTTAGTTAGGGCGCCAAGTTTGGCAATTAAAAACTTAATTTGCTGTTCTATCGTGGCAACTTGATGTTGATATCGAGCAACTACAGCGCCTTCGTCAAACCATCGTGAAAATGCTTTTTTATCTTGTTCTAACGCGACTTTAGTGGTGCCAAGTTCTTGAGCATAGGCGATAATATGTAGCTCTTTTTCGCTGGCAAATTCAGACTTAGCGATACGCTGTACAAATCCGGTGTGGGATACCTCGAGCAGCAAAATTTGCTCATGTAGGGTCTCAATTTTATGCCGCAAAAAGGCGATAGATTGAAGTACCAGCCAGTCGGTTTCATCCTCGTTTTCAGGGCGATTGTAAATGAGTTCCCATGCACACAATTCGTCGATCAACGCACTGTATTTATGTTGATACAAGTTCAGCCAAAACTTTTCAGTTTCGGCAAAAAATAGGGCTTCTAATTGACTCTTTAAGGCTTCAACGCTCATGTAAATCTTGCTCTAATAAATGACTTAGCTGTAACGATTCAAAAATAATTTCATCGTGAGCATAGGGGGCAAAAGCGGTTTGCTGTAAATTGCCTAAACGTACTTGTAGCCCAACCTGATGGGTATTGTTAAACCAGTCTTGAGTCCAAGTTACACCTAACCAACCCGCTGTGTTATGACTAAAGTCAAAACCCGTTTGCCAACCCAATTGAGTTAAGTATTGCCATGTTGGATTAGGACGGTTCTGATCGGCAAATACATAGCTTGATGTTAATCCAGCGTGGAAAATATGGCCTTGATAAAATTGATACCAATCAAATGAAAACAGTGCATTGTCGAGCGTTTGCCAATCTTGATTTGACGTCAGTGTAACGCCGGAGCTGAAGTAACTATCAACCCAAGGCTGATAGCGCAGCCCAGCATGCGCTTGCCAGCCGTGCTTATGATTATTACGGTAAAAGGTGTACATATCAGGGCCAATTTGCTCATCTGCAATAAATTCGTCCTTGCTGATACTGGTGTAAGTGTAAAAAGGCTGCCACCACCAAATGCTTCTAAAACCGCTGTTATAACGGTGAATTTGGCCAAACTTTGTCGAAATACTAGAGCTTAAATGGGTTTCACTGATAGCCGTTGCATCCTGCCAACGATTGCGTACCCTCGCTTCTGCAAACCAGTTCGACTGCTGCGAGAGCCAATCGTATTGACCATTGATAGAGAAGGTGTCTTGGTGATGATTATCCATCGTGTAGAAAGTATCGATGCGGTACCAGTTATTCTCATCCTTCACTCTCAACGATAAACCTAAATCGAGTGTAGTACGGCTAGGGCTAGGCTCCGTTGTTTGCACAATGTCGTCGCTATCAATATTCAAGAATCCTTCGACGCCAGTGCGACTTTCATCAGTTTCAATGCGAGCTTGCTGAAATTTGGGCTCAGCATTTGTTGGTGTTAACTGTTGTTTGGCTTTTAAGAACATTGGCACTTCAGGTACTAGGTTAACGCGATGCAATGTTGGACTTAACGCCCAGATAGACATGCGTGCTAACGTTTGCTGTTGTTGGCCGGTTAGTGAGACTTGTCCTGCCGGGTGAAAATAGGTGGCTTCATTTCTAATACCATTGGCAAAGGTTTCAATTTTAATCAGACTATCTCTAGTTAATTTCGCCGTGATTGGGGTTGTTTCATCAGAGCGATAAAAAATTTGCCTCGTATCCAATGGGATATCATGCCATTGACCTTGGCCAAAGTATTGCGGACGTACGCTAACGCTTTGCCCCGATAAAGGGTTGAGCCAACGCAATTGCAATAGTCCTTGTCGCGTCTCAACTTGTTTAATGCCGTAATAGAGCGGTTGCGTTGGCTGCAGCGAGATCACATCACCTTGACTTGGCCCCACCAGCTCTACATTAGCAGGCGGTGCCACGATTTGCTTGGCAGCAGAGTAGGCAAACTTTACTCTTACTTGAACTTGTTGATACTCAGAAAAATCAATAGTCAGTATTTCGTTTGCTCTGAGTGGCAGGCCTGACGGCTGATTTTCTGTGAGGTGTGCGGTGATCTGGTCACCAACGCTTTGCGCCGCAAGCGTATCAACTTTTACCTTTTGTGTGCCCACATAACTCGTGTATTGTTCCGCAGCAAGCCATTGACCATAGCGCATCAAGCGGGCATATAAATCGGTTAAAACGGCATCATCCGATAAACTGGGGTGCAGACGTTGAAGGACCCTGTTGTAGCTTTCGTTAGACAATGTTTGCTGACTCAGTTGATACAAGGCATTTATCGCAATTTCTTTAGCACTGAGCTCATCTGCTATGTTCGCATCAGTGCTACTAACCAAGTGCGCAGACTTATCTGCAAAAGCCGGAGTGTTAGCGGTTTCTGGTTGCACCCGGATCTCTACAAACAACTCATTACTACTGAAAAGTGTGAGGCTTTCATTTGCCGCTAATTGAATATATTGCTGCGATGCAACAGATAATCGAGTCGCTTGTGGCTGCAATTGCAAGTTTGCTGCAATATCACTAAATATGGGTAAAATCCGGGTTTTGGCGTTGTGTTCATATAGCAGCCATTGAGTATTTTTGTATTCTTGTCCTTGGTACGCAGCACGTGCACTTAGCTTGACCGTCAAAGGCGTTTTAGCAACCAGTTTGATGGGTTTACCTGAACCTAGCGGGTACAGCTCAGTTTGATTATCCAGTGACTCCACGGCTTGTAGGTCATAGTGATTAAGGCTGTATTGAGGCTGGGTCAGTTCGTTTGTTTGAATTGCCGCGACTTGTTCGGCCTGTTTTGGTGTTAATGCCATTTGCTGGCTTGTCCACAGCGCTTCTTGCTGAAGCCCGGAATCAAGTAGGTACGTCAACAGGATATCATCGCATTGATATTGCGTGATATCGGTTTCGTGGGCAGCGCATAATAGGCTAGCTTGGATATATTCATTCTGTGCTAAATATCTCGTGAGTAGTTCATTGGCAGCGTACTCTCTTAAAGATTGAGCGGTGCTTTTTAGCAGTGATTTTAGTAATACCTCGGCGTTTCCACTGCGTTCTAGCTGAGTCAAAATAGTAATATTCAGTTGCCAAGCCATTAACGCAACTTGCTCACTATGCCCACTCAAATACGGCTTCAGTTTCGCAAGTGCCATGAGTGGTTTGGTCTTTGCTACGATTTGCAGCTCCGCAAGCACTTTGGTGGCGGTAAACTGGCCGTGGCTGTCTGTCTTAACACTTAGTTCCGGTGCACTCAGCCCGCTAAGAGATAAATAGTAAGTGTCCGCTCGATTTTGTTTGCTTCTCGCCAGCAGACCTTGAACCAATGACCCTTGGCCTAGCGCTTCTTGCGTCATGGTTAAGAAGTCGGGAAATGGTTGTAAGCGGTTTATTGCTACAGCGATATCAAGCGCTTGCTTAGCCCCTTCAATCATCACAACTTTGGATGCTGGATTCATGTGTAGGGTAAGTCTTTGAAAATGACTGCTAGGCGCAACAAGCAGCGTATGTTGGCCATGCTCGCTGGTGATGGTTAAGCGTTCTGGCGTTCTTGCTCGAACATACAAGGTAATTGCATTATCAATTCTCAGTATGTTCTCAAGATGATACTTCAGTGGCTGAGGCGATGTAATGTAATTGACTCGCTGAGCGCTTGAAGTGAGCAGCACTTGCCCAGCGGCGCTGCGGCTGCCCAGTGTTACTCCACTTATCGCAACATGATGAGTGAGCGGTTGAGGGGAGCTTGGCGTTAAAAAATACACCGTAGAGGCAATATCGTTAAGCATTTGCTTACGTTTGACCGCTAACGCCGTGTCAGAAGCGTTAAAAGTGAGTGGAGAAGTATCACCATTCATGTAAAGGGCGCTGAGCTGCTCGTTCAGCTGTTTATTCCAATACGGACTAAATAGCGACTCTTGCTGCTTTATTCCTGCATTATCGTCGTAAATACCACGGTGCATTTGTAGTAAGTTAAGGTAGGCAGGCACCGATGTTGTGATAGTGAGATAACTACCTTGCGGGACAGCAATATAATCTTGGTTAGACAAGCCGACTTTAGGCTCAAGGTACTCATCCGCTTGGATGTCTGATATTGCAATGGTGCTTATAACCTCACCGTTGACTTTAATTGTGACAGTACCATTTTGCGCAATCGCGTGTAGATCTTTTCGAACTTCTAGTTTGAGCTTTTTGGCGTGCTCAAAGAACAAGCTTGTCATTTGTGTAGGTTGTAGGTGAAACCAGCGCTCTGTATCTTGCGCTAATTGCAGTGTTTGGTCGTCAAGCCCTGGCAGTCTAAGTGCGCTTCGATACGGATCTCTGTGGCTATGCATGCTGCCTTGCCAAAGCGCGAGAGATTGAGCGTTATCACCGGTGTAAGCAACCTGAATTAAGCGGTTTTGTGCTATTGCACTCAGTTGGCAGCGGGATTGAATACATAACCAATCGGATGTTGGAATGGCACGTCGTAGTTCTGGGGTTTGCCCCGCAAAAAATTCGAATGTGTCGAGGGCACTTGGCGTTGTGACTAACCACGCGTGACTTGGCAAAAACAGCCACGCTTTTTGCTGCGGTGCAAAGTGCTTGTTAGCATTGGCTTGGATAAATTGCATACGTGACAGATCAATCCATTGGGCAGCCGTTTGTATCCCTACCTCATTGGCTCGGGATATCGTTGCAAACAGCAGTAGTGTCATTATAAAAGTGATTGCACGCATTTAGTAAACTGCTCTAGTTGTTGATTGTTATTAATTAATTGCTTTCTTGTTTGATAGCTTAGCTCAATATGGATAAAGCTATATTCAGGAAGCGCAAGCTGATGCATGATATTTTGCGTCCCGCCAAGTTCTTGCACTTCTTGAGGGTAAATCAGCGCCCGATAACCTTGCTTAACAAGACAAGACTTCAACTTCCATAGTGTGTCGTCATTTGTTTTGCCTTGGCTTAAAATTATTTCGCTTAGTTTACCGGCGTCGGTTTTTCGCTTCTTCTGACTAAACCCATGTATTTGGAACACTTTTGCTATTGGGTGTAAAGATGTAAAAGCTATGATAGCTGACGCGTGAATATTGTGAGGTTGCTTGGCGTAATCATAGGTTTTACCAGTGTCATTGTTATCGTATCTGTGTTTTGTGTTGTTCAGTAACACTTGGCAACTGTGCTGGAAAATGTGCTCACCAATGGTCAGCGTATGTTTATCATGAAAGCGATGTGGAACAGACACCACGCAAGGCCGATGCGTTGGCGCATACGTGACTTCGCCGTGCGCGTCACTTTGAGGCTTTGGCGTCAGTGTAAATTGCTCTGCTTGGTGCGTAAATTGCCAGCCATCGAGCGCTACAGGTTGGTTAAACCATTGCGCCATCTTGCTGCTGTCGGGAATCGCAGCGTTAACATTCAATGACAGGCACAATGTAATGTAAAGTGCGTAGCGACTAAGGTGTCTCATCTTGCCACCAGTTTAATGTTGCATCAGGCTGTTCATTTTCCTCTAGTACACTTATCCAAACATCATGTGAAAAGCGAAGCGTCATGGTTTTAGGCGATGTTAAGTCTTGAAACAGCGGCAAAGTAATACTTGGGTACTCGTACAGCTCCGCGTGATTAGGGTTAAAAAACATCCTCGTTTGTGCTGGGTTTAGATGTAGTACAAAGTGTTTAGTTAAAATGGTGTATTCATCGCTTGGGGTGATTACCTTAGTGCTATCCAGAGCGGTTGCTACCGTAATTTCATCTTCAGGGTCGGCACTAAACACTTTGACGACCAAAGCGTTAGGTTGCAAGTTATCCTCGCTAACAGCAACAGTGAGTGGCGTTGCTTTCGCTACTTTGTACAGGCGGATCTTCCGCACGGTTCTTGGGATCCCTTGATTGATGAAAAGTGCTTGGGTATTAGCTAACTCCTCTATTTGTAAGCTGTTTAGCGGAACTTCAAATAGTGTTGGTTTACGCTTTTGCTTCACAATCACACTGCTTGGGTAGCTTGTTGCTTCACCGAGCTTAAAGAGCGCAGATTTGGCTACCTGACGATATTCAAACTCCATTTGCGGTACTGAGTTATCAAAGTAAGCTTGCTCAATGGGCACCAACGCGATATCCGAGACAGCTAAAAGCTGCTCTAAGTCTTTGGAGCGGTATTGAGGCAGCAACTCAGGTACTTCTGGTGGTGCTTCAAATAAGCGCACCGATGCTATCTGCTTTTGTGTGTGAAAGAGGTAATGGTTGTCGGCCTTTTGGCTAAACCATGCGTCAATACCTTGATAAATTGGACTTTCAGGGTCACACACTGGGTAGCAACGATGGCTCAGGTAATTAAATGTTGGGCTGCGGGCTTGCAGCTTCACCATCGCATCTTCGGCTTCAATTTTGATTTGATTAACGTTATCTGGTATTGCCAAATAACGCTTCTCTGCGGTTGGTAAGGTTTGTCGCTCCGTGGTTTCAGTTATCAGTCTATCGAACAAAGCTTGCTCCGCCGTTGCGGTAAAAACGTAGTCCTTGATCCGCTCACTGTTGTTATAGAGGCTCACAGAGAGAGTGCTGCCCATGGGCGCGCGCCACTCTAAAGCGACATCGCTTTTAGGAGAGACTTGATAGTAAACCGGCGTTTGCGCGTTGAGCATATAATAATAACTATGCAGCGGGACTATAGGGTCGACGCCATTGCTAAATACCCGAATGCTGGTGGGGGCGTTTGCGCTAATGGTAACAAGGCCTGTAGGTAAGTTGCTCAGTCTAGATTGGGTAGTGGCTAGCATCTCAGGAGTTAGTCGCTTAGGCGCGCTGAGTTGGCGTAAATCATGCCAAACAAAAGTAAGATTTGCATTTTCGGGATGGCTTAATAAATATTCAGTGTGTTCATAGACACGAAAACTGGCGCTTAGCTGCTCCGAAATCAACAAACTGTCTAAGTCTAGCTGGGTCGAAAAATCATGATTAAGCACATTGTAGGGGAGTGACTCATATAACAAGTCAGCACGAAAGTCGATGTTAGGCACGCCCTGTGGCGCTAGCTTTTGCCAATCTAACATGACCGAATTGTATTTTTCTTCGTTGGTTAAGGCGTTTTCACCTATGGTGTGGTAATTCGTCATGCGTTCACGCCACTCAGTTGGCCTTTTCAGCCATGCTTTGGCAGGGTCGATAATACTGTTACTGGTTTGGGCATGGACGCGTACTACCACGCCTTTAAGCTGAGCATTTTCTGGTATTAGCTTTAACGTGATGGTTGCAGCCTGTTGTAACTCTTCACGATTTAAATAAAAGGATTGTCCAGACGCCACGGCCAACGCTTCACGGTTTTCAATGATCTGTTTTACTTGTTGCTGAAAGTCGTTCGAGGCGGCTTTAGCTGCATGGTGATAAGTACCGCGATAAATAATCGCTCCTTTTGCATCAAGTAACTGATATTCAATAGCATAGTTGACGGGCTGATCATCCAGTGGTTGCGATTCGAATATCCCATTGGACAACACCCGAACAGACATGGTCCGAGACGGAGAAAAGGAAAACTTCAGTGCACTGTCGGTTTTTAGCCAATGAACATTGGAGCGAATATTAAACAAGGTCGAGGTATTTGAAGGCTCCGCCGATTTTACCCACACAAATAAAGTGACGGCGAACCAAACAAAAAGTAGCAGCAAAGCCGTAAAAATAGCAAATCGTAATACCTGCTTAATCCAGTACATAACGCCCCTCATGAACCGCTTTTGCATAAGTGGCTAAATCAATAATGCGATTTCTTCTTGGTAAGTATAGCGCGAGCAGTGCGTTGTCACGGGTAAACATTAATCCCAGCTCACCATTTCTATGCGTGCTAAAGGCGCTTATTTTACATTGGCTTTCAAATTGACAAAGTGCTTGGAGCACCGGTAAATGTTGGGTGGTGGCATAACGCCCAGTGGCCACATTAAGTGCGTCAATAAATTGTGCACTGGCCTCATGCCAATCATTTGGAGAGAGGGCAAGCAAATCGATTATTTTGAGTTTAGGTGTGTGTGCAACGGCTAAAAGGCGTTGCAATAAAGCATCGTTGGTAATGGCAAAGTGCGATTTAAAATCTGATGCCAACCACAGTGCTGCTAACTCACTTTTTGGCGCGAACAGCTGATACCCCGACTGCGGTGTGGTACCGAGTTCTAATCCTCTGGTTGCTTGTTGTCCTGAAACGGTTTGAGTATTAACACCAAGATCAGCTAGCACCCTTTGAAGTTTAGCAATAGTGTCATTATGAATAGGGTTAGGCGTTGTGAATTGGTATGCAAGCGCTGAAGGTCTGATGCTTGCTGGCGCGCTATGACTGCGGATCTGTAAATTAAGTAAGGGGTTATCATAAAAGTAGCGCTGTGCACTTTGATACACCACATTAAATAATGACCGCACGTTGTCGGCTGCCATTACATTTGCATCTATGCTGGTATACGGATGAGCACCAGCGATTGCCAGTAACTTTGCATGGGTGGCCGTAAACAACTGCCCAGAGAACTCCAAGGTGTTACTTTCAAAGAGTGGTCTAGGCACCGCAATGGTGAGGGATGGTTTAGCCAGCAAGGCAATAAAGTACACCCCTTGACCCAAATTATAGGCAGATTTGGTATCTAAAGGAGAAATTGCAACGAATTGCCCTTGGTTATTTTCAACTAAAGTTAATTGATACTGTAATAGGTTTGCTACGCGATTTATCTGGCTCAACCTTACCTCAAGCGTTTCCGGCGTTGTTACTATCTCGAGGTTTTGGGTGATGGCAAATAGCGGCCTTAACACTTCATATTCCCACAGTGCAGCACTGGTATCGCTCAGTGCGCTAAATGCACCGCTACCCTTGGCGCTAATGTGACTAGAAAATGCTTCAATAAGTGCCTGTATGCTCTCATCACTTGTGCTTATTCTATCTATGTCTTTGTCGATACGTTGCAGGCCATATGCGCTTAGCAACGACGAATAGCTATCCGAGTTTAAATACGCCTCAATCATCTGGCCATGGAACTGGTTGTAAGGTAAAGGTGCATTTGCCGCGAGACCAAAGTGTGCATCGTTGATGTTAAACAAGGTAGCAAGTTCAGATTGTTGTACTGAGCTTGGCACACTGTTAAATATCCACATCTGTGCGTCTTCTTTTAAACTGTGTTGGTGCATCAACTGGCTTACTTGCCGATTAATTTCTCTGAGTTGGACGACCTCTGGAATATCCATCGCCATAAAAAAGTCACTATAGAACTCGCTTTGTTTACCGTTCTTATCGCCACTTTGGTTAGGTCGCGCATTGCCAAACGCCATTGCCTGGCTTTGCCAATAGGAAAACAATATCCCACCCGCCTCACTGGCAAGCCGCTCTGCAGTGGGGTAGGGGACGCTGATGATATGGGCTTTTTGAGCAGTTAAATTAATGATAAACAGACCGCGCTTGTGATCTTGTTGATTGTCTTTTATTACTAAAAATTGTGTTGTACGTTGCAAAGAAAAGTCGGCTTGACGCAGTAAGGTGGCGGCCTCGACATAGTGTGACTCACTATCCTGCTTAAGCAACCTAATTGCTTGTTTAAAGTGGCTACGTTGCTGCTCGGTCACATATTGACTGACATTAACGTTAGCCGCATTTTGAGTATACAGCTGGCTCTTGTAATTACTGATCACTTGGCCGAGCGTTAAATCGCTGGCTGTTTCATTTATCGCTAATGTATTACTTTGTACGAATAGGCTTGGAATAACCATAATTGCAAAACCGATACAGATGGCGATAAAGCCACCAACAATTGAAGTTTGAAAAGTTGCACGGATCACAAGGCCTAGCGCATTTTTTTGGTAAATTTTAAGGGCGAGTAAGGTCGATAGCATGTAGCCAAAAGCAAAGGTATCGGTCACTTTTAAGGTTGGGAAGTAACCGACGACGACGTAGTTTAAAATCAGTTTGTAGACAAAGCCGATATTAAAAAACAGCAGCATGAGTCGCGCGCCTTCGATATTGGCGTGTTTTAAACGGGTAAAGTTTAAGACTACATATCCAAAGACCAAAATAATCGCTGTTTCTACGAATGATGTGAGCAGCTTAGTGGGTTGCATCAGTTGTAGTGCTAGCAGCGCTGGCAGCATAATGCCATTGAATTCCCAGCCGTACTTTAAATTAGCCCTTGATGCGATAAAAGCGGTGATCACCAAGATAATATAAGCTTTAGGGGCTGCAATAATTGAGGCTGCAACAGCTTCGTACATGACGGCAAGATTGGCAATGCTAAAGTTGGTAAACGCCATCAATCCAAAACGAATGATGATATAGGTAACAACCAACTGAATAGCGGTGACTTTTATGCCATATTTAAAGCCACCATTCCACATTACATTGGCGGTCAAGGCGATGATAATCAGCCCGAGGCTATACAGCTGTGCGGCGTAATCAAAAGTGATGTCCCATTGTGTTAAGTACGCGGCGACCAGCGGCCAAAACAGCACATCCATGGTAACTCGAACAATAATGCTTAACAAAACGATGGCAAAAAATCGGTCACGGCCAAACATTTCTGCATAGCCCAGTCGCTCAACAAGTGTTTTGGCAAAAAACCGCATTAAGCTATAAACAACAATGGCCTCAACAATGATCACCCAAGCCGATGTTGGGCTCACGATAAATAAAGGGACTAGGTAACCTGGCACCACTAAACCAGTTAACGGGAAACCAAACCTTAGATTGAAAAATGCGACAACCGCGATGCCTATCCAAACACACGTGATAACGGATTGCCCAAGTCCGCCCGCGCTTGGGAATAGCGTCAGCGTCCAGTCCATCTATTCCTCATCCCACTCTTCAGGCAAAAGTTGCTCGTTAACCGCAAGCTGCTCTGACAAGTGTGTTAAAAAGGCTTCTTTATCATCTAGCTGAGATAACTGCTCGCCAAGGTCAATAAATTCAAACAACACCCCGCTGGTTTCAAATGGGGTGCTGGCGTTAAGGCTGGTTGATTGTTTGAGTAAGGCGCGAATGCTCAGTAAATAAGTTCGATTGTCTAAATATACGGGTAATACGATTTTGCCACGTTTTAAGGTTAAATAGCGCAGCTTTCCTTTAGCTTGTTCACTATCCATCTCGGTACAGCGACAAAGTAAGTCTAAGGCGGACATGTCGAAAATAGACAGCTTATGTTCTCTAGCAAAGCGTTCAAGAGATTCATTTACCTGCACAATTTGGCCAAATAAGTTATATAAAATACTGGCACTGTGAAGCTGGTTGAAGACATGCTCCAGTGAGGTGAGTTTTTGATCCATCTCATTAATTGCATTTTTGATTTTATGACTTAGTGGCTCTTTCAGAGAAAAGGTCAGCGCCCGAGTCAGTGTGCTTTTGAGGTTTTTTTGCTCAGCAGAAAACACTTTATAGTGGAATAATAATTCACCGATTTGATGTGCAAAGAGATTTACATTTTTAATAAATGCTTGCTCATCAAAGTTGTCTTGAGGAGTGACGGTTAGCGCCCAAAAACCCCGAACATCACCTGCGTACATCAAAGGCGCGATATACTGCTGCTCATCTTCCGCTAGATGTTGGAAGAAAGGGCGGGTAATTTTGATAGCACCAAACGCTTTGATTGCATCGGAATAAGGTACTCGCTCGTAGTCTCGTCGCATCTCTAAGATATCACTGAGCTGACAGTGTATTGCGCGTATTTCAGTTACTCTGTGGTCACCCTCTAAGCGAGTGAGAAAGATACTTCTTCTCAGATTAAGCTGCTGATTAACCAGTTGGATGATTGCATCCCAAGGTTCATTATGCTCAAGAAAGTGCCGTGGTAGATATCGACCCATCATACGTTGTTGGATCAGGGCTATGAGAGATTTTAAGTTTTCTTCTTCTGACCATTTCAAAGAGATAAACACCCAAAGTAGCGTCAGCCATATCAAAGATAGCAGCTCACCAAGCGGCAATAACACGGAGTACCAATGATGCGCAGCAAGGCCACTTATGATCAGTAATATGCTGGTGGATATCGCAATGATGACATTGGTCTTGGTCGCATTTCTTTGGTACCACACTAAGAAAAATATTGATGCTAGTACCATGAGTGCGACTATCGTCACTTTATTTAAAGGCTGAATAAAGCTGTCGGATGCAAAGCTATTGGCAATAAATGCTTGTAGGTAAACAGGCGGAAGTTCTTGCGCACCAAAATAAGCATTACTATTCAAGCGTGAAAATTTTGAGTGCTGAGCAACTAAGATGACCTTTTCGCTAAGTTGTGCGGTGAATAAGTCACCATCAAGCACTCTCTGCGCACTGAATTTTGGTAGTGAATAATAAGGCAGCGAGTAGTCTATGATTTTGTTGAGGTATTCACCATGCTGCGGAAATATTTTATCCCACAATATGTCACACGCGCCTGCTGGTGGTGCGAGGCTGATTGCACTGCCGTACCAATTTTCTGTTTCCAACAGACAAACCGATTGCGTATTGAATGGATAGTAAATTGAGTCATTGTTTTGTTGTGGTGAAAGTTCGGTATTTGCAAAGAACACAATGGCTTTTGGTTGATAGCCAGAGAGTATTTTTGCTAACTGCTGATGTTGTTGCTGTAAGTTTTCCGCTTCAATCACGACTACTTGCGTTGCTTGCGTGGTGTTGAGCTTGGAAAACCATTGTAACCCAATTAGGTTTACCTGTTTATATAAGCCTGATGCTGACGCGATCAACAAAATAGCGAATAAACTCATAAATAGCCAAAACTCATGTTGGCGTTTTATAAAGTTTAATTGACTAAAAATCGACATGCTTTTCACTCTCTTATTGCTGGCTGAAAGTGAGAGTCAGCTCAGTCGTCTTCGTTGCTTTTACTTTAATAAATTCTAAGCCATGAATTTGCTCGCTTTGCCACTGACCGCTCTGAAGTTGCACTGGACGCTGCCACGAAATCATCGCAATATCATCTAAAAATAAGGCACTTTCACCGCTGCTTGGTGGCGACATGGAGAGGCCAAACTGGACGCCACGAGCAGGCAGCCCTTCATCGCCAAGCACAACGGAATCGTCAGGTAAGGTAATATCTTGTCTAAACGTTTGCCACTCATAACTACCCGCAGGCTTTAATTGGGGCGTTGACTCAGAAAAGATAAGGCTATCTTCTGATGTTAAGATACGAATATCAGCCTTAAACTCACCAGCGTTCTCTCCTTTGGCATAACCAAAGAGCGAGAGCTCATGGTAAGCCTGTGCCGTGCTCGGCGCTGGCGTAATAGGCATGGTACGAATTGTGTGTTTGAACGGCACACGCGTTGGTGTTTCGTTAAATTGCGTTCGTTGTAGACAAAGTCCTTGTACGCCACGATATTTACCGACTAAACATGGCGCGATATCGTCGGCCTCAATTAACCAACGAGAGACTTCCCCTTTTTCGTTATCGCTATCCCAGTCTTCAAAATCCCCAAAGAACAATAAGTCTCGACCAAGCACAATCTCTGCTTGAGCATCACTAGCCGTGAGTTTGCTAAGGAACTCAGCACTGCTTGAATATTGGCGTAAATCGACAATATGCTCACCGGCTTCTAAGGTAATAACTTGTTGCTCGGTTGCTTTTGCTTGAACCGGTTTATCAAAGGTGACTTCTGCAAATCCCGGGCGCAATGAGATACCAACTTCGGGTGAAGAAAATTCAGCGATACGTTTTAGTAGGGCATTGGCAAGATCGCCACTTACAAACTTAGGAACATAGTCTTCTAGATAAACGGGATAGGCTTTTAGTGCACTGATTTTAGGTGAGCCTGCAGTTTCTAACTCTACCACAGCTATCAGTCCCAAAAAGGTTTCAAGACGATTTTGCTCAAACACAAAGTTGCCTAGTCCAAGTATGCTTGGTACGCCATTGTATAAGCCAAACCCTTGCGCAACGTGAGGATGATGCGCAATCATCAAGTTAGCGCCATTTTTGGAAAGTAAATCAAAGCGGTTTGAAATATACGCCGTTGGTGCGTATGAATACTCATCACCGCCGTGAAGCTGAGCCACAACAAAGTGGCCGTTGTTACTGGCTTGCATCACCGTTTCTTTCATGCCATTGGTATCTGTTAGATCGGCAGCTCCCCCTTTAGCGTCTGATGCCACATAAGTGACGGTATGTTGATCGCCTGTAATGGAAGTCGCAGACACAAAATCTATCGGTGTTTCACCAAGGCTTAGGCTGTAGGGCTTAAATGCCTCTGCCGCACTTGTACCCGCGCCACTGTATTTAAACCCTGCCTGCTCGACATACTTCAAGGTATCGTTCAGTCCAGGTGCTCGATAGTCATAGACGTGGTTATTGCCAAGTGCTACATAGTCAATACCCAAATCATTGAGGGCAATTAATGACTCCGGCAGACTAAAAAATGCGAACTCTTTGCTTGGGTGGACCGTGGTTGGGTTTTTTAGGATTGGAGATTCCAAGTTAACCGAAGCGAAATCGACATGTTTAAATAAAGGATGCATAAACTGCACTAGGGCTTGGGCATCAGGTCCTGCGCTTTGGGGCTGGATAAGTCCGTCAGGGGTGCTGGGCAATGAATTCCCCATAGTAATGAGAGCAGGGTTGAAATAACGACGCCCAAACATGGTATCACCGGCAAAAAGTAAGGTTTTTAGCGTGCTCGACTTAGCTTTTAGTTCAAGCGTGAGCTGCTGCTCATTGTTATTTTGATTCGCTAAGGTAAAAACCAAGGGCAAATAATCTGGGTGGGATATTTCTGCGACATAAGCGCCGTATGCTAAAGCCGACAGGTCAAAGATACCATTGTTATTTGAGGTAAATAACTGATCATTTATCGTGAGGCTAGCATTGGCAATGGGGGTTGCATTTGCGTCGTGCAAACGTATGCTTAAATTGGGCGTCTCGCTATCCCTATCTTGTTGGCTTTTATCTTCATCCTTATCTATTTGTGAAGGACCTGTTTCATTTGGGTCCTCGACTGAGCAGGCTGTGAGTGCAAATAGCAATACTACATTTAAGATTTTTTTCATTGTGGCCAGCCTGCTTTCAAAAAAGATACATTATTTAATTCTTTAGTATTATATCTGTAACTCTTTATGTGTTGCAATCCTTTGAAATGGAATGTAAGTTTCCAAATCAAAAACTTAACAAGCGCTGAAAAATGCCTTGAAAAACAACTTTTTTCAGTTCTTCATTAGTATAGGACAAGAATTTACGAAGATAGCTAAAATTCTGTTCAATATTCTTTACGTTTTTCTAGTCGGACAGCTATTCTTAGAGTATGATCTCGTCAATTGTGAAAACCCGCTTTGAGGAACAAATGCGTCTAGAGATACATTGCGCTGACCGTATTGGTATTGCCCAAGAAATTCTCAATATCTTGGTGAGTTACCGTGTCGACTTGAAAGGTATAGAAGTCGATTCAGTAAATTGTCGAATGTACGTGAGCTTTCCACCCATCGAATTTGAACAGTTTCAGAAAATTATGCCTGAGATCCGCTTAATCGATGGCGTTGAAGATGTTCGTACTACAGCGTTTTTACCGTCAGAACGTGAACATAATGAGCTGAATACTTTGCTCAGTGCGTTGCCTGATGGTGTAATTTCTATCGACGCTAAAGGCTGGGTACGTCATTGCAATGACGCAGCTTGTCGCGACCTTAACATGGTTGAAAAGGAAGTGATCGGTGCCAACATTAACAACCTTTTGAAAGGGTTTAACTTTACTCGTTGGTTAGAAGGTAAAGAGGTGTTAGGCCAGACAACCCGTGTCGAAGTGGGCGGGGAAGATTTTATTGCTGATATTTTGCCAATTTCGGTGCCCCAAGGGATTGAAGGCGATGTATTAGCCGGTGCGGTGATTAACATTAAATCGCAGTCGCGATTAGGACAGCAAGTCAGCGCATTTCGTCGTTATGGACAAGAAAGTTTTGCGACCATCCATAATCACAGCACTGCCATGCGTAGAGTCGTGCGTGAAGCCAGAAAAATGGCGCAGTTAGAAGCGCCAATTCTGATCACAGGTGAAACAGGTACTGGTAAGGAACTGCTTGCCAGAGCATGTCATTATGCTTCCAACCGGTCATTAAAGCCTTTTATCGCACTTTCTTGTGCTTCGCTGCCTGATGACGTTGCTGAGTCCGAGTTGTTTGGGTATGCAGGATATGAAGAAAATGCAGCGCCAAAACGCGGTGTATTAGAGCAAGCGGATGGCGGCACGGTATTCCTCGACGAAGTGGGTGAAATGTCAACCCAGTTACAGACTAAGTTACTGCGTTTCTTACAAGACGGTACTTTCCGAAAAGTCGGTGATGAGAATGAAGTTAAGGTCAATGTTCGCATCATAGCTGCAACGCAAAAAGACTTGCCAGCAATGGTTCAAGAAGGTGTATTTAGAGAAGATCTCTACTATCGTATTAACGTGCTAACGCTCGAAATTTCACCGCTGAGAGATAGAAAAGCGGATATCGGTCCTTTGGCTGAACACTTTGTGCAAAAATATGCCCAGCAAAATGGTCATCCAGCGCCAACATTTGCCAGAGAATGCATTGAATTTTTAGAGAATTACCCGTGGCCTGGTAATGTGAGGCAGTTAGAAAACGCTATTTATCGTGCGGTTTCGTTGCTTGATGATAAAGAGCTTCGTACTGAGCATCTAAACCTACCGACCTTTACCCATGACTTAGGTTATTTGGAGTCTGATTTTGAAGGGACGTTAGATCAAGCCGTGAAGAGATTTGAAGCAACCTTGTTGCGCAAGCTTTACCCCGCTTATCCGAGCTCAAGGCAACTGGCTAAACGTTTGGGATTAAGCCACACAGCCGTTGCCAACAAGCTGCGTGAGTATGGGATAAATAGAAAAACAGTCAAAGTATGATATATAAGGCTACGCAATGAGTGTGGCCTTTATGATTTAGTTCCCATGTCTTTTGTCACGCCATCTACCTTAATATTCTTAACGCCATCTTCTTCAAAAGAGAGTGTGATACTCACGTTATCTCGCGCAAAGAAGTAATCTATCCCATTTACCGTCAAGACGTAATTACCCTTTACAGAGTCGCTAAATTCTTTTTTCACAAGAGAGATTTGATGATCTGCAATTTGCCACTTAAATTCAGAAATAAAACCTTGATTGAATTCTTGGATCCACACGCGGGTATCGTCTTTACTCAGTGTAATGGCAACTGAGTAAGACTCTGGTAGTTCAGACATGTCATAATGATTTGCACCGATGCGAAACTGTTCAGTCTGTTTGTTCCAAGCAAAACCAAACTCAAACGCTTTCTCTACACCGGTTGGGTAGGTTAGCGTGCCTTCTCCTTTAAAGTCGAAGTCTGCGTAGCACATACTGGAAAAGACAAATAAGGTGGAACAGGTAACAAGGGATAATTTTTTCATTGACTTCACTTCAGCTATTTTACTTAATTTGAGGTTCGCGTATGTAGTAACCGAACTCATTGTTTTTAAGCTCATTTTATGGTCTTTTCTTGTCATGCTAGAAAGGCGTTCATTTTTTGAAGCTCAGGTTATTAATCTAGTTTACTGACAGCATTACCGCAACTAAGGGCAAAGTAATGTATCAGTTATAGACGTAAGCGTAGCAAAATAATCACTTTAGAATATGAATTGCTATGCTAGAATCGAAAAATTATAAACTGGTAAGACCATTGTTATGAATTTATATTTTCGTTTACTGCTGCTGTTTTGGAGAATAAGACAAAATAAACAAATCGCAGATTCCATTTTGTCTCCGATAGATATCGAGTACCGCGCCCTGCCAAGTGATTGCGATATCAATATGCACTTGACCAATTCACGATACTTAGCATTTATGGATTTGGCGCGCACTTGGATGACAGAGCGAGTTGGGTTATTTGCAGCTGTGATGAAACGCCGCTGGTTTCCAATTGTTAACGCGACGGCAATTACTTATATTCGCGATATCAAACCACTGCAAAAATTTACTATTACCACTAAAGTTGTTGGGTGGGATCACAAATATTTTTACATTGAACAGCGCTTTCATTCTAAGCGTGGGCTGCATGCAATTGCCTATGTTCGTGGGGTATTCAAGCGTAAGGGTGGTGTAGTTTCTGTTGAGGAAATGCTAGAAGTGGCTGGGTTTAACGGTGAAGCACCTATTTTATCTCCTGAGATTATGCATTGGAAAGCTATGTTAGAAGCAAAGAAAAACAGTAATCTATAAACTATAAAGGCCACATCAGTGGCCTTGGGGATTGAGAAAGTAACAGTAAATCTGTGATTTAAACCATTTAGGTGTTAGAACTTATATTTCACACCGAACATGGCCACAATTGGGTCAAGCTCTACGTCTGAAGTTAATGCTTTTACGCCATTTGCGTATACAGTTGCATCGGTATTGATATCCATTTTAGAGATCATACCGTGTAGACCCCATTTTTCATTTAAGTCGTAGTTAAAGCCGATTTGTAATGCGATACCAAAAGAACTATCCAAATCAACTTCGACATCGTTAGTCTTTAGTGTTGCTTTTAGTGCTGCACTTGGCTCTTCATCGAAGAATACTGTGTAGTTTAGACCAGCACCGATAAATGGGCGGAACTTAGCACTCGCATCAAAGAAGTGATACTGCGCAAGTAGCGTTGGTGGCAAGTGTTTGATGTCAGCGATTTCCGCCCCTGCTAAGCCACCAGCACCGTCTACGGTGTGAGAAAATGGTGTTGCCGCAACTAGCTCAAATACGATGTTATCGCTGTAGTGGTAATCAAGAGTGATACCAAGCTGGGTGTTTGAATCAGCGACTAAGCCTAGCGAGTTATCTTGATCAATGGCAGAAGCCGTGTTGTCAGGGTTTACATTAATAGCACCAACATTAACACTGAAATTTGCGTGTGCGAAGGGAGCAGCAACTAGCAGAGTAGATAAAAGTGCAGCGCTTAAAGTTTTCATTTTCTTCTCCTAACCCTATGTGAGGACATTTTTAAACTGTGAAACAGTGTGTGTTTTCAATGAAGCCATCTTAAAAGGGTTCAAAAAATGAAAAACTGTTCTAGATCAATTTTTAAATTGTAAGATTTCAGAAATTTTTGAAAGTTTGATTTAGATTAAGTTTTCTCGATGTCATTAATTTGCATTAAAACTGCAATGCTGTGGTCAAAGTTTCATCTTTAAATAATTGCTAGATTTCACCTACAAGTCATTCTCAGTTATGTCATTAGCAACACAGAATCAAAATCTTAGCGCGTCTCACGCAACCGAGATATTAACGCATTTGATCCAAGCGCCTTCGGTTACACCGTGTGATGCAGGCACTATCGCTTTTATGTCAGAGCAACTCGCCGCGCTGGGTTTTACTATTGAGCAGTTTGAGGTGCAGGGAGTAAAAAACTTGATTGCAAGTTATCGTTTCTCTTTGGGACCAACTTTTGCTTTTTCTGGTCATGTGGATGTCGTGCCTGCAAACAATAAAGGCTGGATTGTGCCGCCATTTAGTGCGCAGATTATTGATGGCGTGATGTATGGACGTGGTGCTGCTGATATGAAAGGTGGCGTTGCGGCAATGCTTGCTGCAACCAAAACATTACTACAGCATCGTGAAAAATTACGAGGAAGCTTTTACTGGTTACTCACTTCTGACGAGGAAGGTGAAGCGGAGTTTGGTTCCAAATTGATTGCAGAGCGACTAGCTGAAAATGGCATCGAGCTAGATGCTTGTTTGGTAGGTGAACCGACTTCACATCAAGTAGTGGGAGATACGGTTAAAAATGGTCGTCGCGGTGCGATTTCTGGGCGTATTCAGGTTAAAGGAAGAACGGGGCATGTGGCTTATCCAGAACAAACGGTTAATGCAGCTCACATCGCAGGCCAGTTGGTTAGTCAACTCGCGCTTTTACCTTGGTGGAAAGATGAAGCGGGATCGCAAACCACGCTGCAAGTTACTGGGATCACAGTTCCAAATATCGTGGATAATTTAGTACCAGCAGAGTGTGAAATCACCTTTAATATTCGTTACAGCCATGCCTATAAGAGCCAAGAAGTTGTGCACTATATTCAAGAGTCGCTGGCTAAATCCGGTGCTATGTTAGCGATCAGTTGGGAGCGGCCTTGTGAGTCGTTTTATACCGGCGCGAGGCAAGAAAACTGTTTCTTAACGCTGGTAGAGCAAGCAATCCAGGAAACAACGGGGCAGTATCCGAGTTTAAGTACTGCAGGCGGCACCTCCGATGGTCGCTTCTTTGCGACCGGAAAAACGCAAGTGATCGAATGTGGGGTAAAGAATGATTCAATTCATCAAGTGAATGAACATCTATCCCTCAGCGATCTACATGCGATAGAAAAAATATACTTATCTGTTTTAAATAGGTTTTTTAAAAAAGTTGAAAATTTTTAAAAGAATTTTCTTGAAAATAAATTTGCTGACCATAAATAGCTTTATGAGGACGCCGACAGGGCCTCATGAATTAAATAACTATTTGTTTTAAAAGTGCTTATTGGTTCTTTTTTGAAGAGTGAGCACCTATGTATAGCTTTAAGAGGATACAAAATTATGCGTACAGTAGATTTATCACCATTATATCGTTCATTTATCGGTTTTGATCATTTAGCTTCTATGATGGATGCTGCTGCAAGAACAGATAAACAACCTAGCTATCCACCATACAACATCGAAGCGCTAGGTAAAGACAAGTACCAAATTACCATGGCTGTTGCAGGGTTTACCGAGCAAGAGCTAACGCTGGAATCAGAAAACAATACGTTGACCGTAAAGGGACAAAAGCAAGCAACTGAAGAAGCCAACGAGCGTAAATTTATTCATCAAGGGATCGCCGAGCGCGGGTTCGAGCGCAAATTCCAACTTGGCGATCACGTCAAAGTATTAGGTGCAGACTTAGCGCACGGCTTACTGGTTATTGACCTTGAACGCGAGATCCCAGAAGCACTGAAGCCAAGAAAAATAGAAATTGGCTCGGGCAACTTGCTTGAAAGCAAGTAATATCAATCTAATTTATTGATTTCCAACCCGCCGCCGTCAGGCGGCTTTTTTTTGCCTAAATACAAAGCATTTGTTATTAGTAAAGTTATGCTTCAGTCGTTATCCCCCAGAAAATGAAACTTGGACTAAGACAATACGTAAAAAGACGAAATGGTGTACCACTGGGTCATAGTCAGTCACTAGGAAACATGTTTCGGCGGGCTTTCGGCGCTCGGTCTTTCGATGGTTTCTGGGTGTATTGGAATCCTATCTGGAGTTATTACTTGGCGCGCTTCGTATTTCGTCCATGCGCAGCGAAAGTGGGGGAAAAACTTGGCTATTGGTTTACTTTCATAGTGAGTGGCGCATTGCATGACGTCATTGTTGGATTAGTGGTGGGAGAAGCGATTTTTACATTTACCCCATTCTTTGCTGTACTTGGGGCTACTGCGCTTGGATTTAAAGTGACGGGCTATCGTTATTCGAGTCAGCACTTTCTCATTGCACCTTTGTTTAACGGTTCGATCATTGTGTTTAGTTTTTATCTAAGTAGTGTTTTTAGCGAGTTACTTGTATGGTAGAAGAAAAATATTGCGTTGAGATGAAGAATGGAATTAAAAGATAAGCTGATATTGTTGT
This sequence comes from Pseudoalteromonas sp. NC201, assembly GCF_002850255.1. Taxonomy (NCBI): domain Bacteria; kingdom Pseudomonadati; phylum Pseudomonadota; class Gammaproteobacteria; order Alteromonadales; family Pseudoalteromonadaceae; genus Pseudoalteromonas; species Pseudoalteromonas sp. NC201. The sequence goes on from NZ_CP022522.1 coordinate 1,189,034, forward strand.
TGAAATCAGGTGGGTTATCGTTACTCATCGCGGGTGGATTTTATACTTTGTTGTTTTACATGTCTGCACAATTTCATCACCAAGTGCAATTTTCGCCCTTCTCGCAGGATATTGGCGTAAACGCGATGCTAATTTATAGCTTCTTGGTTTTTCTATTTAGTGCCATTTTTAGCTATTTCTTTTTGAAAATGCATGCTGCCCGTCATGATATGCATGTCGATGGCTTAGTTCTGAGCATAAAATATACACACTTAGTACTTTGGGGAGGTGTTGTCAACATTGCGATTTATATCTTATTACACATGAATCAACATGTTTTGGTGTTAAAACAAGCCAAAGACAGCCACACTTCAGCTCAGCAACTTGAAGCGTTGGTTTCTTATCTGCCTGAAAGTGGTGATGTGATAGATCTTGCTGTTGCACAAAATCCCGCGACGGCACCAAACACGCTAACTTACTTGAGTCTAAAACGAGACTTTGCTACGCACTTAGCACTTGCCATGAATCCAAGTACTCCCAAAAAAGTGCTAGAAGAAATTATTGGCTATTATCACGGAGGACAACAAGATGTAGTCCTCAATGCGGTGATGAAAAACCCTAATGTGGCTAGCGGCAAGGTTCAGCTGCAGGTACGTTAATCGTTTTGTTCTATGACTGAGCGTATGGGAGACGCGAGAGGAGCCACTGCCTAACTTTATTTGTTATCACGTTCGCTCAATTCAGTACGTAGTTTACTTTGCATGTCTTTAAGTGCTGTGATTTTATCTCTTGCTTCTTGTAACTGTTGCTGTGGTAATCCCTCTTTAATCCCACGTGCTAGCAGCGTTTCTATTTGTTCTACTTTGCCATCAACAGCCGCAATATACTGTTGTTTTAGCTTGGTGTCTTTTTGATCCAAATATGCTTGGTAAGCTTCGGTATCCGACAAATCGCCCTGAAAATCATCTATTTGCTTTTCGGCTTGGCTTATTGGCGGCAGATATTCAGGTTTCGTGATTGGCTTAACGGCTTTGCGTGAGGTCTCGGCATTTGGTTTGATAGCAGTATAAGTATTGATAGGGGGACTTAATGCTACAACTTTTTCCTCTTGCTCAAGCTCAGCCTGCGAGGGGGCGTTATATGTGGGGTTTTGCCAACCTATGTTGGCAAAACGCAGTGTGAATACCGCGATCACTGCTCCAAGGAGTATGACAATCAATGCTTGCCAGTACTTCATATCACCGCTCCGTTGTTTGCCGCTTTCCAAGCCATATAATCTCGCTCGAATTTGTGCTGAGCAAACTCTTGGGTCAGTGCTCGCAGCGCTTGGTAGCGTACTGTCTCACTTTTCACATCGTAGTAATCATATACCGCTGACTGGCTATACAATACTAGCCACTCGCCATTTGGCGTGCGAATACTAGGCGTGATCTTGCCCTGTTTACTACTAAATGCCAGTTGTGTTTCCCATTTCGGCGTGCTTTGGCGTGTCAGCGGAATTAATTCAGTCTGCCATATTAATGTAGGGGTATATTTAGCGACGGCTTGTTGCCATGAGTGTGCATTTGCATATTCGTTAAATTGCTGTGCGGTTTTTTGTTCGGGAAATTTCGCTGCGCTCGCACTCACTTGCTTGACGTATTTAAACCTCTTCTTATGACGCTCATAATACTTCGCGATGGCACTATCAGGAATTTCACTTTTTAGGGTATCGACATACTGGCTCGTTGCACCATGCATCTCTTCCTTAACACCAAGAAATGCCAGCATGCTTGGCCTCAATAGTTCTGCGGTTACCACTTGTCGTAACTGTTCTATTGTCAGACCTTGCTTTGCCACATAAGGTTTTGCGGCGGTAAATAGCGCCTGTTGATTGAGATGTTGATTGACAATAGCTTGAAATAACGAGAGTTCTCCTTGGTGAAGTTTAAAGCGGTTTTGCATTGATTGGCTATGTAATACTTGAGCAAGTGTCAGTGGCGCTGATTTTGTTAGTTGCAGCTGTTGCCATTTGAGTAATTGCTCAGCAGTGTATTGCCCGTCAGCGGGGTACTGTCCTAGTAAAGACAGCATCTGATCCTTATCAAATACCAAAGGGTAGTGCTTCTTTTCAAGCTGAGTAAGTGCAGGAAACCAGTGAAGGAGTGAACTGGCGAGAAACTTATCGACATGATATTGGGTGCTGAAACCGACTCTGGATTGGCGCTCTAAAATACTTGGATTAAGTTGCTTTGCTTGGAATAGCAAGAATTGATTTTCAAGCAATTGCGCAGTAGTTTGCTTTTTTGATAACTCTCGGCCTTGCTCAAGATAGAGTTGATGAACTAAATGCGTCAGAGATTTAGGTATGCTCGGTGAGGCAAAACTTGGTAAGCAAAAGCTACTTACCAAGAAAAATAGAACTAGACGCATTACCTAACGTCCATCGCATGATTTATCAAATGAACGACCATGGCTATTGCGTGAGGGATCACTTGCTTACCTGTATTTACACGATCGTAATGATCCTCTGAATTTAACACGATACCACCTTGTGAATAAGAGAAAGAACCGCCTTGTGTTAGTAATGGGCGAATATCTGTTGAGTTGCTATCAACAGCGCTGAAACTATTCATCGCTTGCTTTACTAAGGTAAAATCGTTCAATGATTCTTGGTCATAGTAGTCTTTCACCCAAGACTCCCAACCTGCATGATTCAAATCTGATGTTGTCCAAGTATGATGCGGTTGAAGTAAATCTGTAGTGTGAAAAACAAAGCCTAGTACCTGTGGGTTACCGCTCTGTACATAGCTTTGATACCAGTACTGGCCTAAGTTATCAATTGGCTGAAAAGGCATTTCTTCAAAATCATCGTACATGCTATACGTTGAGTGGCTATCGATACGATAGTGTTTTTCTGTGATCCCATAACTATCATATTCAGTATCATCAGCGCTAAACCAACCTGTTTCGCCGCCATGACCATCGTCTAAATAATCGCCTTTCAGCCAAGTGGCAGCCATTGAATCAACAGAGCCTGATACGGTAAGTTTCTGATAATTATAACCACCGAAGTCATTGCCGTGAGTATCAGCACCTTGAGTATGGTTTTGGAAGTGCCAGTAACTGGTGTATTTCACGATGCTTTCAGCTGCACCCCAAAGCGGTGCTTGTACACAGTCACCCGTAATGGCGCCACAGAAGAATGTATCCTCAAAATCATCAACATCATACGCAGCTTGGCCCAGCAAATTGGCTAGTTGAGAAACTGACATGCCGTTAGCTTGAGCATATGCTTGTAACTTTGCGTACTGTGTTGTAGTTGGATTCTGTGCCATGTAATTTACGGCGTCGATGACGATGCGCTTATGTGTCTCTTGACTAAACGCGTGGCTTTGCCCTGCTGCGACTAAAAGGGCTATAGGAAGTAAATAATTTTTCATGAGTTGCCTCTATAAATTTTAATTTGTGTGAACGCAATTTTTCTACTTAAAAAACGAAGTGCGCTATTTAAAATAATTTATGTGAATTTTTGATTAAAATAAAGTTAAATTTTGATTGTGTTAAAATTCAAAGAAGATGCTTGTTGGTCACAAATGGGTCAGGTATGATCTCGGGGAGAATTTAGGCACACCTGCGCTAAACGAATGGAACTATGAAAAAACTACTTATAATAATCAGTTTATTGTTACCGTTTTATGGAATTTGCGAAGAACAAAGTGACGAACTTGATGACGAGTTTGCTTGGCAGCTGAGTGTCGGTGCCTTTTACGTTGATATGACAATGCCTGCTTTAATTGGCACGGACTCGACATTCAAACATGGCACTTTTTTAGTCGATGCAAAGATAGAGTATAAAAGCTTTTACTTGAATACCCATTCAGGTGATTTTTTTGGTGGCTCGGATATAGGTTACCAAATTATCAATAATGGAGAATGGGGTATAGATGCTATCTATGGCAGTTATATGTTGCCTTTTTCTGAACGTGGTTACTATGACACTGATGATGTCGTGCCTGAACTGAGAGGAATACGCAAACGCGATCAAGATAATTCATTGGGCTTTTCCTATTACCGTCATGTTGGTGAATTTCTTGCTGTTGCTGAGATTGTTTACGATGTCTTTGGGGAAACAAACGGTTGGGTTTTTCACCTCGAAGCGACACGTAATTTTGAACTGAGAAACTGGGATTTATGGCTTAATTTTGGCGCTAACTATTACTCTAGTAATTTTCATAATTACTTTTATGGTGTTTTAGAATCCGAAGTCAATGATTATTTAACCCCCTATAAACCTGGTGCTTCAGCTTCTGCGTTTATGCAAATGCAACTTAATTACCCAATTGCAGAGGATTGGGTGTTTAGCGCAGGTGCATCGTGGTTAGTTGGTTCTCAAGATACGTTAGATAGCCCCTTAGTTCGCTCTCGTCACGCCAGAGTATTCTTTACTGGGGTGAAATATGTTTTCTAAATTAATCACATGGACAGTGCTGTTTTGGAGTATTTCACTGAGCCAACAACTCCGTGCTGCTGAAACTAATCCAGTGGGAATACTTCATGCCGTGCCGAGCAAGTGTGTAGCCCTGAACCAAGGGCGAACTTGCTATGCGGATGTCAAAGTAACGGTGAATGCGCCTTCTGAAGGGGATTACTGCATTCGAGAAAGTTTATCGAAGAAGATCCTGCAGTGTTGGGCCAAAGCGGATACCTTTAAATATGAGCTAGACTTTAGTTCGGATGAAAGTTTGAGCTATGAGCTTATCTCAAAGCAGTCTCGAGATGTGCTAGCTGTGACCACTATTGAGGTGAATTGGGTTCACAAAGTAAAAACAAAAAAAAGGCGTTGGCGCCTCTTTTGATCCGAAGGCTGCGTGCGAGCGTAGCCTAAAGTTGCTCGATGTTATCTAAACACCACTGAGCCCTTGCAAGCACCTCTTGCCGTGTTTTCTCATCTTGTTTTTGCCAATTTCGATAGATCATACCAATACGGTGGTTATTGGCAAACTTATCCTCATGGCGGTGCATAAAATGCCAATATAGGCTGTTAAGGGGACATGCATCATTGCTTGATTTTTGCTTGACGTCGTAGTGGCAGTGCTGACAATAATCACTCATTTTTTGTATGTAGTTACCACTTGCGGAGTAGGGTTTGGTTGCCACTATGCCGTGGTCTGCAAATTGTGTCATGCCTCTGGTGTTTGGCATTTCGACCCATTCAATGGCGTCGATGTATATACCTAAATACCATTCATCCACTTGATCAGGGTGTATTCCGGTTAGCAGACAAAAGTTTCCCGTGACCATTAATCTTTGAATGTGGTGAGCGTAGGCATAATCAAGGCTTTGATTGATAGCTTCACTTAAACAGCGCATCTTCGTTTTTCCATGCCAAAAATAGCCTGGCAAATTGCGCTGAGCAAGCAAGTAATTTTTATGACGGTAGTCCGGCATATTGAGCCAATAGACGGCTCGGATATACTCTCGCCAGCCCAATATTTGCCTAACAAATCCCTCAATCTGTGCAATATCAATTTGTGAGTTGTCTTGGTAAGCCGCTATCGCGCTATCGATAACGTGTTTGGGGTGAAGCATTTTTGTATTCAACGCAAAAGAGAGTCGTGAGTGATACAGTGTCCATTTATCGACACTTTTACAGGTCATTGCATCTTGAAATTGACCGAATAAAGGCAATAGGTGTTCACAGAAAAAGGCCAAAAGATCGTGAGCTTGCGCACGGTTAGCCGGCCACAGCAATGATTCTTCGCTGTTACCAATGGTCTTCACTTTATGCCGTTTTATCCGCTTTAAAATGTCACTAACATCGTTGGCAAAACAAAGCGGCTGTGGGATAGCGTCGATGTCTTTTGACTTGAGCTTATTACGGTTTTTACTGTCGAAATTCCATTGCTTGCCAAGCGGTTCACCGTCGTCCATTAATACATTAAAACGGCGCCTGAGCTTGCGATAAAAAAACTCCATTGTGGTGTGTTTTCCTGGCGTTAAATAATCATCCAACTCTTCGTAAGGGACTAGAAAATGCTCAGTGTCATAGCAACGAACCTGTAACTGGTCGAGTGTTAATTCCATCATTTGCTTCAGTAAGCGATATTCATCAGGTCGTTGATAGTCAAAGCTCGACACTTGATATTTATCACATAAATGAGCAATTAAAGCGGGGAGATCAGAATAGTCCTGAGTCTCATCGAGGGTGAGATGTAGCACATGAAAGCCTACCTTATTCAGTGCGATGGCGAAATTTTCCATGGCTTTGAAGAATGCGCATACTTTTTGTATATGATGTTTGGTGTAGTCGGCCTCTTGTTTGAGTTCTGCAATCAGATAAAGGTACTCAGCTTTATCGTCAGCAAACCAACTATGCTTGGCGTTGAGTTGGTCGCCAAGAATTAATCTGAGGCCTTTATATTGAGGCTTTTGTTGTGTCATTAGTTATCCTCCAAAGGCCAACCAACATGATCTTGGCTGTCGAGTTGTAGAGTGGCTTCTCCTTGCCATAATTTTATATATTCACCATCTGGGTCAAATAGTGCTTGTTGCTTTGTGATATTGAAATGGCGACCGCCACGAGGATCAGCTCCAACACCAGCGATATACTGCCAATTTCCCCAATTTGCCGCGACGTCATAATCGATCAGATGTTGCTCGAAAAAAGCGGCGCCGTAGCGCCAATCTAGCTGTAGCTCATTAACACAGTAGCTCGCAGCTATTTGTCTCGCTCTGTTGGAAATCCAGCCAGTTTTAGTCAATTCGTGCATAATGGCATTGACCAGTGCGCTGGGTGTTCGGCCTTGGCACCACTTTAAAAAGCGCTCTGGATAGAAACTGGTTTTTGGTGTTTTGGCTTTGACGCCTGAAAAGCAAAATAGCGTGTGTTGATGTTTGAGGGCATACCAATAAAAATACTCACGCCACAACAGTTCAAACCAAATCCAATAGGTTGATTCATTTGCGCCTCTTTGTAGCTCAAATTGAGTAAGAGATTGCTTGATCTGTCTAGGACTGATAGCGCCAGAAGCAAGTATTGGACTAAACCGAGTGGAAAAATGCTCACCGAACAAGGCATTTCGAGTTTCTTTGTATTTGAGAGCCGCATCCGTTTGGAAGTATTGTTGTAGCTGTTGCTGGGCTTGCGCTTCGCCTGCGGCTACTTTGATATTGTATGAAGAGTTTGCTTTAAATTCAGCTAAATCTAAAACCCGCTTCGGTCTTGGTGGAAGCGTAGCGGTTGCAATAGGTGATTTAGGTTCAATTTCCTCTACAGCTTTGCGAAATGGCGTAAAGCTCGGTGGCAGCTCACTGATTTTGAGTGGTAGTGTATCTGGTTCAAACAGCGTACTAGAATAAGCGCTAACGTATTGAATGTAAGGAAAGTTATCTTGTAATTTTAACCAAAGCTTTTGTTCATCGAATCCTGGATGAGCTGCGCGGCCAATATGAGTTACCTGCTGTGTATGAATAATCTCAGTCAGTGCTTTGAGCTGAGCTGTGTTACGTAGCATATACAGCTTCTGTTGTTGTGGCGTTAGTGACTGATGCAAGGCGTTGAGCGTCTGATTGCGATAACATTCGACAGCAAAAGAAGTTGAGCACTGCGCTTTGCGAGCCGTCCAAAGGTTTACAGTGGGTAGATAAATGCAGATAAGTGTATCAACTAGAGACGCCAGCTTTGTAAGTGCGGGGTTATCACTAAGGCGGCAGTCGTTTGCAAATAAATAGAGTCCTACTTTCACGTTTATTCTTAACAGTCATGAACGAATAAGACTCTATACGTAACGATCAACTAAATTGCTCAGTTAGTTTGGCAAGATTCTATAAGTGTACGCAAGTGAGCACCAACGTCTTGTGTTTTGGTTTGGCCTTGCTCAAGTAAGTGGCTCGCTTGCTGTTTTAGTTCCGCCAAATCATACTGCTCGAGCAAAGTTCTTAAATATCTAACTGTATCAGCACCTTGCTGAAGCAAATCAGGAAATTGTTCGATGGAAATTTCCTGTTGGCTTAGGCGAGAAATAGAGTTGAGTAGGTCGCTTAAATTTGCACTGTCTTGCAATGCGCCTTCAACCGCAATAAGCGCGCCCATCGGATCGGCATCTAGATTATTTGCAACGCAAGCTGCAACACTGCCAGCCTCTGCTGATGCTTGCACTGACTCAATTCCTTTATCACGGATCTGCTCAACCACTTGTTGTAGTTCTTGATGTTCAGATAAATATTGTGCCTCGATTTGGGCTTTAGAGTCTTCCAGCATATCGCATGCGGTAAGTGAAACGACCATAGTAGACGCAAAGGCAATCGCTCTTAGCATTTTATCACTTCCTATATAAAGATTTTGTGAAAGTCTAAAGAGCTGAGAGCCAGAAGTCACGCAGAGTTTGGTTTTGTAAGCTCTGCATGACTTTGATCTTAGAGTAATGTTTAGTGGCTACCGTTGTCTCTTCGTTTAGCAGCTCAAGTTAGTTTGCTTGTTGCTGCGCTCTTTTGAACTCTTGTAGACCAACAATATTGGTTTTTTTGAATAATTCAAAGCGCAGCATATTTTCGATGAGTAACAGTGCTTTGTTCCAAGCGTTTTTTGCTGCTGTGGTAAAATGCCTGCCAAGATGACTTTTCAGCGTTGCTGTAAAGGTAAACAACAAGACACTGATATCTTTTTCTGACGTTCCCATAAATAACAGCGTACAGCGTTGTTTTTGCAGATAATGTAATAAGTTTGACTGCTGTGGGATACGCATCACACAATTTTGAACAAAATCAAATATTTGATGCTCCCAGATTATGAGTTGTCCCACATTTGTTGGAATTTGCATGCGCAAATCGTAATGTTGAATTTGGTTGTACCAAGAAGTGCAAAAGCCATGGAAATTCGGACGAATACTCGCAAGCGTTTGAGTTAAAAGTTGATATTGATAGGGAGTAATGCTCATAGACGCCTCTTCAAACTGATGAAGAGCGGATCCTTTGCTCAAAAACAAATAGCCTAAGTCTGAGTATAGCTGTTTTTTTAAAATGCGAGACTTTTTAATATTTTTTTGTGAGCTTTTTCTTACGTTGCAATAATCAATTGAATTTCAATATGCTGGACCTAGCTATAGTAGGCCGAGATTGAGTAACGGCCCACATTGATTTAAAAATATTAGTGCTTAATTGGTGAAAGCAACTGTGGATCTGTCACGAGTTTACGAATGCCATGCGCATGGTCCTCTTCAAAAGCATTGTCTTTACACCAACGCGCGAGACTATTTATATCAACTTTGGCACAGCTTGGGCGTACACTCCAACTTACCTGTAAAGGTGAGCACTGTTGGTTGTTATAGCTAGGTCCAGTCGTCGAACCTAAAAACTCAACTGGTGTGCCTGTATCACTTGGTAAAACACCTGCTTGATGGTAACCGCCAACTTGGCCTTGATAATCAAGCTCAGTGAAGTCTTGCGCATTTTCATCATTAACCACTAAAAACACCTGAGTTTCGACGCGTAGATCGGGGTTGGCGCAGCTGTCATTTAAGCAAGCACCGAGGGTCGGGCCCGGTTTTACATCACAAGAGCTATGAACCCAGTGTACTTCAATCGTATCGCCGGGCTTTACGTTGTTACATACTTTATCTTCTACAGGAGCAAGCTCTGCTGGGGTGAGGCTTGCAGTTGCATTACATTGGAATCCGCCGTACTTTGGGTCATTGGAAACGACAGAGAAGTCTTTGGCTTTATGTTCTGCATTTTTATGAAAGTGGATGTTACATAGGTTGAGTTTTTCTTTTGGTGGAGCCATAGCAAAAACCCGTTTGTTGTGACCCTGCAAACTATCAATATCTCTCGGTGTTTGTGGTCCTGCTGATTCACATTGCGCTGCAAACGCTTCAAAACTAAATATAGACAGCGCTGTCAATTTGCTTGATTTTATAACCGTTCTCATTTGGTTTTCCTTTCTTTCGTGATTTTCTTGTCCCCAATTATGGATTAAATATTTCTTTTTTGTTACAAAAAAATGAAAGGAGACGAAACTGGACCGATGAGTTGGGCATCACGGTGTTGTATGTGAAAAGTAAAATACCTGATTACATCTCAGCAACGAGCTGAAACGTCAGAAGATAGTTCTAAATCAAGGTTGCTATCTAGGCATACTGTCTTTATAATACGCAGCATATTTAGTCAATCGAACTGAAACTTTCGTTTTTCAGTATAATTGGCTTTAAGCATGGGCAATACATTGCCCATTAAAATGGCATTTTTTAGATGCCACTTCTTTGAAAAGTAGAAGTAAAACAATTTTATGTGTTGGCGCGGGATGGAGCAGCCTGGTAGCTCGTCGGGCTCATAACCCGAAGGTCGTCGGTTCAAATCCGGCTCCCGCAACCAAGTTAAAGATTGAGTTCTTTGATTTCGCGCATTCCTTGTAATGCGCGTTTTGCGTTTAAGCATCGGCTTTTTTGTTTAAGTTGATGATTAATTTGGCTGAGATAGCTCGCAAACCAAGCACGGCCTTTGGCCACACAGTTTGTTATTCGTGTGACGCCCCGCTTGGTTCGGGGCGTTGTTGTATCTGGCGCAAGGTGTATTCTGAGCCCAAGATCAAGCAGCTATGATTTGGGGCTTTAGGCCCTTTTTTTGTTTGTATGGAGGAGTTCTGTGTCAAAACTCGAGCAAGATTTGACTGAAATGTTGGAGCCTGCAGTTGCTGCGTGTGGCTTTGAATTACTCGGTCTTGAGTTTGTGCAAGCTGGTCGTCATTCTACACTTCGTGTATATATCGATCATGAAAACGGCATTAATGTAGATGACTGTGCGGAAGTGAGTCGTCAAGTTAGTGCAATTTTAGATGTCGAAGACCCGATTACGAACGAATATAGTTTGGAAGTATCTTCTCCTGGTGTTGACAGACCATTATTCAAACAAGCTCACTATGAAGCAGCAGTGGGAGAGGAAGTACGTTTGCGTACTAAACTTCCGCAAGAAGGTCGCCGTAATTTTAAAGGCGACTTAGTAGCAGTTAATGGCGATATGATCACGTTAAAAGTTGACGCTCAGGACTTTATCCTGATGTTAAGCAACATTGAGCGTGCCAATATCATCGCAAAATTCTAACTTTGAGTGCGAAGGACAAGGGCAAGCGAGGCATTACCTATGGCAAAAGAAATATTGTTGGTGGCAGAAGCTGTTTCCAATGAAAAAGCGGTCCCAAGAGAAAAGATTTTTGAAGCATTAGAGTTCGCACTAGCGACAGCAACAAAAAAGAAGCACGGCGGTGAGATCGAAGTACGCGTTACTATCGACCGTAAAACGGGCGAGTACGATACTTTTCGTCGTTGGAAAGCGGTTGAACCACAAGAAGACGGTTCACTAGAAAATCCATATGCGGAAATCACTATTGAAGCGGCGCAAGTTGATGAGCCTGACGTTCAATTAGGTGATTACGTTGAAGAGCAGATCGAATCAATTAAATTTGACCGTATCACCACACAGATGGCGAAACAGGTAATCGTACAAAAAGTACGTGAAGCTGAGCGCGCATTAGTTGTTGATGCATATAAAGATCAAAAAGGCGAGCTAGTGACAGGTGTTGTTAAAAAAGCAACGCGTGACGCTATCGTTATCGACCTTGGTAACAATGCTGAAGCGGTAATTTACCGTGAAGACATGCTACCACGTGAAAGCTTCCGTCCGGGTGACCGTGTACGTGGTCTACTTTACGAAGTGAAGCCTGAAGCGCGTGGTGCTCAGCTATTTGTTACGCGTTCTAAGCCTGAAATGTTGATGGAACTATTCCGTATTGAAGTTCCGGAAATCGGCGAAGAAATGATTGAACTTAGAGGTGCTGCACGCGACCCTGGTTCTCGTGCTAAAATCGCTGTAAAATCAAACGACAAGCGTATCGACCCTGTAGGTGCATGTGTTGGTATGCGTGGCGCACGTGTACAAGCTGTGTCTTCAGAACTTGGCGGTGAGCGTGTTGACATTGTACTTTACGATGATAATCCAGCACAGTTCGTAATCAACGCAATGGCACCGGCTGAAGTAGCTTCAATCGTAATGGATGAAGATACGCGCACGATGGAAATTGCAGTTGAAGCTGACAACCTAGCGCAAGCGATTGGTCGTAATGGTCAAAACGTACGTTTAGCTAGCCAACTTACTGGTTGGGAACTAAATGTAATGACAGTGGAAGAGATGGAGCGTAAGAGCTCGGAAGAATCAGATAAATTGGTTAATCTATTCACTGAAAATCTAGACATCGACGATGATTTTGCAACACTACTGATTAACGAAGGTTTCTCTTCACTTGAAGAGGTGGCTTATGTACCAGTAGCTGAATTTTTAGAAATCGACGGTCTAGACGAAGAAACCGTTGAAGAGCTACGTAACCGTGCGAAAGATGCACTGACTACGAAAGCACTTCGCGATGAAGAAAGTCTTGAAAATGCAGAACCTGCAGAAGACCTACTAGCACTTGAAGGACTTGAGCGTCATACCGCTTTTGTTTTTGCTAGCAAAGGTATCGTTACACTTGAAGACCTTGCAGAGCAAGGTATTGATGACTTAGTTGAAATTTCTGAGTTATCAGAAGAGCAAGCTGGTGAGTTAATCATGGCTGCACGTAACATTTGCTGGTTCAGCGAAGAGTAATTTATTAACGGAGGTAACATCACATATGGCAGAAGTGAGCATTAACAAACTAGCCGAGAGTATTGGTACAACTGTTGATAAATTACTACAACAGTTAAAAGATGCAGGGATCACCAAAGCCGAGGGCGACCAAGTTACTGAATCCGAAAAGGCGACGTTGCTTGATCACCTAAGCAAGCAACACGGTGGCACTGGTTCAACCGGCCCTGAGCGTATGACTCTACAGCGTAAGAGTAAAAGCACGTTAAGTGTTAACTCATCTGGTAAAGCAAAGTCTGTATCTGTAGAAGTCCGTAAGAAGCGCACTTACGTTAAAAAGAGCGCAATCGAGCAGCAGAGAGAGGAAGAACGCTTAGCTGCAGAGGAAGCTGCGCGCAAAGAAGCAGAGTTAATGGCTCAGCAACAAGCAGAGCAACAGGCCAAAGTAGAAGCTGAGCGCAATGCGCGCGAAGAAGCGGAACGCAAGGCCGATGAGGAAGCCGAGCGCAAAGCTAAAGAAGAGGCGAAGCGACAAGCGGATGCTGAACGTCAAGCCAAAGATAAGCAGAGTAAAGAAGTGGATAGCGCGCAACAAATTAAAGAACGTCAAGAAGCTGAGCGTCTGCGTCAAGAAGCAGAAGCAGCAGCCCTGAAAAAGGCAGAAGAAGAAGCGAAACGTCAAGCGGAAGAAGCTCGCCGTCTAGCGGAAGAAAACGAAGCACGTTGGAAGGCGGAAGAAGAAGAGCGTCTTCGTCGAGAAGAAAGTGCTGATCACCACCTAACAACTTCTACTTACGCTCGTGAAGCGGAAGATGAGTCTGACGCACGTGAAGAGAAAAGCGCACGTCGTAAGAAGAAGAAAAAGCCAAGTGCGAAAGAAGAAGCAGCAGAAGCGAATGCGAAGAGGCTGAAAGGCAAAAAAGGTCGCTTAAAAGCGCCAACTTCATTACAGCATGGTTTCCAAAAGCCAGCGGCAGAAGTTAAACAAGAAGTACGTATCAGTGAAACTATCACTGTTGCAGAACTTGCTTCTCGTATGGCAGTTAAAGGCGCTGAAGTTGTTAAGACAATGATGAAGATGGGTGACATGGTTACCATTAACCAAGTTATCGATCAAGAAACTGCGCAGCTAGTGGCAGAAGAAATGGGTCACAAAGTTATTCTAGTGAAAGAAAACGAGCTGGAAGAAAAAGTACTAAGTGACCGCAGTGAAGAAGGTTCTCTTGAGCCACGAGCGCCGGTAGTAACGGTAATGGGTCACGTTGACCACGGTAAAACGTCAACGCTTGACTACATTCGTAAAGCAAAAGTTGCTGACGGCGAGGCCGGTGGTATTACTCAGCATATCGGTGCTTACCATGTTGAGACGGACAGTGGCATGGTCACTTTCCTAGATACTCCTGGACACGCGGCGTTTACGTCGATGCGTGCTCGTGGTGCGAAAGCAACCGACATCGTTGTACTTGTTGTTGCAGCGGACGATGGTGTAATGCCTCAGACGAAAGAAGCGGTACAACACGCGAAAGCGGCCGAAGTACCACTTATCGTTGCTGTGAACAAAATGGATAAAGAGGGTATTGACCCTGACCGCGTTAAGAATGAGCTTGCTCAACTAGATGTAATCCCAGAAGACTGGGGTGGTGAAACGCAGTTTGTTCATATCTCAGCGAAGACTGGTCTTGGTATTGATGAGCTACTAGAAGCTATCTTAATGCAATCTGAGCTATTAGAATTACAAGCTTCTAAAGAAGGCATGGCGTCTGGTGTGGTAATCGAATCTCGCCTTGATAAAGGTCGTGGTCCAATCGCTTCTGTACTTGTTCAATCAGGTACCCTAAACCAAGGTGATATCGTACTTTGCGGTCTTGAATATGGTCGTGTTCGCGCGATGAAAGACGAAAACGGTAAAGACATTAAATCAGCGGGTCCTTCAATTCCAGTAGAGATCTTAGGTCTTTCTGGCGTACCAGCTGCTGGTGACGAAGCGACAGTAGTTCGTGATGAGCGTAAAGCACGTGAAGTGGCACTATACCGTCAAGGTAAGTTCCGCGAAGTGAAGCTTGCTCGTCAGCAGAAAGCGAAGCTTGAGAACATGTTCTCTAACATGACTGAGGGCGACGTATCTGAAGTGAACATCGTACTTAAAGCAGACGTTCAAGGTTCTATCGAAGCAATCGCTGATTCATTGACTAAACTGTCTACAGATGAAGTTAAAGTGAAGATCGTAGGCTCTGGTGTTGGTGGTATTACTGAAACGGATGCAACACTTGCAGCGGCTTCTAACGCTATTATGGTTGGCTTTAACGTACGTGCGGACGCTTCGGCACGTAAAGTTATTGATACTGAGAACCTAGACTTACGTTACTACAGCGTTATCTACAACCTAATCGAAGAAGTAAAACAAGCAATGACAGGTATGCTTGCACCAGAATTTAAGCAAGAGATCATTGGTCTTGCTGAAGTTCGTGACGTGTTCAAGTCGCCTAAGATCGGTGCTGTTGCAGGTTGTATGGTAACTGAAGGTGTGGTTAAACGTAGTGCGCCAATCCGTGTACTTCGTGATAATGTTGTTATTTACGAAGGTGAGCTTGAGTCACTACGTCGCTTTAAAGATGACGTTGCTGAAGTTCGTAGCGGTATGGAATGTGGTATCGGCGTTAAGAACTACAACGACGTTAAAGTCGGTGACCAAATCGAAGTATTTGAAACTGTACAGGTAGAGCGTACGCTTTAATTGTAAGTTATTAAAATACTTGAGATGGGGGCACTAGCCCCCATTTGTGATCTCATAGATTTTGAAATTTTAAGTGGTGAAAATGAGAGAATTTTCTCGTACAGATCGCGTAGCACAGCAAATTCAAAAAGAAATTGCGGTGATCCTACAGCGCGAAATTAAAGATCCAAGATTGGGTATGGTAACAGTGTCAGCTGTTGAGGTATCACGCGATCTTTCTTATGCAAAAGTATTCATTACTGTGTTGAATACGAGTGATGAAGACAAAACTAAGCAAAGTGCGGCTATTCTGAATGAAGCAACCGGTTATATCCGCTCGCTTCTTGGCAAGCGTATCCGTGCGCGTATCATGCCTGAGCTTAAATTTGTTATTGATAACTCCCTAATGGAAGGTATGCGTATTTCTAACTTGGTTGACTCTGTGATCAGAGAAGACAACGCAAAGCGTGGTCCTGAGTCTGGAGATAAAGACCAAGAGGAAGAGTAATGGCGCGTCGCACCAAAGGCCGTGCGATCGACGGCATTCTGTTATTAAATAAACCGCAAGGTATTTCTTCTAACAAAGCACTACAGCAAGCAAAGGGCATTTATTTCGCTCAAAAAGCGGGCCACACCGGTGCTTTGGATCCGCTGGCAACAGGTATGTTGCCAATTTGCTTTGGAGAAGCGACTAAGTTTACCCAGTTTTTGCTTGATACTGACAAAACCTACGTGGTGAGAGCGCAGCTGGGTGAGCGCACGACGACATCAGATTCTGATGGTGAAATTGTTGAAACGCGACCAGTAAATGTAACACTTGAGCAGTTAGAGCAAGAAATTGCCAGCTTCTTGGGGGTATCTGATCAGTACCCTTCGATGTATTCGGCGCTCAAATATCAGGGCCAACCGCTATACAAATATGCCCGCGAAGGCATCGAAGTACCGCGAAAATGTCGCAAGATTAATGTTTATCGTATTACGTTAGATGAATATGACGAGCAAACTCAACAAATTCAAATGACGGTGCATGTGTCTAAAGGCACTTATATTCGTACGATAGTCGATGATTTGGGGGAAAAGCTTGGCTGTGGTGCGCATGTCATTATGTTACACCGTAGTGAAGTTGGTCATTACCCTAGCGACAAAATGATTACCTTAGTCGAGTTAGAAGCGTTACTTGAGAAAGCAAAAGCGGAAGAAGTTGCGCCTTCGACTTATCTCGATGAATTATTGTTGCCGATGGATACCGCTTTGGTCGATTTGAGCGTTGTTGATATTAGTGCTGAGCAAGGCGTTGCTTTTGGTCATGGGCAAACCGTTGCTGTCGAAAATTTACCAGACGGTATTGTTAAAGTGGTTGCTGATGGTAAGTTTGTTGGGATTGGCGAGCGTAATCCACAAGGATTATTGAAAGCAAAACGCGCGCTATCTTCCGCTCAGCCGGAATCACAATAAAATCTTCCTATGCAAGGGGAGTTTATGCTGGTATAATCCGCCAGCTTCCGCTTTGGCTGAATTAGTGATCGGCTGAAGCATTACTAAACTTATTTTGGAGTTATTATGTCACTAAGCAATCAAGAAAAAGCAGAAATCGTAGCAAAGTTCGCACGCGCAGAAGGTGATACAGGTTCACCAGAAGTACAAGTTGCACTTCTAACTGCTGACATCAACAAGCTACAAGGTCACTTCGCTAACCACAAGCAAGATTTCCACTCACGTCGTGGTCTTCTACGTAAAGTTAGCCAACGTCGTAACCTTCTTGACTACCTAAAAGGCAAGAGCGTTGACCGTTATGCTGCACTAATCAAAGAGCTTGGCCTACGTCGCTAATATTTTTGATTTCTTGTTGGAAATTTATCCAACAGTAAAAAAGGGGCTAATTAGCCCCTTTTTTTGTGGCTGTTCTATCAGTATACTTACAGCCGTTTAAAAATACTTTTAAACAAGCGTCAATCGGATTTCCAATTGTAGTGCTTAAGTAAATTATGGTGAGTTTATTTAAGACTGTGATTGGTCCCCGTTGACGTTGAAAACAATTTAGTAAGGAAAATATTGTGCAAGCAATTATTAAAGAATTTCAACTAGGTCAACACACGGTGACTCTAGAGACAGGTGCTATCGCACGTCAAGCTGACGGCGCAGTACTTGCAAGCATTGGTGATACTTCGGTACTTGTTACTGTTGTAGGAAGAAGAGAAGCGGCTCCTGGCCAAGACTTTTTCCCACTAACGGTTAACTACCAAGAAAAAATGTACGCTGCGGGTCGTATCCCTGGTGGTTTCTTGAAGCGTGAAGGTCGTCCTTCAGACGGTGAAACACTAACCGCTCGTCTAATCGACCGTCCAATTCGTCCTCTATTCCCAGACGGCTTTGTAAACGAAGTTCAGGTTATCGCGACAGTGGTTTCTGTAAACCCTGAGATCCAACCAGATATCGTTGCTTTGATTGGTACTTCAGCAGCGCTAGCTATCTCTGGCATTCCATTCAATGGCCCTCTAGGTGCCGCGCGCGTTGGTTTCATCGATGGTCAATACGTACTTAACCCTACGTTAAAAGAGCTAGAGACAAGTAAGCTTGACCTAGTTGTTGCTGGTACTGAAAACGCAGTACTAATGGTTGAATCAGAAGCTGAAGTGTTAACTGAAGAAGAAATGCTTGGCGCTGTTGTATATGGTCACGAGCAATCACAAGCTATCATCAAAGCAATCGAAGAATTCCGCGCTGAAGCTGGTAAAGCTGCATGGGATTGGACAGCACCTGAAAAAGATTTAACACTAGCTGAAAAAGTCGCTGCAATTGCAGAGCAAAAAGTAGGTGATGCTTACCGTATTACCGACAAAGTTGCACGTAAAGAAGCACTTTCTGAAGCAAAAGCAGAAGTCATTGAAAAGCTAGGCGCTGAAGTTGCTGAAGGCGAGTCACTAGACGAGCAAGTGGTAGGTAAAACATTCAGCTCACTTGAGAAGAAAATTGTACGTAGCCGTATCATTGCTGGCGAAAAACGTATCGACGGTCGTGAACCAGATATGGTTCGTGCGCTAGACGTGATGACGGGTGTACTGCCACGTACTCACGGTTCTGCAATCTTTACTCGTGGTGAAACTCAGGCACTTGTAACAGCAACCCTTGGTACTGAACGTGACGCGCAGATGCTAGATGACCTAACTGGTACTCACAAGCATCACTTTATGCTTCACTATAACTTCCCTCCATTCTGTGTAGGTGAAACGGGTTTTGTAGGGTCTCCTAAGCGTCGTGAAATCGGCCACGGTAACCTAGCTAAGCGTGGTATTGCGGCAGTAATGCCAACACTGGCTGAATTCCCATATTCAGTACGTGTAGTATCTGAAATCACTGAATCAAACGGTTCATCTTCAATGGCATCAGTATGTGGTACTTCACTTGCGCTAATGAACGCTGGTGTTCCAGTTAAAGCGTCAGTTGCTGGTATCGCGATGGGTCTAGTGAAAGAAGGCGAAGATTTCGTTGTACTTTCTGACATCCTTGGTGATGAAGATCACTTAGGTGATATGGACTTTAAAGTAGCGGGTACAGCAAACGGTGTAACTGCACTACAAATGGATATCAAGATTGAAGGTATCACCAAAGAAATCATGCAGATCGCGCTTCGCCAAGCGAAAGCAGCGCGTCTACACATCCTAGGTGTGATGGACCAAGCGATTTCTGCACCTTCTGAAGAGCTATCTGAGTTCGCTCCACGTATCTACACTATGAAGATCCCTGCGAAGAAGATTGCTGAAGTTATCGGTAAAGGTGGTGCAACAATTCGCCAGCTTACTGAAGAAACAGATACAACGATTGAAATTGAAGACGACGGTACTATCAAGATCGCTGCAACGAATGGTAATAGCGCACAAGCTGCTATTTCACGTATCGAAGCGCTTACAGCAGAACTTGAAGTTGGTACGCTTTACACTGGTAAAGTTATCCGTATCGTAGACTTCGGTGCGTTTGTAAACGTACTTCCTGGTAAAGATGGCCTAGTGCACATCTCACAAATCAGTGAAGAGCGCGTAAATAACGTTTCAGATCACTTAACTGTTGGTCAAGAAGTTAAAGTTAAAGTACTTGAAGTTGACCGCCAAGGCCGTGTTCGCTTAAGTATCAAAGAAGCACAAGAGAAAAAAGCTGAGCAGCCTAAAGAAGAAGGCGCTGAGTAATCTCTGCAAAGCTTTGCATAGAATAGAAGTGTAAAGGGGCTGAATAGCCCCTTTTTTTATGCTTTAATGCTGTTTGACTCAAAATGATGAAACAAAACTGAGTTTATCTGGTCAATAGAGAACTAGGCAAAGTTATAGTACATAACCTGAGCTGCGGATAATTAATGCCTTTCTAGCAGAAAGTTTTAGCGCTAACTGCGTTGAATTCACTTCCAATAGCCAGCTATTGGTGCGTAAATTCGCCTTGTTTTCCCTAAAGCTCTCTGGCTAGACAAGGAGAAAACTAAGTTGTGCTTTAGCAACAATGAGTTGGAACATTCCTTATCCAAACCTCAGGTTACATAATCAGATTGTTGGTATACCTGTGCAAAGACTCTAAACGGGCAAATGCCATTGAATGAGGAAGGAAATGAAGTTAGCGAAAATAGTTGTGCCATTAGTGCTAATGGGGCTGGTAGGATGTAAAAGCACGCAGCCAGAGGCCACTAAAAACATTGTAAATGTTCCGCTTGCAGTACCACTTCAAGCCAATTTCCGTAATGAAATTGCCATTGCTCGATTTAACGAGTTACTCTTGCAGCCGGATATGGCAAATGAGCAACGCGCGCAGCTACTATACAATCGCGGTATGCTGTACGATAGCATTGGTTTGCAAACCCTTGCTCGTATTGACTTCAATCGCGCCGTAAAAATTAAGCCAGATCTCGCTGAAGTATATAACTTCCTAGGTATTCACCAAACGCTAGAGCAAAATTATGGCCGGGCATATGAAATGTTTGATGCTGTGCTAGAGCTCGACGAGCAACATGAATATGCCTATTTAAATCGTGGTATCGCATTGTATTACGGTGAAAGAGCCGATTTAGCTGTAAAAGATTTTGAAGCCTTTTTGGCGCGTGCTCCAAAAGATGCGTACCGTGCTATGTGGCTGTATATTGCTCAGCAGCAAGTAGACGATGCGCTTGCTAAGCAGACATTGGCGGCAAATAGCCAAGCATTAGATCCTGACGAGTGGTCGTCTCAGTTAGTTGCATTGTATTTGGGGACTTTATCTGAAGAAGCATTTCTTGCGCAGATCTCTGAGGGCGTGAGCACCCAAGAAGAGTATGCGCAGCGTCTCTGTGAGGCCTATTTTTATCTGGCTAAGCAATATCAGACGCAAGGGGACTTAGCCTCTGCGATTAGCTATTTTAAGCTCGCATTGGCAACCAATGTATATGAGTTTGTAGAACATAAATACGCCCGTCTTGAGCTTGATTTACTTGCCCAGTTGAATGACGAACAAGACGCGAGCTAAACACCTTTTTATTTTTATGCTTATAGGGCTGCTGTTTTCAAGCAGCCCTAATTATGCACACCTCTCTATCGCGCAAAAATCAGCACTTGTCGTCGCCAATCCAAATAGCTATTTTGCCATTGCACCGGCGCTTGAGGTGTTACCCTCACAAGCAAGTGCACAATTAGTAAAAGCCATTGCAGGCCTAAAGCAACCAAGTTGGGAGTTTGAACGGTTACAGCGCGATTTGAGTGCTCAACAGAAAAATAGCACTAAGCTGCTTTTACTCGATACTTGGTCTCGTTTGAATCGTCAGCAGCGTCAGCAAGTGTCCGAGCAGTTAGTATCACTTGGCCGATATCACTTGCTTTATGCGCTTTCAAAACGCTACGCGTTAAACCCAGAACTCACTTCGTTGCTCGCGGTGTGGCAAGGAAAGCCTGTTACGACATTTTTGAATAATCCCTATTTAAGACTGTTTCAGACTCTCTCAGAGCGTCAGCATTCAAGTGCGTCTTGTCAGTTTAATCTTGCATTAATCGCCAGTAATTTAGATGGTTTGCAGCGTTTACAAGTGCTTAAACATGCTTATGAGCAACAACCAGAGCCAGCCAAAGGCGTATATTGTTTATCTAAACCGATATATGCGGCGAACAAACTTAGTTGTAAGAGGCAAAGGGGATTTGCAATGTGCGACTTACGATACGAGCAGGGCTTGTCAAAATACGATCACTTGGTGTTTATGGCAACGGAGGGGCTTGCTAATGTCAGCGGTAAGCACATGACTTTGAGCGCCACCAGCACTTACAACACGCTGGTACACGAGCTTATGCACTTTAGTGGTTTTGAAGATGAATACCCAGTACCAGCTAAAAAAGCAAAATGGCTTTGCGCGACTTCAGGGCAAAAGGCACCAAATCTTTACGTTGGTGACCACGCACCGAACAATTGGGTGCCAAGTCGCACCTGCGAGTTAGGTAAATTTTCCTCATATAAACCCTCGAATAGTCACTCTTTGCTCGAATATCAATCAATTAAGTTAGATGCAAATTACCGTCAAAGGTGGTTAGCAGTACTGAATTCAATACGTTTAGAAGATAAAATAGCGGTTAATTCGGCTGAATAGTTTTGAACTTATTCTGAATAGTTTGTTAAGGTTGGCTAAAATAGCATCAGCTAGAAAGTGAAACTCTAGACAACTCAAACACTAATCAAGTATAACAGGGTTCATGTACGTGTGGTTAATGTGTACCGATCGCTCCAACTTGGAAGGGGGAATGTCACATTAATCTAAACGAGCCATAACGACGCAAATAAAAGGTTTCATCTATGACTTTATTTTGGATACCCTTGCTATCCTTAATTGGCAGTTTTATCTCTGCATTTACGGGAAAGCTTTCTCGTAATCAGTCGACTGCTATAACCTTAGTAGCGCCAGCAGTGGCAATTTTACTTGCTGTTGATCTCGCTCCTGCCGTTTTCGCAGGAGAGACTATTCGGTACACATTTGAATGGGTTCCGCTTCTAGATATTAACATCGCGTTTAGACTGGATGGTCTTGCGTTGCTGTTTGTTTTCATGATCTTGGGCATCGGTATGCTGGTTATCTTCTATGCCAGATACTACCTTAGCAGCAATGATTCCATGCCTAAACTTTATGCTTACTTAATGCTCTTTATGACCGCCATGCTTGGTATCGTTATGTCTAATAACGTATTACAGCTTTGGTTATTCTGGGAGCTTACCAGTATTAGTTCATTTTTACTTATTAGCTATTGGTGGCATAAGTCAGAGGCCCGCAAAGGGGCGAAAATGGCACTTGCGATCACTGGCGGTGGCGGTTTAGCACTGCTTGCCGGCTTGATGTTGATAGGAGATATTGTAGGTAGTTATAACCTGGATGTGATTTTATCTAGTCGTGAGCTTATTCAATCCCATGCATTATATGAAGTGGCGTTAATCCTTGTGCTACTGGGCGCATTTACCAAGTCCGCGCAATTTCCATTCCATTTCTGGCTACCGCACGCGATGGCTGCACCAACACCTGTAAGTGCGTACTTACACTCTGCGACTATGGTGAAAGCTGGGATATTCTTACTGGCGCGCTTTTATCCTGCGCTGGCGGGTACAGAGCTGTGGTTTATTCTCGTTGGCCTAACTGGCTTAGCGACGCTGCTCGTTGGTGCCTATATCGCGTTATTTAAACATGATCTAAAAGGTCTTTTGGCGTTTTCGACGATCAGTCATTTAGGCCTTATTACTTTATTACTTGGTCTGGATACTGAGCTTGCGACTGTTGCGGCGGTTTTCCATATTATTAACCACGCAACGTTTAAGGCCTCTTTATTCATGGCGACGGGGATCATCGACCATGAAACGGGCACTCGTGATATGCGTAAACTCAACGGTATGTGGCGATTTATGCCCTATACCGCAACGCTTGCGATGGTTGCCGCTTCTGCGATGGCTGGGGTGCCGCTACTTAATGGTTTCTTGTCAAAAGAAATGTTCTTTGCCGAGACGCTACACCAGCAACTTCTGGGCTCTATGTCGTGGTTGATTCCAATTTTGGCGACAATCGCCGGTGCATTCTCTGTTGCGTATTCGGCGCGATTTATTCATGACGTATTCTTCAACGGAGATCCAATTGATTTACCCAAGGAGCCGCATGAAGCGCCACGCTATATGCGTTTTCCAATCGAAATCTTGGTCGCTTTATGTTTGATAGTCGGCATGTTCCCTAACTTTATCGTTGATGGCATGTTAAAGACAGCATCAAGTGCGGTATTAGGGGAGGCTGCGCCAACCTTTGAGGTTGCTATTTGGCATGGCTTTAACTTACCACTGCTCATGAGTGGCCTTGCGGTATGTGGTGGCTTATTAATTTATACTCAGCGCAAATATCTATTCCAATTCCAAGCTTCATTACCGCCGATGAACGCTAAGAAAACGTTTGAACGCACTATGTACAACATAGTGTCTTGGAGTCGCGCGCGTGTAAACGCAATAGAAAATGGTTCGTTACAGCGTTATCTGATGCTGATGTTTATCGTTGTGCTGGTGAGTGCAGGCTGGCCATTGTTTGAAATGTCACAGTTAGTGGGTAATTTAGAGCCGACGCCAATTGACGTACATAACGGTATTGGTGCTGGTTTATTAATGATTGGAGCGATTGGCACGGTTATCTGGCATCGTACTCGTATGGTTGCACTGTTGATGATTTCGGTTGTTGGTCTCATGGTGTCGGTTGCCTTTACGCGCTTCTCAGCACCGGATCTGGCGCTTACTCAGTTAACGGTAGAAGTAGTGACCATTATTCTGTTGATGCTTGCGTTATTCTTCTTACCGCAAAGAACGCCGAAGGAGTCTAGTTCTATTCGCGTACTCCGTGATATGGGTATTGCTTCAGCAATTGGTGTGATCATCGGAAGTATCAGTTACGCCTTGATCACAAGGCCATTGGATAGTATTTCTGAGTTCTTTATTGCAAACGCCAAAGTTGGCGGTGGCGGGACGAATGTCGTTAACGTTATCTTAGTGGATTTCCGTGGTTTTGATACGCTAGGTGAAATTACTGTACTGGGTATTGCGGCACTGGGGATTTATAAGTTACTGATTAATTTGCCATTATTTATGCCTGGCAGTGACAGTGAAGGCAGACCTTGGGCGAAAGAAAGATATCCGCTACTGCTGGCAAGTATTTCACAAAGCTTATTGCCTTTGGCATTGCTGGTCTCGGTTTATATTTTCTTGCGCGGCCACAATCTACCGGGTGGTGGATTTATCGCGGGCCTAATCACGGCGATAGCCTTTATTTTACAATACATTGCTCATGGTTCGAATTGGATTGCAGAGCGCTTTGATGTCAATTACCGCAAGATTATCGCAACGGGTATCGCTATTTCTCTAGCAACCGGTGTGGGAAGTTGGTTCTTTGGCAAACCATTCTTAACCTCATGGTTTGATTATTTTGATATCCCATTGGTAGGTAAAACTGAGCTGGCAAGTGCCATCGCATTCGACCTTGGTGTTTATATCACCGTGGTAGGTGCAACGCTGATGATTTTGGCGAGCCTAGGTAAAGTAACGGCAAATGCGCCCAAAGAAGAGGTGAATATTTAATGGAATTGCTTTATGCATCGTGCGTGGGCTTGCTAGTAGCCTGTGGCGTATTTTTGATTCTACGAGCAAGAACATTCCCTGTTGTTCTTGGTTTAACTATGTTGTCTTATGCGGTCAACTTGTTTTTGTTCGCATCGGGTAGATTGACCTTAAACAAAGCTGCAGTGCTTGGTTATAGCAGTGAGTATGCAGATCCACTGCCGCAAGCCTTGGTATTGACGGCAATTGTTATCGGGTTTGCGATGACGGCATTTGTCGTGATCTTAGCTATTCGCGGTCGTTCTGATTTGGGTAATGACCATGTAAATGGCATTGTTCCTGACAAAAAGGGTAAAGCATGATCCAACATTTGACTTCTTTACCTATTTTATTACCTATGTTGGCAGGGGTGATCCTGCTGATGCCACCGTGTGGTAAGAACTTAGCGATTAGGCGTAAAGTTTCAGTACTCATGTCGCTAATTACGTTTGCAGTTTGTGCCTCACTTTTACTACATGTTCAGCAGTCTGGCATTCAGGTTTATGCGATTGGTAACTGGCAAGCACCGTTTGGTATTGTGTTAGTTGCTGATCAACTTTCGACTCTGTTAGTCAGCTTAACCGCTTTGTTGTGTTTTGTGTGTTCGCTGTATAGCTGTGCCGGAGACGACGAACGAGGAAGTTTCTTCCATCCGTTACTGCACTTTTTGGTGATGGGGGTAAATGGCGCCTTCTTAACTGGTGACGCGTTCAACTTATTTGTATTCTTTGAGATTTTGTTGATAGCGTCTTATGCGCTGTTAATGCATGGTGGTGATAAGCACAATACCCGTGCTTCACTGCAATACGTGATCCTAAATCTAGTAGGTTCGTCGGTATTTTTGATTGCATTAGGTATCTTGTACGGTGTGCTTGGTACCCTAAACATGGCGGATATGGCATATAAGATCACCTTCTTACAAGGAGATGATGTTTATCTTGCTAAAATTGGCGGCTTGTTATTATTGGTTGTATTTGCGCTAAAAGGTGCCTTGCTACCGCTTCATCTATGGCTGCCAAACACCTATGCAACCGCGTTACCTGTTGTAGCTGCTTTATTTGCAATTATGACTAAAGTGGGTGTGTATTCTATGATGCGTGTGTATACACTGATTTTTGGCGATCAAGCTGGTGAATTAAGTCATATGGCACAAGAGTGGCTATGGTGGCTCGCTCTGGCGACTATCGTCATGGGTGGGATTGGCGTACTTGCTAGTCAAGATTTGCGTAAGCTGTCTGCAAATTTAGTGGTGGTGTCAGTTGGCACTCTAGTGGCATTAGTCGCCGTACAAACGGTAAATAGCAGCGCTGCAGCCATTTACTATTTAGTGCATTCGACATTAGTGTCTGCTGCTTTGTTCTTACTTGCTGATTTAGTGGGGAAACAAAGGGGGAAAGTCGCTGATAGGATCACCGCGGGTCGCCCAGTAGTTCAACCTATGTTACTTGGCATCATGTTTGCAATTGCGGCAATCACTGTGATTGGTATGCCGCCGTTATCAGGCTTTATTGGCAAAGTATGGATCTTAAAGTCGACCATCGAGTCGAGTCACACGTATTGGTTTTGGGCGGTGTATTTGTTAGTAAGCTTAGCGGTATTAGTAAGTGTCTCAAAAGCTGGTAGCACAGTGTTTTGGCATCATACAGGTAAGGTCGATACACAATCGGCAGAAAAAGCGCACCCAGCCCAAATTATCGCAATTCTTACCTTGATAACTTGTGCGCCGTTAATGGTGATTTTTGCCGGTCCATTGACTGATTACGCATTGTCGGCAGCCGACTCTTTACACGACTTTTCTAGCATGACGAATGCTGTGTTAAAAGGAGCGAAATAGATGCGTTTAGAAGCAAGGTTTAAATGGCTACCAACTCCATTTCGCAGCTTACTGCTATTTACTGTGTGGTTATTGATGAATAATAGTGTGTCAGCTGGGCATATTATTCTCGCGACTATTCTAGCGATTGTGATCCCGCTTATTACCTATCGGTTTAGAACTAAGCAGCCACTGATCATTAAGCCATGGCGTGCGTTTACTCATTTGCTTTTGGTACTTTACGATATCATTACCGCCAACGTTGAGGTTGCGATAAAGATCTTAGGACCAACGAAGAAATTGCGCCCCGGTTTCGTGTTGGTGCCGCTCGATATAGATCAAGCTATGCCAATCACTATTTTAGCCAGCACGGTATCTTTAACTCCTGGCACCGTAAGTGCTGAGGTATACCCTTGGCCTGAGTCTGAAAAAAGCGGCGAAAAACCAGAACGTAAATACTTATTGATCCACGTGTTAGATCTTACGGATGAGCAAGCGTTGATTGATACTATTAAATCTCGTTATGAAGCGCCATTGAAGGAGATTTTTGAATGCTAGAAACTGTAATTCTTATTGTCTTTGCGATGATAGGTGTATCACTTTTGCTAAATCTTTGGCGTTTGGTTGTTGGACCTTCAATTCCAGATAGAATTTTAGCGCTCGATACCATGTACATAAATACCATTGCGCTTATTATTCTTTACGGAATGAGTATGGGAACTGCATTGTACTTTGAAGCCGCATTATTAATAGCAATGCTTGGTTTTGTAAGTACGGTTGCGGTATGTAAGTATTTGCTACGCGGCGACATCATAGAATAGGAGAGCGATATGTCGGAATGGATAATTTCCATTTTATTACTGTTAGGTGGTGCGTTTGTATTGATAGGCTCTATTGGTCTTGTGAAAATGCCTGACTTTTTTATGCGTCTCCACGGTCCTACAAAGGCCACAACGCTTGGAATGGCGTGCTTATTGACCTCGGCAATGGTGTATTTTAGTACCACGACTGATGGTGTGAGTGTAAAGGAAATCTTGATTTCAATATTTTTGCTGCTCACTGCCCCTATTTCTGGATATATGCTGATTAAGTCAGCAATACATCACCGCTTGCCGAGTAATGAAAAGACGACAGGCAAAGACAAGATAAAAAAATAGTGCTTCGGCGCTATTTTTTTACCCATCACTTTATAATTTATTCCCTAAATAATCCCACTCAAGCATCATAAATTTCAGTACGTTATTAAATTTTTTGCTACAGTTAAAAAAGACTTCATAGTCGCCGATAAAAATAGGGGTCACTCGTTTTATCAAGTTGATGATGAACGTGCAGTGCAATTTGTTTGCATACTAAGTCTAAAAACTGGGAATGTTATGAAACAAGCTTCGATTAAAAACAAACTCTTATTCTTTGTAACAGCATTAGTAACGAGTTTGGTTGTTATATTAGTGACAACAATGTGGTTTCACCTTGCAGCAGAAAATACCAAGCAAAGTGAAGGGGTCCAACAAGCGATTTATGATGAAATATCCCAAGGTCTTATCGCTAAAGGCAATCAATATGGGCAACGTGTGGCTGGCTTTATCAATGAAGCCTATCGTGTTCCTTATACTTTGGCGGGTGTACTATCTCATACCGCCGAGCAGGATCCTCTGAGCCGTGAACAAGTGCAAGAAATTGTCAATGGTGCGCTAAAGCAAAATCGCTTTGTGTCTTCTATGTATGCACAGTTTGAACCGAATGGTTACGATGGCAATGATGCCAGTAATCAAGGTGGTTCGAGTCACTCTGTGCCGGGCGCTGGTACCTTAGAGCTCTACTTTACTCAAGAAGCCAATGGTCCGATGCAACAAAAAGTTGAGTCGGCAGAAGAAAAATATGCCGATGCAATCAATGAGTTTGGCCTACGAGAAGCCGAGTGGTATCTGTGCGCAAAAGATAAAGTAGCGCCGTGTATCATGGAGCCCTATTTATATGAAATTTCTCCGGGCAACAAAATGCTGATGACCTCATTGACCACACCAGTCGTGGTCAATCGTCAATTTAGAGGCTTAGTGGGCGTGGATGTAAATTTGCCGATTTTCCAAACCATGGTCGACGAGCTCTCAAACTCGCTTTACTCAGGAGCCGCTAAGGTAACCTTGTTAAGTGAGTTGGGTCTTGTTGTGGGTTCTAGTCACTACAAGAATTTAGCCCGCCCACTTGCTGAGTCGACAAAGTCAGATAGGGCTGAGGTGTTAAAATCGCTGCACACAGGTTCTGGGATTAAAGAGCTTGGTGAAGACTTAGTCGTAGCGGTACCGATTAAAATTGCGTTACCAAACACCACTTGGTCTCTAGTAATCGAACTACCTAAGGCAATTGCACTTAGTTCTGCCACAACGCTGCAAAGTCAGCTGGAGGAGTCGACAAACTCCGTTGGTCGCTGGATGCTCATTATCGGTATTGTTATTGCTGTTATTGGCATTGCCATTGCGGTGGTATTAGTGAACACAATTATCGGCCCGCTTACGCATATTCAGGAGCGGGTAGAGAACTTAGCTTCTAGCGAAGGCGATTTAACGCATGAACTAGAAGTGAGTCATCATGCTGAGTTGATTGCCTTGGCACATGGCTTTAACCGCTTTACTGATAAACTACGAAAGATGATTGATGACCTCAAAGGTCTTGCTGAATCTTCCTACGAGCAGTCGCATCGAACAACAGAAGCCGCGATAAACATCAAAAACAAAGTCGCTAATCAGCACTTAGAAATAGATAGCGTAGTTACTGCAATTAACGAACTCAGTGCAACTGCTTCAGAGGTGGCTCGGGCATCGGAAAAAGCGGCTGCAAGTACGAATCAGGCCGCAGATCAAGTTCAGCAAAGCGAACAAAGCATCATTAAAACGACCGAAACGGTGCAATCAATGGCGGATCAAGTTATTGATGCGAAACAAGCGGTCGTGAAGGTATCTGAGCGCAGTGATGATATTTCCAAAATACTAGAAGTGATCAGAGCCATTGCAGAACAAACTAATTTACTGGCCTTAAACGCAGCAATTGAAGCGGCAAGGGCGGGGGAGCAAGGGCGCGGCTTTGCGGTTGTTGCCGACGAAGTTCGAGCTTTGGCGTCAAAAACACAAGCATCGACGGACGACATTAGTAAACTAATAGATAACCTACAGAGTGAAGTCGCGAACTCAGGCCGGATCATTGAGAGCTCTGTGCAGCTAGGTGAAGACGCAGTGAGTTATTGCCAAGAATCGGCTAGGTTAATGAGTACGCTAGTTGCTGAGCTGACAAGCATTTCTAACGAAGTAACACAAATTGCTACGGCTGCGGAAGAGCAAAGTATGGTTACCGAAGAAATTAATACGAATACGACGGGCATTTCAGATGCCGCTGCTGAGCTTTCGAAGTTCGCAGATGAAGTAGAGCAAGCAGCCAGTTCAATGACGCTGATAGTCGAACAAAAACACAAGCAACTTAATTTATTAAGAACGTAAGTTTGTTGGTTTGCAAAGAGACTGGAGACAGTCTCTTTGCAGCTATGGTGTTTTTCGTCAAAATTCACTATGATAACTGTATCTATATACAGTTAAGCTAATCATGAAACTCTATATCGCAGAAAAACCCTCTTTAGGCCGAGCAATCGCCGATGTCTTACCAAAACCACATAAAAAACAAGATGGTTATATAGAAGTCGCGAATGGTGATGTGGTTTCTTGGTGTATAGGTCACCTGTTGGAACAAGCAGAACCTGAAGACTACGACGTCAAATACAAAAAATGGCAGTTTCATGATCTACCAATCGTGCCGACTCAATGGCAGTTCAAAGCAAAGCCAAAAACAAAAAAGCAGCTTAGCACTTTAAAAAAGTTACTCACAAAAGCCGATGAAATCTACCATGCTGGAGATCCTGATAGAGAAGGGCAATTGCTCGTGGACGAAGTATTTCAATTTGTAAACTTGCCTGAACGGAAAAGAGCAACGATCCGACGCTTGTTGATCAGTGATTTAAACCCACAAGCTGTGAAAAAGGCATTGGCTTCGACACGTTCTAATCAAGAATTTGTTCCTTTAAGTGTATCTGCACTTGCAAGAGCTAGAGCGGATTGGCTATTTGGGATGAATTTAACCAGAGCATTTACGTTGGCCGGGCAAAAAGCGGGAGTGAATACTGTTTTGTCGGTTGGCAGAGTGCAAACTCCGGTACTTGGTTTGGTTGTTAGAAGAGATCTAGAAATAGAGAACTTTGTATCTAAACCATTTTATGAGGTGATTGCACACATCAATAAACCAAATTGGGGTGTTTTTGAAGCTAAGTGGGTACCAAGTGAAGCATGTAAGCCCTATATGGACGAAGATGGGCGTGTTCTGGTTAAGGCCTTAGCCGAAAACGTTGCGGATCGGATCAGTCAAAAGCAAGCAACAATAAATAAGGTTGAAACAAAACCAAAAAAGATAAACCCGCCGTTACCCTATAACCTTTCTTCTTTGCAGATTGACGCAAATAAGCGCTACGGTTTATCGGCTCAGCAAGTGTTGGATATTTGTCAGGCACTTTATGAGAATCATAAATTGATCACTTACCCTAGATCAGATAACCGTTATCTACCACAAGAACATTTTGTTGAAAGAGAGCAAGTCATTGCGGCTGCCGAGCACAATCAGGGAATAGAAAGTAAGTTTATTAAGTTAGCTGACATGAATCTAAAAGGAGCGTGTTGGAATGATAAAAAGGTAGAAGCGCATCACGCTATCATTCCAACCACTAAAAAGCTCCGCAGTGCTCAGCTTGGGCATAGAGAGTTACAGGTCTATCAACTCATCTCTGTACAGTATCTTGCGCAATTCTTTCACCCCTACCGCTACAACGAAACTAAAGTGGAGTTGGAGATTAGTGGTGGTCAATTCAAAGCACAAGCGAAGCAAATAACAGATCAAGGATTCAAGATACTGTTTAAAGGTCATGAGGTAGAGAAAGAAAGCCTATTGCCGGAGTTACAGGTGGGAGAGCAACTTTTATGCGAGAAAGGTGAAGTTAAAGAAAAACAAACTCAGCCGCCAAAGCATTACACTGAAGCTACCTTATTAGGTGCAATGACAGGTATTGCACGGTTTGTTTCCGATCAATCTATCAAAAAGGTATTGAAAGACACTGATGGGCTTGGTACTGAGGCGACGCGGGCCGGAATTATTGAGCTTTTGTTTAGACGGCAGTTTCTTAGACGAGAAGGTAAGACGATATATTCTACGGCGCTGGGAAAGGCATTTATTCAAACCCTACCTGAGTCACTTTCATTACCAGATAGAACTGCGCTCTGGGAGTCATTGCTCGGAAAGATCGCCAATAAGGAAACGTCGTATAATCAATTTATGCAACCGCTTTGTGATGAGTTAGGTGGATTTATTGACGGCGCTCAGTCTATCAATACGAATGCACTGAAAGGTGTTCCTGTACCTGCATTTAAAAAGCGTGGTGCAAGAAAGGGGAAATTTACCCGAAAGAGAAAGCCAAGCTCTGCATAATTGTTTTCTTGGCTTGGTTGTAAATTCAGATAGTGTCACTATATCAACCATATTAATTACTCAGACAGAAAATAGAATATGAGCAATAAAATCCAACTAACCCCTGAAAACATTCAGCAAGTAATAACCGATCCAAATCCAGAGAAAGTGTTATTGCTGACCTTTTATAGCAATCAAAATCCTGAATGTGTTCAGCAAGACCAAATATTGGAGAGGATAGCGGCAGCTTATAGTGAGCATATAACCGTAGGCGTTATTGATTGTGATGTCCAACAAGCGCTGGCATCTCAACTCGCTCAGCAAATTGGTTTACAAGCTTTGCCAACGATTGTGATTTTAAAAGGTGGTGCGCCAGTAGATATGCTGGCAGGGGCAAAAACAGAAGAAGAAATAAAAGAAGCTTTGTCTGAGCATTTACCATCACCTGAAGTTATTTTACTTGATCAAGCGAAGCAGTTCCTCGCAAGCGGTGACCTAAATAATGCCTTTGGTTATGCGAAGAAGGCATACGACATTGACAGTAGTAACACTCGGGTTAAGTTGGTGTTTGCGGATATCTGCATGCAAATTCAAAAATTTGATGAAGCTCAAGCGTTATTAGATTCTATAAATGAAGAACAGCGAGACCCATATTACTACAATTTAGTCGCTAAATTGGCGCAAGCTGCGGCTGCACAAGATTCACCAGAGGTAAAGCGTCTAGAGCAAGCGGTGGAAGCTGAACCTGATTCATTAGACTTACGTTGTCAGTTAGCTCAAGCTCAGTTAGATGTGGGTAAAAAAGAAGAAGCATTGGCAAGCCTACTTATGGTGCTTAAGAAAGATATGAACTACGGTGAAGCCAAAAAGGGATTTTTAGATATTATCGCTTCGCTTCCTGATGGCGATAGTGTTGCTTCAGCATATCGACGAAAGCTATATAGTCTTCTTTACTAAAAGAATAGATAGTTGAATACCAAGATACAGGTGGAAATTTCTTCAACTGTATCTTGCATCCTCCCAAATTTGATCAATACTTATGATCCCTTCGCGAAAACTGGTGACAGTTTTATGAAGAAAATGTTGCATTAATGTGGTTTCTAAGTGGTTTTGTGTATTTTCTGTTCGAATGAACCTTTTTTATAAGTTTTAATGAAAAAAGGGGTTGCACTAAAATCGGATCTCCCTATAATGCGACCCCACTGACACGGGGCGCTACGCTGAAAAGCAATAAGCCAACGAGTTGGTAGTCGAGTAAAACTTAGCTTTGAAATCTTA